>JAKLER010000276.1 GCA_022711615.1 Acidobacteriota bacterium
GCTCGTCAGGACGTTCACGTTGCCGCGGCGGTCCTCGCCCCGCTCGTCGGGCGTCCACCACGCTCCCTGCGGGATGTCGATCACCCCCGGGAGGATCCGCGGCGTGACCCGGCAGCGGAGGCGGACGGCGCCGCGGGCGTTGAAGACGCGGACCTCGTCGCCGTCCTCGATCCCGCGCGCCTTCGCGTCGAGCGGGTTCAGGAAGACGCGCTGCGGGAACGCCTCCTCCAGCCAGTCGACGTTGTCGTGCGTCGAGTGGACCCGGTGGAGCGTGTGGTGGCCGATCACCTGCAGCGGGTACGCCTCCGCCGCCGGGCCGAACGGGCTCTCCTCCTCCTCGACGTACTTCGGCACGGCCGGGATCTCGCCGGGCCTCCCCTTCTCGTGGAGGGCCTTCGAGAAGATCTCGATCTTCCCCGAGGGCGTCGAGAGGGGATGCGCCTCGGGGTCCCTCCGGAACTCCTCGAACGCCACCGCAGGGCGCGTCGCCGGCTTCGCCCAGACGCCGACGTTCCGCTCGAGGAGCTCCTCGAGAGGCGGCAGGTTCGGGAATCGGCCCTCGCGGTAGCGGTCGAGGACCCACTCCACCCAGGCAAGCTCGTCGCGCCCTTCCGTGAAGGCCGCCTCCACGCCGAGACGCGTCGCGAGGTCGGCGCAGATCCGGTAGTCGCTCCGGCACTCGCCGGGAGGCTCGACGACCTTCGGCATGAGGATCACTTCGTCGCCGTACTTCCACCCGTCCTCGACGCCCCACGTCTCGAACTGCGTGCAGGCGGGGAGAACGACGTCGGCGAACCGGGCCGTCGGCGTCAGGAAGTTGTCCTGGACGACGAGGAGCTCCACCTTCGACTCGTCGGCGAGGATCCGCGCCGTCCGGTTCACGTTCGCGTGCTGGTTGATCAGCGCGTTCGTCGCGACCGCGTAGATCAGCTTCACGTCGGTCCCGAGGCGGCGGGGCGGGGCCGGCGCTGCCTCCTCGACGCCGGGGGGTCCGGGGGGTCGCGAACAGCCCCCCCCGGCCGCCAGCGCCGAAGCATCGCGTCCCCGCGCGACGTTTCCCGAGAAGACGACGCCGTCCTCCTCCCCCATCTCGCTCCCGCGGAGGACCGCCTCCGTCCAGAGGAAGCAGGGGATCGACGCGCCGAACGGGTTCTCGCCGGTCGGGAAGACGGTCCAGGAGGGGCCGCCGTCGGGAGCCTGGTTGCCGAGGCCCGAGGCCCAGCCGCCGCTCACGCCGACGTTCCCCGCCAGCGCCGCGAGGACGCAGCCGGCCCGGACCACCTGCTCGCCGTAGGCCCGCCGCTGCATCCCGTAGCCCTGGTAGAGGACCCCGGGCCGGAGCGTCGCGTACTCCCGCGCGAGGCGCACCGTCGTCTCCCGCGGCACCGTCGTGATCGCTTCCGCCCACTCCGGCGTCTTCGGGACCCCGTCCCTCGTGCCGAGGAGGTAGGCGAGGAAGCTCTCCTCCCCTTCGCAGCCCGGCGGCATCTGGGCGGCGTCGAAGCCGACGCAGTGCGTCCTCACGAACTCCTCGTCGTAGAGCCCCTCGGTCACCAGGACGTACGCCATCGCCGTCATGAGCGCCGCGTCGGTGCCGGGGCGGATCGGGACCCACTCGTCGGCGAGGGCCGCCGCCGAGAGGGTGTGGCGCGGGTCGATGCAGACGACGCGCGCGCCCCGCTCCCGCGCGAGCTTCACGAACCAGTCGCTGTTCGTCCCGTCGCGCATCTCGGCCGGGTTCCAGCCCCACATCAGGATCAGCTTCGCGTTGAGCCAGTCCTGGCGCTGGTTGCCGGTCGTCAGCGTCCCGTAGACCGTCGGCGTGGCCACGTTGATCGCCGCCCAGGAGTAGCTGTTCCAGATCCCGAGGCAGCCCCCCGCGACGTTCATCAGCCGCCGGGCGACGTGCGAGCCGTTCGTCTGGTTGTACGAGCCGGTCCCGTAGGGGACGAAGAGGGCGCCCGGGCCGTACGTCTCCCGCACGCGGCGCATCTCCGAGGCGACGAGGTCGAGCGCCTCGTCCCACGAGATCCTCTCGAACCTCCCCTCGCCGCGCTTGCCGACCCGCTTCAGCGGGTGGAGGAGCCGGTCGGGGTGGTACTGGCGGCGGAGGTACGAGCGCCCGCGGGCGCAGGCCCGCAGCTGCGGCGCTTCGAGGACGTCGGGCCGGTCGTCGGCCTCGAGGCGGACGATCCGCCCGTCGCGAACGGTCGCGAGAAGCACGCAGCGGCCGCCGCAGTTGTGCGCCGGGCAGCCGACGCGGACCATCCTCTCGGCCGGCCCCGCCGCCCTCTCCCGTCCGCTCGACTTCCGGGACCGTCCCCAGGCCATCCGCGCCGACCTCCAGCCGGCCATCGTAGCTCGGAGAGGGCCGTTCGCCGAGAGCGGAACCGATCCGCTACAGCGAAAAGTCCTTCGGGACGACGACGATGTGCTCGGAGCTTCCGGTGATCGGGACGGTCCGGAGCCCCCGCCGCTCGTCGTCCTCGCGGTCGTAGCCGATCGAGACGTTCTCCGAGAGGCGGACGTTCTTGTCGATGATCGCGTTCTTCACCCGGCAGCGGCGGCCGATGATCGTCTCGGTGAGGACCCCTCCCCGGAGCGCGCCGCCGAGGAGGACCGACTTCTCGATCATCGCCCAGCTGTGGACGTAGACGCCGCTCCCGAGGACCGACTCCCGGACCGTCCCGCCGCTCACGATGACGCCGTCGGCGACCATCGAGTTCACGGCCACGCCGGTCCGCCCCGGCATCTCGTGGACGAACTTCGCCGGCGGGAAGTGGCCCGGCGCCGAGTAGAGCGGGAAGCGCTCGCCGTACACGTTGAAGCGCGGCTTCGGCTGCACGAGGTCGAGGTTCGCGAGCCAGTACTGCTCGAGCGTCCCCACGTCCCTCCAGTAGTCCGCGTCGCTCGCGCGCGGGACGAGCTCCTTCCGCCGGACCCCCTCCCGCTTCGTGTGCTCCCACTCCGGGATCGCGTTGCGCGTCGTGAAGTCGTAGGCGTAGACCGGGACCCCCTCCCTTAGCAGGAGCGGGATGACGTCCTTCCCGAAGTCGAGGAGGTCGTTGTCGAGGCCGCGGCGGAGGCACCCGGCCTCGAAGAGGTAGATCCCCATCGAGGCGAGGCAGTCGGTCGTCCCGGGGATCGTCTTCGGCTCCGCCGGCTTCTCCTCGAACCCGACGATCCGCCCTTCTTCGTCGACCTGCATGACGCCGAACGTCCCGCGCGCCTCCTCGGCGGGGAGCCTCACGCAGGCCACCGTCAGCTCGGCCCCCTTCTCGTCGTGGAAGGCGCGCAGGAGCCGGTAGTCCATCTTGTAGACGTGGTCGCCCGAGAGGACGAGGACGAGCCGCGGCCGCTTGCTCTCGACGAACGAGAAGTTCTGCCGGATCGCGTCGGCCGTCCCCTGGTACCAGCTGCTCCCGAGCTGCTGCTGGGCCGGAACCTCGTCGATGAACTGGTTCAGGCGCGGGCTCAGCATGTTCCAGCCGGTCCTGAGGTGATTCGAAAGGGAGTACGACTTGTATTGCGTGAGGACGTAGATGCGCCGGAGGCCCGAGTTCACGCAGTTCGAGAGCGTGAAGTCGATGATCCGGAAGATCCCGCCGAAGGGGACCGCCGGTTTCGCCCGAACGTCCGTGAGCGGCCGGAGCCGCTCCCCCTGTCCGCCCGCCATGACGAACGCGAGGGTCTCTTCCATCGTCCCCCTCCTTCCGCGTGCCGCATCGGGTAGCTTAGCGCCGGGCCGTGGCGCCGTGCGAGAAACCGGCCGATTCCCGCGTCGAGCCGCGTCGCTGGGATCGGCCGGCCGTCGTCTACTTCTTCGCCGCCTCGACGACCTCGAGGACGGCTCCGTCCGCGGCCTCCGGCGCCGGAGGAGCGCCTCCCGCGCCGAGGAGGTAGTGCTCGAACCACCCCAGGATCCGAACGGCCGCGTCGAGCTGCGAGGCGGCCCGCCGGTTCCCGTGCCCCTCGCCCGGGTAGCGGACGAGGCGGAGCGCCGGGTGCCCCGCGAGCTTCAGGTAACGGTAGAGCATCAGCGACTGCGTCGGGTGGACCCGCGGGTCGGCCGTCCCGTGGAGGAGGAGGAGCGGCGTCCGGGCCTTCGCGACGTATGAGAGGGGGCTCCGCTCCCGGCTCTGCTCGAAGCGGGTCCAGGGCATCGTGAGCATGTGGACGTCGACGTCCTCGATCGGGATGTCCGTCGTTCCCGCCTTCGAGGTCAGGTCGGTGATCCCGACGAACGACACGGCGGCCGCGAACCGCTCGGTGAGCCGCGTGGCGGCCCAGTTCGCGGCGTAGCCGCCGTAGGAGCCGCCGGTGATCCCCACCTTCTTCGGGTCGGCGAGGCCGGTCGCGACGAGGTGGTCGACGGCGTCGACGAGGTCGTCGAACTCCTTCCCCGCCGGGTCCCCCTGGCTCGTCTTCGAGAACGCGAGCCCCCGCCCGGTGGAGCCGCGATAGTTCGGGTAGAGCGCGGCGATCCCCTTCGCGGCCAGCAGCTGGCCCGGCTCGCTGTAGCGCGTCAGCCATCCGTTCGAGACGTGCGCCTCCGGGCCGCCGTGGACGAGGAGGACGAGCGGCACGCGGGTTCCGGCAGGCCGGTCGAGCGGCTCGACGAGGATCCCCTCGAGCTCGACCCCGTCCCGCGCCTTCCACCGGACGACGCTCTGCTTCCCGAGCCGTCGCTCCGAGAGCCACGGGTTGAGGTCGGCGAGCGGCTCCGGCTTCGACGTTCCCGCCGCGAGGAAGAAGGGCTCCGCGGGACGGTCCGGCCGCTCGGCCACGAACGCGAGCGTGCCGTCCGCCGCCCGGTCGAGGCCGTCGACGACGAGCCCCTCCGGCAGCGGAAGCCGCTTCGGCGCCCCGCCGACGGCGGGGAGCTCGAGCAGCTCGGTCGCGACGCCCCGCGCCGCGACGACGACGAGCCGGTCGTTGCCCGCCCAGTCGAAGGAGACCGGGTGGCCGTCGAAGCCGGCGAGGAGGTCCTTCGGCCGGCCGCCCGTGGCCGGGACGACGCCGAGAGCGGCCGTCGACGGGTCGTTCCGGTCGGCCGCGCAGATCATCGCGAGGCGCGTCCCGTCGGGGCTCCAGGCGACGCTCCCGAGCTTGCCGTCGTTCTCCACCCGCCCGACGACCTTCCCGTCGAGCGCGACGACGTGGACCTTCCGGTTCATGTAGCCGTCGTCCACCGACGGCGTCGGCGCGAGCGCCACCGCGAGGCGGTCGCCCGTCGGCGCGAAGAGGAGGTCGGACGCCGAGCCCGGCAGGTCGAGCGCGCGAGACGGCGCCTCTCCGTCGAGACGCGCGACCCAGACCTTTACCGGGCGCCACTCCTCCTCGAAGACCTCCCGGTCGAAGCCCTTCTTCTCGCGCGCCTCGACCGCCTCCGCCTTCTTCTCCTTCGCGAGGAGGGCGACGACGCCCTCCTCCGTCGGCGAGAGGGCGTACCCCTCCACGTCCGCCGG
>JAKLER010000277.1 GCA_022711615.1 Acidobacteriota bacterium
CAGGAACGCCGCGGTGCCGAGACCGAAGAAGACGAACCCGAGCTTGCCGAAGAAGTAGGCCGGCTTGGAGCCGTAGGTGTTGAGCATCTTGACGGTGAGGAGGTCGATCAGGACCTTGTAGACCCTCGAAAGGCCGTACTTGCTCTCTCCGTGGAGCCGGGGCCGGTGGTGGACCTCCACCTCGACGATCCGCCCACCCTGCGCCGCGCAGTACGCGGGGATGAACCGGTGCATCTCGCCGTAGAGCTCGACGTTCTCCAGGTAGACGCGGCGAAACACCTTGAGCGTGCAGCCGACGTCGTGGAGGCGGAGGCCGAGCGCGTGCGTAATGAGGAAGTTCGCGACGAGCGAGGGGACGATCCGCGACAACGCCCGGTCCTTCCGGCGTGCTCTCCAGCCGCAGACGACGTCCGCCCGGCCGTCGAGGATCTCGGTGAGCATCCGGGGAAGGTCACGCGGGTCGTTCTGCAGATCCGCGTCCAGGAACGCGATCAGCTCTCCCCGCGCGTGCTCGATCCCGGCCGCCATCGCCGCGGTCTGTCCCTGGTTGCCGAGGAACCTGAGCGCCCGGAGCCAGGGGCGATCGCCCGCCAGTTCGCGGATCCTGTCCCAGCCGCCGTCCCGGCTACCGTCGTCCACGAGGATCAGCTCGCACTCTCCGGGCAACGTCGAGCGGGCCTCCTCGATCTCGCGCACCAGCGTCTCGAGATTGTCGATCTCGTTGAAGAGCGGGACGACGATGCTGAGCAGCGGACTCTCAGGAGCTGGAATCGCGAACCTCCGGCGTGGCAGGCCTTTCGGCGGGGCGGGACCCCGCCGCACGGCCCCGGCGAGACTGCACCCATGGTGCGCCCGCTGGCAAGCCGAGGAGGACGAGGACTCCGAAGAGCGCGAGCCCGCTGAGCCACCTGAAGAAGACGAGCGTCGGGAAAGGCCTCCAGCGCCAACCGGCAACGTGCTCTCCGGCCGGCACGTGGACGGCGACGAGGCCCGTGGCCTTCTCGAGGAGGAGCGGGACCTCCCTGCCGTCGACCGACACGCTCATCCCCGGGAAGCCGAGGACATGCCAGACGAGCGCACCGGACCGCGGGACCGCGAGGCGGACTTCCTTGTCGAGCCGGCCCCAGCGGATCACCTCGACCGGCGTCAGGGGAGCCGTCGAGAGGAGCGCGGGGCGAGTCCGGATGGGATCGAGCCTCGGCGAATGGCCGCCGGTCATCTCGACGAAGAAGTCTGGTGCGACGGTGCGGGGCACGAACCAGTAGTCCCACATGCCCCGCTGGACCCAGCTCCCGCCCACTCCCCCGGCCTCGTGGACCGCCGCGGGATCCGGAAATTCGAGGCCGACCGACGCCGCTCCCGGCGCAGGACCCGGCGGGCGGGACGGGACCGTCCCCGTGCCCACGTACGGAACCGCGAGAAGCGCGCCGAGAATCGCGAGGACTGCGGCACGCCTCGCGGGCAGCTGGGCGAGCAGGGCCGAGGCTGCCAGGGTGAGCGGTGCGGCGACCCGCCAGGGGAACTGGAGCTTCGAGATCACCGGAGCGGCATCCCAGGCGCGCCCGAAAGGGCCGAGCGTGACGACGAAACCGACGACGATGACGAGGAACCAGGCCCGCGCATCGTCCTTCCCGCGCTGCTGGTTCGATGCGAGCACGAAAGCCGCAAGGCCGAGAAGGACCGTCGCGACGAGCGCCATCGAGACCCGAGTGTTGAAGTCCGAGTCCATGGCGGCGGGATTGAACAGCGTATTCGTCGAGGTCCGGTAGGCGCCCGCTCCGGCGTCGCCGAACCAGAGCTCCGTTCGCAGCCAGTTCGAGGCGAGCGCCTGGGGGCCGAGCGAGAAGGCCGCGACCGCCAGGCCCAGGGGCGCGGCGAGGAGAAGCGTACGGATCGACCTTCGCGTAGAGGGAAGCACGAAGACGAGCGGGCCGAGGACGAGCCCAAAGAGGACGAAAAGCGGGAGGTTCGTCAGAGCGAGCGCAGCCACGGCCAACGCCCCGAGCGCGACGCGACGGCTTGGGGCAAGCTTCTCCTCGGCGGCGATCCAGAGGACGAGCGGCGCGAAGACGAACGCAAGGTTCTCGGCGAGGGCGGTCCTCTCGTAGAGGTCGACGAGCCGGTAAGGCGCCGCGACGTAAAGGACCGCCGCCCAGTGCGACCCGGCGCCGAACCCTGCGGCCCGCAGCCATCCCCGAACGGCGAGTCCGGACAGGAGCATCGCCACGAGGGCGAGTCCTCCGAGCCCGGTCGGGAGGCGGAGACCGGCGAGAGGAAGGAGCGCGTGGAGCGTGTTTGCGAGGGGGGGGTAAAAAAGGAGGCCGGGGCCGCCAAAACCCCAGTTGAGGTCACTGGCCCACGCCGGCAGGAAGACGCCGCCCCTCATGTTCGAGGCCGTCTGCTGGGCGTGAATGAGGTATTCGGCGGTGTCGTGCCCGCCCAGCTGGCGTCCGGACAAGAGCGGAACCCCGGCGAGGAGCACGGCAACCACGAGAGCGGTGATCCCGACGAAGGCCTCGGATCGGGTTCGGCGCGGTGTCTCGATTCTGATGACGATGCGTGACCCTCGAGGACACTGTCAAGGGATTCCCCGGAGCCTCGCGGCCGGGCGGGCCGTCAGACGTCCAGGCTGTCCACCGCTCGCCGGGGGGGTCTGGCTTCGCGCGCCCCCCCCGGACCCCCCACCCTTCTTCAGCTCACACGTCCAGCGCATCCGCTTCCCGGGCCCGGTACGTGATGAACCGGTAGCGGGCGCCGGCATCCTTGCCCATGAGGTCGGAGAGGGTCCGCTCGGCCTCGAGGACGTCGGGGACGGTCACCTTGAGCGCCCGTCGGCGGCGCGGGTCGAGGGTCGTCGCCTTGAGCTGCTCCGGCATCATCTCGCCGAGCCCCTTGAATCGCATCAGCTCGGGCTTCACGTTCTTCGGGAGCTTCGCGAAGACGGCGTCCCGCTCGGCGTCGTCGAGCGCCCAGTACGTCTCCTTCCCCGCGTCGATCCTGTAGAGCGGCGGCTGGGCGAGGTAGACGTGCCCCTCGGTGACGAGCTTCGGCAGGTGCCTCCAGAAGAACGTCAGGAGAAGGGTCGAGATGTGGTGGCCGTCGGCGTCGGCGTCCATCAGGAGGAAGACCTTGCCATAGCGCAGCTTGTCGAGGTCGAAGTCGGCGCCGCTCCCGCAGCCGAGCGCCGAGACGATGTCGGTCAGCTCCTTGTTCCCGGCGACCTTCGCCGAGTTCGCCTGCTCGGCGTTGAGCACCTTGCCCCGGAGCGGGAGGATCGCCTGCGTCCGCCGGTCGCGCCCCTGCTTGGCCGAGCCGCCGGCCGAGTCCCCTTCGACGATGAAGAGCTCCGACTCGGCCGGGTCGGTCGAGGAGCAGTCGGCGAGCTTCCCGGGGAGGTTGAGCCGGTGGGAGATCGCCGTCTTCCGCTGCACCTGCTGGGCCGCCGCGCGCGAGGCTTCACGGGCGCGCGTCGCCATGACGATCCGCCCGACGATCTGCTCGGCGACGGAGGGGTTCTCGTTCAGCCAGTTCTCGAGCGCGGGGCGGACGGCGCCGTCGACCTGCGCCGCGACCTCCGGGTTGTTGAGCCGCTCCTTCGTCTGCCCCTGGAACTGCGGCTCGAGGACGTAGACCGAGAGGAGCGCGACGAGCCCCTCGCGGATGTCCTCGGCCGACGGGTTCACTCCCTTCGGGAGGAGCTCGTGCGTGCCGAGGTGGTTCCGCACGGCTTTCACGAGTCCGGCCTTCAGGCCGTTCTCGTGCGCCCCGCCCGAGGGCGTCGGGATGCCGTTGACCCAGGAGCGGAGGTGCTCGTCGGTCGACTCGGTCCACTGGAGGGAGAGCTCGAGGCGCGGATCGGCGTCGCGCGCGAGGAGGAACCCGTTCGCGTGGGTCGGCGCCTTGCCGCGTTCGGCGACGACCTTCAGGAGGTAGTCGGCGAGGCCGCCGTCGTGCGCGAACTCCTCGCGGACGGCCGGCTTCTTCGTCTCGTCGACGAAGACGATCTTCAGGCCGCGGTGGAGGTAGGTCTTCGCCTCGAGGCGGTCGCGGATCTCGTCGGCGTCGAAGGCGAGCTTCCCGAAGATCTCCGGGTCGGGGCGGAAGCGGACGGTCGTCCCGCTTCCGCGCACCTTCTCCGTCGAGACCTTCGTCACCTTCGAGGTCGCCTTCCCCTGCCCGTACGTCTGCCGCCACTCGTGCCCGTCGCGGCGAACGTTCACGGCCATCTCCGAGGAGAGGGCGCAGACGACGGACGAGCCGACGCCGTGGAGGCCGCCCGAGTGGACGTAGCTCCCGTGCTCGAACTTCCCGCCGGCGTGGAGCGTCGTCAGGATCAGCTCGAGGGCCGACTTCTTGTACTTCGGGTGGACGTCGACCGGGATGCCGCGCCCGTTGTCGTAGACCTCGACCTCGCGTCCGTCCGGCCCGAGGCGGACCTCGATCCGCGAGGCGTAGCCGTTGATGACCTCGTCGACGGCGTTGTCGACGATCTCCCAGACGAGGTGGTGCAGGCCGCGGGAATCGACCCCGCCGATGTACATGCCCGGACGCTTCCGGACGGGCTCGAGCCCTTCGAGAACGGTGATGTCGGCGGCTGTGTAGCTGGAAGAGGCCATCGCGGGCGGCCGACGGTACGCAGCCGGCCGGGGTCCGTCAAGCGACACCCGGGGAGCGACGGCGGCGGACGCCGCCGGCCCGGCTCAGCCGAAGCAGGTGTAGAAGCGGTACTGCGGGCTCGCGGACGACGGGTCGTGGACCCTGTCGAACGCGAGCTTGTGGTTGCTGTTCGGCGGGCTGTTCCCCTCGATCGTGCGGAGCCGGAGGAGCTTCCCTTCCGGCACGACCTTCTCGATCAGGAAGTGGTGCTGGAACTCCCCGAGCGTCTCGTAGCCGACGTCCCCGGGCGCAGGCGAGTGGGTCTGGCGGAATCCGGTCACGGACGAGATCCCCTTCCCGAGGTTCCACCCGCCGACGTTCATCCCCGCGGTCTTCACGGCCCAGAGAGCGAAGATGCCGCACCAGTGCGGCATCGGCGCGAGCTGGCCGCTCTTCTCGAGGTAGGTCACCGCCTGCTCCATGAACGGCGTCGCCTTCGCCGCGCCCGTCACCCGGAAGTACTTGAGCAGCCGCGTGTGTCCCATCCGGTACGAGCGCTTGCGCGGGTCGGACGGGTCCGTGCCGCCCGCGAGCTTCGCCGCGACGCCCGGGGTCGACGCTTCCGCCCGCGCCACGGCGACGACGGCGATCCGGCCGAGGTCGTTCGTCTGCGGAATCTCGGTGAGCGCGGAGACGAGGGCCAGGAGCTTCTCCCAGGTGAGCGGGCCGACGACGCCGTCCGGGTCGAGCCCGTTCTCCCCCTGGAACTCCATGACCCGGC
>JAKLER010000278.1 GCA_022711615.1 Acidobacteriota bacterium
CAGGAGAGCCTGACGTTCCACTCGAGCCCCTCGTGGAGCGCGGCGCGAGAGAGGTTCGACGAGCCTATGTAGGCCGTGTGGCTGCCGCTCTCCCGGTGGAAGAGCCACGCCTTCGCGTGGAGGCGCGTCCGGCGGTCGTCGTACGAGATCCGCACCTCGGCTCCGCTCTCCGCGAGCGCCTCGAGCGCCCGCACCTCGCTCGCGCCGATGTACGTCGTCGTCAGGACGCGCACCGGCGCCGCGATGCCGTGCTCCCGCCCTCGCTCGACGACGGCCTGAAGCGCCTCGAGCAGCACCCGCAAGCCGCTCCACTTCACGAACGCGCAGAGGAGGTCCACCCGGTCGGCCGTCGCCAGCTCCCGCGCGAGCTCGCTCGCGAGCGACGGCTCGCCGGAGGCGTTCACGAGGAGCGCGCTCTCGGCGAGCGGCGTCTCGGGAAGGACCACCGGAGGAAGGGCCCCGAGCGCAGGCCGGGGCCGAACGAGGCGCAGGTGCCGCGGCCCGTCGACGCGGAGTTCTCCTTCGCCGAACGGCGACTCGGCGCAGTGCTCGTGCGCCGCCTGAGCAAGGGTCGTGAGAAGCCGGTTCAGGATCTCGAACCGGCGTCGCTGTTTCTCGGCCGGATCGCCCTGCACCGAAGCGAGGACTCGTTCGACGAGCGGCTTCAGGTGCGCCGCGACGAACGACGGCGTCCGCCCCGGCTCGAGGTCCGCGATCGCCGCCTCGCGTCCTGGACCGACATCCCCGACGAGCGCCTTCAGCGCGTCGTCGAGAAGGTGGTCGTAGACGCCGTCGGCGAGCCGCCCCCGCACGTCGCCAGGGTACTCGAGCAGACGCCCGGGCCGCCAACAGAACAGGCTACGGACCCGTCCCGTCGCGTCCCGCTGCCTCGACAGCCCGGGGGAGCTCCATTCCTGGCGCGAGCTCGATACCCTCGAGAGGATGGCGAGGACCCGATTCTGTCCGTTCGTTCCCGAGGGCTCGCCGCTCCTCGACCATCTCTGCGGCTCGCTCTCTCGCTCCGGCTGCAGCCTGCTTCGGGTCGAAGGGACGGACCAGGTCGGCTTCCGTCTCTCGTTCGAGGATCCCCTCTGCAGGCCTTCGGGCTTCAGCGGCTTCCTGTTCCGCCTGGGCTCCGCCGGCCCCCGGCGAACTCGGGCGGGCACGACGGTCTGCTTCCCGGACTCCCGCGACGTTCCACCCGGCCGGCGAGATCCCTTCGGTCTCTTCACCCACGTCCTCCTCGGCGTCGACCCCGCCCGTGGGCTCATCGTCGGCTTCGATCCCTCCCGGCACTTCCCGGAGGACGAAACCCTGCGCGTCTCGATCAGCCCCAGGGACATTCGGGTCACCCTGGAACGCGGATGGCATTCGTGGCTTCGCGAGGGATGGGAACGTCGGGACTTCGACTTCGCCGAGGCTCTCGTCGGATTCCGGAGCGAGCTTCTCCCCGCTTACCTGGAGTTCGAACGGATCGCGGTGGGCCTCGACACCGGACACCGCAGCCTTCTCGCGGACACGTTCTTCGACGCCACACGGAGGCGCAGCCGCCGAACGTGACGCCCCCGCACGCGTCGTCGCTCCCGGCTGGTCCACCGCCCCGCAAGCCTGTCGACGACCCGCTCGGGCGCGAATCACGAGGCCGGGCGGTCGCGCTTCCCCGGGAATCGGCCCTCTCACCTTCGTGCGACGGGGAGGGAGCCGGCTCGGGACTCCCGGTCCGAAGCGTCGGCCCCGCCCGCTGCATGGGCACCGGGCGGGGCCGCGTCGTCTGTGGCAGGCGCCGGCCCTCGCGCCGACGCCTGCCCTTCCGGTCCCTACTTCAGCCCGAGCTGCGTGAGGATCTCCGGGTTCTCCTCTTCCATCGCGAGGACCTGGTGGCACGCCTCGCAGTCGGCGGAGACCGTCGTCCCGTCCTTCGCCTCGAGGTTCCCGTTGTGGCAGCGGAAGCAGCCGGGGAAGTCCTCGTGCCCGATGTTGTTCGGGTGGTAGCCCCAGTCGAGGTCCATGTTCGGGAAGACGTTCCGGAGGTAGACGGACTGGACGGCCTTCACGGCCCGGTCCAGCTCGGCCTTCTTCGCGGCCGCGACGTCCGGGTGCTCGGAGGCGTAGAAGGCCCGGAGGCCCGCCTCGATCGCCTTCGACGCCTCCTCCTGGGAGGTGTACTTCACCTTCAGGAGCTCGAGGGCCTTCTTCTTGACGAACGGCAGGTCGCGGCTGATCGACCCGGCGGTGATCTCGCGATCGAGGCCGCGGTGCGGGAGCTCGAAGGCGTGGGTCGGGCGGTTGTGGCAGTCGACGCAGTCCATCGCCCGGGTCTCGCCCTTGGCGAGCTGCTCGGGGGTCGCCTTCACCTCGGTGCTCGCGAACTCCACTTCCTTCCCGGTGTCGTCCTTCCAGGTGACGCGGGCGATCTCCTGGCGGCGCCCGTCGATCGCCGTGTAGCTGATGCGCGAGCCGGCATCGAGGTGGCGGCCGTGGATGCCGACGGTCCCCTGCGCGTTGTGCCCTCCGACGTGCATGACGAGAACGGTCGTCAGCTCGGTGCTCTTCTCGTCCTCCGCGTACTTCTTCTTGATGACGACGCGGTCCCCGGTGAAGCGCTGCGGCCAGTGGCACTGCTCGCACGTCTCGCGCGCCGGCCGGAGGTGGTGGACCGGCGACGGGATCGGCTTCGAGTAGGTCTTGAGGGCGACCGCGACGACCTGTCTCGTGCCGGAGAGCTTCGACTTCACGAACCAGGAGGCCCCTTCGCCGATGTGGCATTCGACGCAGCCGATGCGGGAGTGCGGCGAGCCGCGGTAGGCCGCGAGCTCCGGGGCCATCACGGTGTGGCAGGCCTCGCCGCAGAACTCGACGGAGTCCATCACCTCGAGCCCCTTGTAAGAGGCGAAGCCGACGATGGTCGCGTTCAGGAGAGTCGCGGCGACGACGAACGTCGCCACGCGGCGGACCTTCGGAGAGCCGAAGTCGACCGGCGGAGGCGGCTCGACAGCCCGGCCGGCCTTCTTGTCGCGCCAGCGCTGCAGGAAATATCCCGCGGGGATCAGGAGGAGCCCGGCCACGAAGAGGCCGGGCAGGATCAGGAAGAGGATGATCCCGGAGTACGGGTGCCCGTGTCCGCCGCGGAGGAGCTCGATCACCCACAGGAACACCATCGAGATCCCGGTCGCCGTCGTGACGACGACCCCCGCCTGGCTGAGCCGGTTCTGTCCGAGGACCCTGAAGATCGTCCGCCCCCAAAGGGCGAGTCGTTCCCGCGCGGTCGGCATCTGGCCTCTCCTCCTCCGCCGTAGTTTCACACGGGACGTCCCGGAGACCGGCCCGTCCCGCCGTGCCGCCACGGCCCGCGCCCCGGGAGGACAGTCCCGCTTGACGCCTCGCGGCAAAAGGCGGAGATTGCCGGCAGGGCGGAACGAGCGGCCGCCGCGGCACGGCGAGGGGGTGCAGCGTGGCGAGAAACGGGCGGGACCAGACCCCGGCGCGGCCGGACCGCAAGAGGCTGCTCTACTTCGCCCCGAGCCGCGCCCACGCCGACAGCCTTCTCGGCGCGCTCACGGGGCAGCCCGGCGCGACGCGATGCCGCGAAGACGGGTCGACGGTCCTTCATCTGGGCGGCACCGCCTTCCGTTTCGTCCTCCGTCAGGACCCCGTGGAGGCTCACGAGGCCCTCCACCGCGAGTACTTCAACGGGGTTCTCCTCGACCTTCGGGCGGTGCCGGGACCCGCGTCCCGCCTCGAGGAGTGCTTCGCGCGCTCCCTCCGCCTCCTCGACCTGATGGACGCCGAGCCGGACCCGGAGCTTCGCTTCGGCTTCCACCGCATCCTCGCCCTCCTCTCCGGCCCCGATCCCGTCGTCGTGGACGACCGGATCCGGCTGCTCGGCGCCCGGGGTGTCGGGAGGGTCCTCCGCGACCCGTCGCCCGGGGCAGGCGATCGCCGCGGACCTCGCCTCCCGGCCTCGGACGCGCTCGGCCGCCTCGTGGGCGACGAGCTCGTCCGGATGACGACGGGCCGCCGGGTCGGCTCGCGGGCCCTCTGCGCTTCCGGCGGCGGGATCACGGGGATCTACTTCGAGATGGGCGCGCTGAAGTGCCTCGCCGACTGCCTGCCGCCCGGCGCGCTGAACGCGTTCGACATGTACTTCGGGATCAGCGCCGGAGCCGTCCTGACCGGGATCCTCGCGAACGGCTACTCGGTCGACGAGTTCATGGCGTCGATCGCCGGCCTCGGCTGCGAGCGGATTCCTCCGGTGGACCTCTCGCTCCTCAAAGTGTCGAACCTCAACCCCGCGAGCCTCGCAGCGCCCCTGGAGACGGTCGGGCGGGCGCTCGCGGCGGGGCTCGCCGATCTCGTCCGCGGGAGGATCAGCCCGTCGCTGTCGTCTCTGTTCCTCGACTACTCGGACTTCCTCGCCGCTCCGTTCCGCGCCGACGGCTACGAGGCGATGCTCCGGTACCTCTTCACGCGGCCCGGAGCGACGAACGACTTCCGCAAGCTGCAGCGCCGCCTCTTCGTCGGAGCGACCGACCAGGACGCCCGCGAGCACGTCCTCTTCGGCGAGGCCGGCCTCGAAGACGTGCCGATCAGCCTCGCGATCCAGGCGTCGCTTAGCATCAACCCGGCTTTCTCGTCGACGAGGATCGGGGAGCGCTACTACGTCGACGGCGCCGTCACGCGGACCTCCGACTTCACCGAGGCGATCCGGAGGGGGGCGGACCTGATCTTCGTCCTCGATCCGCTCGTCCCGTACGTCTCGAAGGGGGCCGCCGGCTTCGCGAGCCGCCGCGGGGTCCTCTACAACGCCGACCAGGACATCCGGACCGTCTCGTACACGCGCTTCGAGACGACGCGGCGCTGGGTCCTCCGGCAGCACCCGGAAGTGAGCCTCTACGCGTTCCTCCCGGCGAACCGCCAGCGAAAGGTCCTCTCGGTGAACCCGATGGACCACCGTCCGTTCCTGGCGGTCTGGCGCGGCGCCTACCTCTCCACGCTCCAGCGAATCCACCTCCTTCGCCACAAGATGTGCGGCGACCTGGCCGCGCACGGCCTCGCGCTCGACACGGCGAAGGCGGAGGCGGTGGCCGCGCGGCTGGAGGCGACCCAGGAGCCTTCCTTCGCCGACTTCTTCCCAGACGGAAAGGTCGCCGTCGCGAAGGGCATGAAGCCGGGCCGCGCGCTCCGTCTCGCCGGCGCGCCTCCCGCCGAGGAGGTCGTCTGTCGGGCGGGAGACCGGAGCCCGGCCGTCGCCTGAGCGGTCAGCGCGGCGCGACGAGGAAGCGGACGCCGACCACGACGCGGCTCTTCGCCGCGATCGGCTTCCCTCGGAACGTGGCCGGTGAG
>JAKLER010000279.1 GCA_022711615.1 Acidobacteriota bacterium
CGCCCCCTCGAGCGCCGACGAGAGGAGGAGGGCGGCGACGTAGGCGTCGGAGGCGCAGTTCGGGTTCCCCTTCTCGAGGACGACGGGAGCCTTCGCGAGCGCCTCCATCGAGAAGAACGCGGTCTGCATCGGGACGGTCGTCGCGAGGATCGTCGCCTCGTCGATCGCCTTCTTCCGCGCCGCCTTCTCCTCGGGCGTCTCCTTCGGGAGCTTCCGCGCGGCGACGATCGCGTCGTAGGCGCGCGTGTCCTCGTCGACGAGGCCGAGGAGCGTGTCGCGGTTCGCGTCCATCGCCGAGGCGACGCGCTCCAGCTCCTCCCACGACTCGCGGTACTTCTCCTTGCCCAGGGTGAGGCGGCAGACCATTCCGAGGAGGGCGGCGCCCATCGCTCCCGCCGCGGCCGAGGCCGAGCCGCCGCCGGGGGCGGGGGCGTCGGAGGCGAGAGCGGCGCTGAAGTCGCGGACGGCGAGGGAGACGAGGTCGGTCACGGGTTCCTCCTGCTCTGTTCGTTGGTGGGGGGCGCGCCCGGTCCGTCAGGCCCGGACGCGGCGCCCGTCGCGGACGACGGGACTCCCGGCGACGACGACGTCGGTCACGGTGTTGACGCCGTAGTGGTAGACGAGGTGCTCGAGGTTTCGGCCGTCGACGAGGACGACGTCCGCCGCCTTCCCCGGCTCGAGCGAGCCGCGACGCGCCGCCTCTCCGACCGAGGCGGCGGCGTTGAGCGTCATCGCCGTGAGCGCCTCCTCGACCGTCAGCCCCATCCCGATCGTCGCGAAGAAGGCGACGGCGGGGAGCGACTCGGTGTAGGAGGAGCCCGGGTTGCAGTCGGTCCCGAGGGCGACCGCGACGCCGGCCGAGACCATCTCGCGCGCCGGCGCGTAGCGGTTCATCCGGAGGAAGACCGACGTCCCGGGGAGGAGCGTCGCGACGACCCCCGCTTTCGCCATCGCGTGGATGCCGTCGGGCTGCGCGAAGAGGAGGTGGTCGGCCGAGAGGGCGCCGACCTCCGCCGCGAGGCGCGCCCCGCCGAGAGGCGTCAGCTCGTCGGCGTGGAGGCGGGGCGCGAGGCCGACGGCCTTCCCCGCCTCGAGGATCCGGCGGGACTCCGCGAGGTCGAAGACGCCGTGCTCGCAGAAGACGTCGACGAAGCGTGCGCCGTCGGCCGCGAGGGCCGGCAGGATCTCGTCGCAGCACTCGGCGACGTAACGTGCCTTCTGCGCCTCGGAGCCGCGGCGTTCGAGCGGCACCTCGTGCCCCGGGAGCGCCGTCGCGACGACGCCGACCGGGTGGCCGGCGGCCGCGGCCTTCAGCGCCGCGAGCTGTTTCCGCTCGCTCGCGAGGTCGAGGCCGTATCCCGTCTTCGCCTCGCAGAAGGTCGTCCCGTGGAGGAGCATCCGGTCGAGCCGCTCGCCGGTGACGGCCGCGAGCTCCTCGACGGAAGCGGCCCGCGTCGCCGCCACGGTCGAGACGATGCCGCCGCCCGCCGCCGCGATCTCGGCGTACGTCTTCCCCTTCAGCCGCTCGTTGAACTCGCTCTCGCGGTAGCCGGCCCACGGGATGTGCGTGTGCGGGTCTACGAAGCCGGGAAGCGCGGTCTTCCCGCGCCCGTCGAGGACGACGTCGTCGGCGCGGGGCGCCTCGCCGTGCGCGGCGACGAAGTCGGCGTCCGTACCGATCCAGGAGATGCGACCGTCCTCGCAGACGAGGGCGGCGTCCTCGACCCTCGAGATCCGCCCCTGGGCGGCTCCGGTCCGGGCGGCCTTCCCCTGGGGCGTGGCGAGCTGGGAGAGGTGCCGGACGACGAGGCGGCTCAAACGGCCTCTCCGTCCTTCCTCTTCGGCCGCATGACGGAGACCGAGGCGTCGAGGTCCTCCTCTTCCTTGTCGAAGTTCAGTACCTGCTGGAACATGTCGAGCATCCCCTGGAGCTTCAGGTGGAAGTTCTTCCGCTCCACCCGGAGCTCGCGGATCCTCTTCTCCTTTTCGGCGGCCTTCTCGAGCGCCTGCTGCACGAGCTTCTCGCCCTGGCGGTTCGCCTCCGCGAGGATCCGGTCCGCCTCGCGCTCGGAATCGGCGCGGAGCGCCTCCGCGTTCCGCTGCGCCATCACGAGGGTTTCCTTCAGGACGGCTTCGGTCTGACGGTGGTGCGCCACCTCGTCCTTCAGGCGCGAGTTCTCGCGCTCCAGGTCGTCGAGCGTCCGCATGAGCTCCTCGAGGTCGTCGCCGACGAGCTCGAGGTACTGGGCGACCTCGTTCCGGTCGAGGCCCCGGAACCGGATCGGGAACGTCCGTTTGCGGATCTCCAGAGGGGTGATGGAGGGTCTCATCGCGTTCATTCTAAGCCCTTTGCGGCGCGCCCCCTCCTCACGCGGAGCTAGTGAACGCGTCCGCTCCGGTCCTCCACGACCGTGAAGCGGCGGCGCCGGAAGGGGTTCCAGCGGCGCCGGAACGGGCGGACGGAGCCGCCGCCGCCGCGGCGCGTCGAGCGGACGAAGAGCCAGGCGACCGGGAGGCCGCCGAGGAGGAAGAGGAGCTGGGGGAGGGAGCGCGACGTCTCGAGCTCGCCGAAGACGACGAGGACGAGCGCGAGGAGGGCGAAGCCGCGCCGCGTCATCGGGAGGATGCCGAAGAGGTTCGCAGGGAGTCGCGGGCCGAGGAGCGCCCAGGCGACGATCATCGCCGTCAGGAGGCCCGAGAGCCCCGCCCCCGCCATCGCCCCCGCCGCGGGAAAGAGGAGCGCGACGGCCGTCCCGAGGAGGGCGGAGACGACGACGGCCGAGAGGACGAAGAGGCCGAACTTCCGCGACCCGAACGTCACCTCCAGCTCCCACCCGAACATCCAGAGGATGAGGAGCCCGAACAGGACGTTGAAGATCCCGAGGACGACGAGCGGATAGGTGACGAGCCGCCAGAGCTCGAGCGCCGGCCAGATCCTCTCCGGGAAGAGCGAGAGGAGGCGCATCGGCGCCAGGCGCAGGACGCCGCCGAGGTACCCCGCCGCCGCCAGGACGAGGAGGGCTCGGGTGACGTTCGGAAGGCGCGACCAGCCGGGAGGGCCGGCCCAGACGACGCGCCCCGCGGGCGTGTTCCAGCTCATCGACGCGAGCGTAGCAGGGTCAGGAGCGGGAGCCGAAAAGGGCCGTCCCGACCCTCACGATCGTTGATCCCTCCTCGATCGCCGCCTCGAAGTCGTCGCTCATCCCCATCGACAGCTCCGCGAGGCCGAGCGACTCGGCGAGGCGCCGGAGGGCGACGAAGTGCGCGCGCGTCTCGCCCGGCGGCGGGATCGACATGAGGCCGCGGAGGTCGAGCGCCGGGAGGGCCAGGACCTCGGCGACGAGCGCGGGGACTTCCGCAGGGGAGACGCCGGCCTTCGTCTCCTCGCCCCCGGTGTTCACCTCGACGAAGACGGCGAGGCGCTTTCCCTCGTTCCCCGCGGCGCGGGCGAGGCGCCGGGCGAGGTCGGCCGAGTCGACGGCGTGAAGGACGTCGGCGAGCCGCGCGGCCTTGTTCGCCTTGTTTGACTGGATCGGACCGATCAGGTGCTTTCCGGCGCCCGACGGAAGGTGCGGGAACTTGGCCTCCGCCTCCTGGACCCGGTTCTCGCCGAAGTGGCGGACCCCCGCCTCCCACGCCGCGAGGAGGTCCTCGAGCGGCTTCGTCTTCGTCACGGCGAGGAGCGTGACGGAGGAGGGGTCGCGCCCGGCCCTGCGGGCGGCCGCCTCGATCCGGGACCGCACGCCGGCGAGGTTCGCGGCGATCTCCGCGGTGCGCCTCACCCCTTCGCCCCGTCGAGCGCCTCGTTCGCGAGCCGGTCGGCCTCCCCGTTCTCCTCCCGCCGCACGTGGACGACGCGGAGGCGCGGAATCCTCCGGGCCTTCTCCTTCGCCTGCGCGACGAACGGGAGAAGGTGCGGCGCCTTCACCCGATAGACGCCGTTCCACTGCTTGACGACGAGCTCGCTGTCGGCCCGGATCTCGACGTCGGCGGCCCCCGACTCGATCGCGGCGTCGAGCGCCGCGAGGAAGCCGCTCCACTCCGCGACGTTGTTCGTCGTACGCCCGACGAGACCCGACTTCGCGATGCCCGACGGCGACCAGACGCCCCACGAGGAGGGTCCGGGGTTGCCGCGGCAGGCGCCGTCGAAGTGGAGGACGAGGCGGCCGGCCGTCACGGCAGGCCGGAACCGTCCCAGTAGAGGATCCGCTTGCAGCTCTCGCACTGGAGGATCTCGCGCGAGAGGCGCAGGTCGGAGAGGAGCTGGGGGCGGAGCCGGACGTTGCACGAGGAGCAGGCCGCCGTCTGGTTCGCGACCATCGCGACACGCGCCACGGCGACGCCGTGCCGCATCTTCGCGATCCGGTCGAAGACGCCGAGGAGCCGCTTGTCCACGGAGGCGCGGAGCTCCGTCGCGGCCTTCTCGGCCGCCGCGATCTCCTCGGCGAGCTTCGCCTGCTCGGCGCGCCACTCGCTCATCTGCTCCTCGTAGCCCGCCTCCTCCTCCCCGGAGGTGGCGGCGAGGGCGGCTTCCTCGGACTTCGCCAGGGCCAGCGTCTCCTCGACCTGAAGGAGCTCGTCCTCGCGCGCCCGGATCTCGCGCTGCGCGTGGTCGACCTCGGTGAGGAGCGCCGTGTACTCGTGCTGGCCCTTGACCGCCTTGCGCTTGGCCTCGGACTTCTTCAGCTGCTCGGCGTAGCCCGCGATCTGCTCGTCGAGCTCCTTCTTGCGGGCCTCGGCCCGCTCGCGCCGCGACGCGAGCTCCTGCCTCTTCCGCCGGAATTCCTGCCAGGCCGCCTCGACGTGGACGAGGTGCTCGGGCGTCCTGTTGCGCCTCTCCGCCTTGGTGCGGGCTTCGAGGAGGAGCTCCTGGAGGTGAGAGAGGCGCTCGAGAGCGCCGGACGGCGATTTGTTGGTCAAAGAACGTCTCCCTGAAAAAGTGAACGGGCGCCCAGCGGCGCCCGTTCCGTCGATCGAATGGTTCCCCGGCGCGTCAGAGCGCCGGAGGGAAGGTCAAAGTCTCGTGGCACGCCCGTTCGTTTCTCCCGAACCGATGGGTCCGCTCGGATTCGAACCGAGGACCCGCCGGTTATGAGCCGGTGGCTCTGACCGCTGAGCTACGGACCCACCTGCACTTTCCAGCATAGCACGCCGATCGGGACGGAGCCCTTTCGGCCTTGTAACGAAACGCACGGAGCCGGCGGAATCTTCCCGGGAAGGTCGGAAACGGTTCGGGGGAGGCGGTAAGCGCCTCCCCCGATTCAGATCGCCGGACCCGGCGGAACGGGTCCCCCACCAAACACTAGACGTTCACGTCGATGAACGGCCGGA
>JAKLER010000028.1 GCA_022711615.1 Acidobacteriota bacterium
GCGGTGACGATCGGGTAGGTCACCTGGTCCTCGAGGATGTCCGGGCTCCGGTCCCACCTCGAGAGGACGATGACCTGGGTGTCGGAGAGGTCGGGGATCGCGTCGAGCGGGACGGTCCGGAGCGCGCGGAACGCAAGGAGGACCGCGACCGCCCAGAGGGCGAGAACGAGGTACTTGTTCTCCGCCGAGAAGCGGATGATCTTCCGGATCACGACGGCCCCCTCAGTGCTCGTGCCCGTCGTGAGGAGCCGATGGCGGGGGCGCGGGTGCGGCCACGTGGCCTTCGGGACCCGTCGCCGGAGTCGCGCCGTCCCTCATCCCGGCGAGGGCCGCGGCGAGACGCGACTCGGAGTCGACGAGGAAGCTCGCCCCGAGGGCGATCTCCTCCCCTTCGGAGAGGCCGGAGAGGATCTCCCACGCTCCGCCCCCCTGCTCGCCGACCTTCACCTCCCGCGGCTCGAGGACCCCTTCTCCCTTCGCGACGAAGACGACCTTCCGCGTCCCGCTGTCGAGGACGGCGTCGTCAGGGACCCTCAGCGCCGTCCGCGGCGCGCTCTCGAGGACGACGTCCGCGAACATCTCGGGCTTCAGCTCCTCGCGGGGGTTCGCGAACTCGAGCCGCACCTTCGCGGTCCGGGTCTTCTCGTCGAGGGACGGGTAGACGTACGTGACCTTCCCCGTCCAGCTCCGGCCCGGGCGATACGCGAGCGTCATCCGTCCCGTCTGCCCCACCTTCACGCGCGGCAGCTCCGACTCGTAGACGTCGGCGAGGACCCAGACGGACGAGAGGTCGACGATGTCGAAGAGCGTGTCGGCCGGCATCACCTTCATGCCGTGGAAGGCCGTCCGCGCCGTCACGTAACCCGAGGACGGCGCGTAGATCGGGACGCTCCGAAGCGGCTCGCCCCGGGCCTCGAGCGCGGCGATGTCCTTCTCCGTCACCTCCCAGAGGCGGAGGCGCTGCCGCGCCGCCTCGAGGAGCCGCTCCGCCCCTTCGCGGGCCGACGGGTCGGCCTGGGGCCCGAGCGCGCGGACGGCGCGCAGGGCGAGGAGGACCTCCTGCTGGGTCGCGAAAAGCTCGGGGCTGTAGACGTGGGCGAGGACCTCTCCCCTCCTCACGTGCTTCCCCGTGAAGTCGGCGGCGACGTGCTCGACGTAGGCCTCGTAGCGCGTGTGGACGTGGTGGACGCGCCGCTCGTCGAACGCGACGCGGCCGACCGTCCGGATCCCGGTGCCGAACGTCCCCCGCTCGACCTTCGCGGTCTTCAGCGAGAGGAGCTGCCGCTTGCGGGCGTCGATCGTCACGGTCGCGAAGCCGGGCACCCCCGCCACACCTGCGCCGCCCGCCGAATCCCCCTCCTCCTTCCTCACGAGGTCCATGCCGCAGATCGGGCAGCTCCCCTTCCGGTCCTTCACGATCTCCGGGTGCATCGGGCAGATCCAGGTCTCGTGCGCGGCGGCCGGCGCGACCGGGGCCTCCTCCTTCGGGACGAGGTCCATGCCGCAGATCGGGCAGCTCCCCTTCCCGTCCTTCACGACCTCCGGGTGCATCGGGCAGATGTAGGTCTTCGTGTCGGCGACCTGCGTCTTCGCTCCTCCGCAGCCCGCGGCGAGATAGAGCGCCGGAACGGCAAGCGCGGCCACGAGCGCGAAGAGAGAGATTCGGGTGCGTTTCATCGGAGGTCTCCTCACATCCCGCCGGCGGCGCTCATCGCGGCCGGCGATGCAGGGGCGGAAAGGGGGGACGAGGCCGCCGGCATCGGCGCGCCGTCGAGCGATCGCTCGCGCAGGTCGGCCTCCGCGATACGGAAGGCGGCGAGGCGCGCGAGGGCCGCGCGCCGGTCCGCGAACTCGGTCGAGATCGCCTCGAGGACGGTGACGAAGGGGACGGAGCCGGAGGCATAGCTCGCGAGGGCCGCCTCGACCGCCATCCGGTCCTGGACGAGGAGCGCCTCCCGGTCGAGCCGCGCCTCCTCGGCGAGCTGGGCGAGGAGGGCGAGCTGCGTTTCCGTCCGCGCCCGGAGGCGGAGGCGGACGTCGGCCTCCGCGGCCTTCACGGCGGCGAGCCGTGCCCGGGCCTCTCGGACCCGCGGCTCCTGCCGGCTCCCGGAGAAGAGCGGCACCGTCACCCCGAGGCCGACGGACCACATCATCGGAAGCGAGCCGCGGTTCATGTAGCCGGCCGAGGCGAGGAGGTCGGGCTTGAAGTCGCGGCGCGCGAGCTCGATCGCGAGCGCCTCGCGGTCGGCCGCTCTCCGAGCCGCGTCGAGCTCGGGGCTCTCGGCTTCGGACCGCGACCGCTCGAAGTTCGCGTCGGGCGCTTCGGGCCGCATCTCGCCGATCCGCTCCCCGACCTCGACCGGCGTCCCCGGCTCCCGAAGGAGGAGCCTCCGCAGCTCGGCTTCGGCCGCGCGCGCGGCCCCTTCGTCGCGGCGCTGCTGCTGGAGGAGGCGCGTCCGCTCGGCCTGTGCGCGGAAGACGTCCTGCTGCGCCCCGAGACCGGCCGCGTAGCGGTGGCGCGCGACCGACTCGATCCGCTCCCAGTTCTCGGTCTGCTCGCGGGTCAGCTCGCCCGCCGCCCTCGCCTCGAGGAGGCGCGTCGCGGCCCGTCGGACCTCGGCCTCGACGCCCAGCCGGAGTCGCCCGATCGCCGCCTCCGCGACGTCCGCATCGGCCGCGGCGACCCTCGCCGCGAGGCCCAGCTTTCCCGGCCACGGGATCGCCTGCTCGGCCATGAACGAGAGCCGGGTCATCGGCTCCTCGCCGAGCGAGAGGGACGTCCCGTCGTTCTCGTAGGAGAGCCGGAGCATCGGGTCGGGCAACGTCCCGGCCGGGGAGATCCGCTCGCGCGCGGCCGCGACGGCGGCCCTCGCCGCGGCGAGGGCCGGGCTTCGCTCGAGCGCTTCGGCGACGAGGGTTTCGACGGTCGGTGCGGCCTCCCGATCCGGCGTGGAAGCGGCGGGCGGCAGATCGACGAGCGCGACGGCCGACGTGGCCAGGGAAAGGGTGAGGACGGCGACGGCAGAGGCCTTCGACGCGGCCCTCCGCCGGGAGAGCGGAACCAGGATCATCTCGACACCTCGGGAAAACGGTCATCGGGCCACCCCGGACGGGGTGGGCGAGAGCTCGATCTCCGGGAGTCTCAGTTTCGGAACGTCTCGAGGAGAGCCAGGGTCGGGGCGGCGCGGGTGCGGGACGGCGGAACGGCCGGCCGCCACGCAATCGCCGGCTTCGCCGCCAAGAGATCGTCCGCCGTCTCGGTCGGGATCAGCGGCGGCACGGGCACCACGCTCGGCGCGATCTCTGCGGCCGGCACCGGGGCCGGCTGCGAGATGGAGCAATCACAGCCCTCCGCGGGCGCCGGATCCACCGAGGCCTCTCCCGCGCAGCAGCAGTCCGGCATCACGGGGCCGCACGCGACGGCAGCCGCCGGCAGGAACAGCTGCACCCCGAGGACCGTCAGGACGGCCACCAGGAGAGCCACGGCTCGGGTCGCCGTCCGGCGACGGGGGCGCGTCATCGCAGACAAGGTAGGCGAGAATTCGGACCTGTCAAGTCCAGTTCTCCAAGAGACCCTTCTCATCGCGGGACCACGCACCCCTGCGGGCGCCGGCATCTCCGAACGAACCCGTTCCCAATCAACAACTTGTGTCTCAGAAGTGGTACTTGATCCCGACCGCGAGCGAAGCGAAGCTCGACGTCCGGCCGCCGGCGCTGCCGACGAAGCGACCGATGACCTCGCCCGTCAGGGCCGTCCGTCGGTCGAGGTAGTACTCCGTCCCGCCGCCGACGTGGGCGCTGAGCCGCTGAGAGGCGCCCCGCCCCGGCGGGTCGACCGTGTGGATACCGACCCCACCGAGGACGTAGGGGCTCCACTTCCCCCTGCGCGCGTAGTAGGCGGCGGACGCCTCGAGGCCGCCGAGCGTGACGCCCGAGCCTCCGTCGGCGTTCGAACGCGTCAGGCCGAGGGTGCCGCGGAGCGCGAGGACGTTCGAGAGGTAGTACTCGCCTCCCGCCTCGAGGTGGAAGCCGACTTCGTAGTCGCCTTCGAACGGGATCGCGGGTCCGATGCCGGCGAAGATCGCGATGGAGCCCTTTTCCGGGACCGCGGCGAACGACGCGGGAGAGGCGACGAGCGCCGCGACGACGACGAGGGCTGCAGAGACGATTCTCTTCATGGCTTCCTCCAGGAGCTGGATTCGCGGGGCCGGACCCGGCGCGAGGCGCCGGCGCCGGACCGGAGGGTAGCAAACGGCCGCGCCCCCGCCGAAGCGGGGGCGCGGCGCCGACCGGCTCGGGCCACGCGACCCGTCCTCAGGCGGGCGGTCCCTTCCGGATGTGAACGGTCCCGGAGGAGGCGCTGACGGTGACCTTCGCACCGCCCCCGTTCAGCTTCCCTTCCGCGCGCACGACTCCGCGGCCGGCGCCTCGATGCCGAACGACGCCGATCTCGGGGAAGTCGGACACGACGTAGTCCCCGTCCGCGTCGACGCTCCGCACGACCACGTCGACGTCGCCGCGGAAGTTCGCCGGAAGGACCACGGTCACGTCGCCGCCCCCGGTCGACAGATCCACCGGGCCGGCATCCCTCGACGCGAGCTCGCAGAAGACCTCGCCGCCGGCGGTTTCTGCCCGTACCGCGGCGAGCGCCCGGAGGATCCGGACGTCGCCGCCCGCCGTCTTCGCGGTGACCGGACCGCTCGCGGAACGGAGCCTCACGTCGCCGCCCATCGTCCGGAGGCGGATCTCCCCGGCGGCGTCTCCCACGACGATGTCGCCGCCGAGCGTCGACGCCGTGAGCCCGCCGTCGACCCGCTCGACCCGGACGTCCCCGCCCGAGCTCGAAAGGTCGGCTCCCTTCCCGACGGCCCCGATACGGATGTCGCCCGAGCTCGTCCGCACGGTCGCGCGGCCGGAGACCCTCCCGGCACGAACGTCCCCGGTCGGGAGGGAGAGCTGGAGGTCGCCGGTCACGTCCCCCTTCACGACCGAGCCGTCCTCGCGCCCGCGACCGTGGCCCGCGTACACGGGAGGCACGGGAGGCACGGGGGGAACGGGAGGCACCGGTGCGACCCGTTCACCCGCCCACCCCTCGCCGCGCTTCGGCACCAGGGACCTCGCCTCCGATTCCGCGCTGCCGGCGGCGAGGACGAGGACGCCGCCGTTGATCGTCGAGCACTTCACGGCCGCTCCGCCGCCCCGGTGAGTCCCTTCGTAGGAACGGTTCAGGCTGCCGGAAACCGAGCGGGAGATCTCGCGGCTCAGGCGGGCCATCTCACGGCCGAACTCCGCCATCTCACGGCCGAACTCGCTCCACTCCCGATCCCAGGAGTCCTCGGTCTCGTCGGCGGAGGAGCCGGCGGCCCGCGCCTTCCGTGCCCTCTCCCGCGCCCGGTCGGCCGCGGCCCGGGCCCGTTCCGCCTCGGCATGCGCTGCCGCCTCGATCTCCCGGACCGCGACGTCGTCGTCCGCCCCGCCCCGCACCGGCAGCAGGAACGTCGAACGGATGCCGCCGTTGATCGCCGAGGCCTTCAGGTCGAACGCCGCGTCGGGGGGAAGCATCAGCTTCACGCCGCCGTTCACCGTCTCGGCGACCACCCTCGCGTCTCGCGGAAGGGCCGTGAACGCTCCCTCCACGCCGCCGTTCACGCTCTTGAGCGTCGCGCTCCGGCGGGCGCCGGACGCCGCGACGCGCCCGTTGACCGTCGTCAGCTCCTGGACGCCGTCGAGGCCCCGCGTGACGATCCCCCCGTTCACAAGCGAGACCGTCGCGCTCGCGCCCGCGGGGAGCGTCACCCTGTAACGGGCTTCCACGCGCCACCGCCGGTCGCCGTCGCGGGAGACCCGAAGGCGTGTCCTCCGCCCCTCCCGCGAGTATTCCGCTCCCGGCTCGACTGTGGCGAGAGACAGCTCGCCGCCGACGTTCTCGAAGGCGATCTTCGTCTTCCCCAGGATCTCCCGCGCGCGGACCTCGCCGTCGGCCTTGACCGTCACCTCGACGGTCGCCGCGAACGACGCCCCCGCCGTGACCTCGACGTCGCCGCTGACGCCGTCGATCGTCAGCGACCGGACGCCCGCGGCGGCGCCGAACGTCTCCGTCCGGCTCGCGGTCGCTCCGAGCCGGTCGCCCCGAGCGGGCCAGGCGAGCGAAACGACGAGGAAGGCTCCGATCAGGAGGATCCAGAGTACCGTCCAGGTGCGGGAACCGGCGCGGGTGTTCAGCGTCGACATCGTGGTCTCCGTGTTCATGCCGGTGAGACGTTCGAGGTCACCGAAGGTCACGCTCCGACCTTGCGGCAGGAGAGACCCGGTGAGTGCGACGCCCCCACGATCCACGCACCTCGCCCTCGCCGTCGCCGCGCGGAGGGGGAGGCGCCGAAGGCGCCGCGGGGGGACCCGGCGGTGCGGGTCCCCCCGATCCACGTCAGAGCGGGATCTCCCGCAGCGCCGAGGCCGCCTTCACGCGGACGAAGCCGGGCTCCGTCTCGTCTCCCGCCTTCTCGCGGAGCGTCTCGATGCTGAGCGGGTCGCGCAAAGTCGTGGCCGCTTTCGCGAGTCCGTCGACGGCGATCATCCGCACGGCGGGGTTCGTGTCCTTCCGGAGCGCCAGGGCCAGGGCGTCGCGGATCGCGGGCGTCGGCGGCAGCTGGACCAGCGCCTCGGCCGCCTTCTTCCTCACGCCCGGATTCCCGTCGGCCGCGAGGGTCCGGACGAGGACCTCGACGATCTCGGGCGAGGCGGCGGCGCGCTCGCCGAGCTCGCGGGAGACGAGGTCGATGGCCCGGCCGCGCGCCCCCTCGGTCACCGCACCGGCGTTCACGACGTAGGCGAGCAGCGCGGCGACGGCCCGGTCCTCGGCCCGGCCGGACACGTGGTAGCGGGTCGTGACGTCGAAGGAGATCGAGAGGCGCCCGTCCCCTTCGGACGGGCGGAACGCGACGTTCAGAAGCCGTGGATTCCCGGACAGGTCGAGCGCGACGCGCGACGCGTCGAGCTGCTTCTCGGAGACGACGGCGACGGAGGACGTCCCGGCCCTCTCGGCCGCGGCGACGGGGAAGCCTGCCGGCGGGGCGCTCGCCCGCGCCAGCAGGAAGCCGCCGACTCCCGTCACCAGGAGGGCCGCGGCCTGAAGCACCGGTCTCCACCACGTCCGGGGCCGGAACGGCACGACGCTCCGGCGGGCGAGCGCCTCCTGCATCCGTCCGATCGTCCGCTCGCGGAACGCGACGGAGACGTCCGGCTCCGGAAGCGCGATCCGCTCCCACGTCTCGTCGAGGGCCGCGGCTGCTCTCCGGCAGCTCTCGCACCGCTCGAGATGAAGCTCCAGCTCGGCCTGACGGGAGTCCGCCGGCTCCCCCGCGGTTCGGGCGAGGGCGATCTCTAGGACCTCGCGGCAGTCCATGTCGGACCTCCTTCCTCGGCGAAGAGGGCGCGCAGCGTCTCCACCGCGCGGAAGACGCGCGTCTTGACCGCCCCCTCGCTGATGCCGAGCGTCCGTGCGACCTCGGCGTAGGGCATCCCCTGATAGCGGGCGAGGAGAAGCGCTTCCCGCTGCTCGCGCGAGAGGCGCTCGAGCGCCGCCCGGACGACCCTGCGCTGCTCCTTCTGGAGGAGCCCTCCCTCGATCGAGCCTTCCCCCTTCGGCTCCGGCACGGCCTCGAGCGGGACCGAGGTCGTCCGCCAGGCGCTCCGGAGCCGGTCCCGGCACGCGTTGGCGGCGATCGCGAAGAGCCAGGTCGAGACCGACGCGCGGCCGTCGTACTGCCCGCAGCGGGTGATCATCTTCAGGAACACGTCCTGCGTGACCTCCTCGGCCTCGGCCCGGCTCCCGAGCATCCGCTCCGTGAAGCCGAGGATCGGGCCGGCGTACCGGGTGAAGAGACCTTCCGCGCCTGCCGGGTCCCCGGCCTTCACCCGGTCCATCAGGTCGGCATCGTCGTCGGGCACGGTGCTCACCGCCCGCAAGGGTCTCACGACGGGTCAGACGCACGGGAGGGGCGAAGGTTTCGCGGCGTCCTTCCGGCCCCGGCCTCGCCCGCCCGTCCCATCGGGCGTATCGTCGCCGGATGGCGCTGCCGTTCCACCTCGTCGACGCCTTCACCGATCGTCCGTTCGCCGGGAACCCTGCCGGAGTCTGCCTCCTTCGCGAGCCGCTCCCCGACGCCGTCCTGCAGAGCGTGGCGATGGAGATGAACCAGGCCGAGACGGCCTTCCTCCTCCCCGAGGGGAACGACTGGCGGCTGAGATGGTTCACCCCCGAGGTCGAGGAGAACCTCTGCGGTCACGCCACGCTCGCCTCGGCGCACGTCCTCTTCGAGACCGGTCTCCTCGCGGAGGACGCCACGGCGCGATTCCAGACGAGGAGCGGCCTCCTGACGGCCGTCCGCCAGGGGGTGTCGATCGTCCTCGACTTCCCGGCCACTCCGGCCGAGCCCTTCCCGCCGCTCGAGAAGGCGATCCGCGCGCTCGGAATCTCCCCGACCTTCTCGGGGAAGACGCGATTCGACCTCCTTTTCGAGGTCGCCGACGAGATCGAGGTCCGGACTCTCCGCCCCGACCTCGCCCTCCTCGAGGAGGTCCCGTACCGGGGCGTCATCGTCACGGCTCGCGCCGAGAGCGGGAGCGCGCACGACTTCGTCTCCCGCTTCTTCGCGCCCGGCTGCGGCGTCCCCGAGGACCCGGTCACCGGCTCGGCGCACTGCGCCCTCGGGCCGTACTGGAGGGAGAAGCTCGGGAAAGACGATCTCGTCGGCTACCAGGCCTCGGCTCGCGGGGGGACCGTCCAGGTCGGCTGCCTCGGCGATCGGGTCACGCTCGCCGGTTCCGCCGTCACGGTCGTCCGCGGCGAGCTCGTCCTCCCGTAGGATCTCGCGTCATCGCCTCCCGAAGCTCCGGAGGCGAAGCGCGTTCGTCACGACGCTGACCGACGAGGCCGCCATCGCGAAGCCCGCGAGCATCGGGTTGAGCGTCCATCCCGTGAAAGGGTAGAACGCGCCCGCCGCGAGCGGGATCAGGACGACGTTGTAGACGAACGCGAGGAAGAGGTTCTGCCTCACGTTGCGGAGCGTCGCGTTCGAGAGGTCGATCGCTGCCCCGATCCCCGAGAGGGCGCCGCCGACGAGCGTGACGTCGGAGGCGGCGCGGGCGACGTCGGTCCCGGAGCCGATCGCCACGCCGAGGTCGGCGGCCGCGAGGGCGGGGGCGTCGTTGATCCCGTCCCCGACCATCGCGACGACCGCGCCCGCGGAGCGGAGCGCCATGACCCGCTCCGCCTTCTCCGCCGGCGTCAGACGCGCGGCGGCGTTGGCCTCCGGGATCCCCGCCTCGCGCGCCGCCGCGAGGACCGCCGCCGGGCGGTCGCCCGAAAGGAGGTGGAGCGAGAGGCCGCGGGCGGAGAGCTCCGCGAGCGCCTCCCTCGCGTGGGGCTTGAGCGGGTCGGCGAGCGTCACCGCGCCGCGGAGCGCGCCGCCCGTCGCGAGGAGGACGAGCGTCCCTCCGTCGGCGCCGCCGAGGATCGCCTCCGGCACCGCGATCCCCCGCGCGGCCAGGAACGCCTCGGACCCGGCGAGAGCGGCTGCGCCGCCGACGGTCCCCGTCACGCCGCCGCCCGGCACGGCCCTCACGTCGCGAGCGCGCCCGAAGACGATCCCGCGCGCGTTCGCCTCCGCGACGATCGCCTTCCCGAGCGGGTGCTCCGAGCCGCTCTCGAGGGCCGCGAGCGTGCCGAGGAGGTCGGCCTCGCTCACGCCGTCGGCCGGGCTCACCGCCGTCACCGCGGGCCGCCCCGCGGTGAGCGTGCCGGTCTTGTCGAAGACGACCGCCGTGACGCGGGCCGCCTTCTCGAGGGCCCCCGCGTCGCGGAGGAGGAGCCCCATCCGCGCGCCGCGCCCCGTCCCGACGACGAGCGCCGTCGGAGTGGCGAGGCCGAGGGCGCACGGGCAGGCGACGAGGAGGACCGACGTGACCGCGAGGAGCGCCCGGAGGAGCCGCGGCTCGGGGCCGAGGAGCATCCACCCCGCGAAGGAGAGGAGCGCGACGACGACGACGACGGGGACGAAGACCGCCGCGACGCGGTCGACCAGCCGCTGCACCGGCGCTTTCGTCGCCTGCGCCTGCCGCACGAGCCTCACGACCTGCGCGAGCGCCGTCTCCTTCCCGACGCGCGTCGCCTTCATCACGACGGCGCCGTTTCCGTTCACGGTCGCGCCGAGGAGCGCGTCTCCCGGCGCCTTCTCGACCGGGATCGACTCCCCGGTCACGAGCGACTCGTCGACGGCCGTCGCCCCCTCGACGAGGACGCCGTCCGTCGGCACCTTCTCGCCCGGGAGCACTCGGAGGAGGTCGCCCGCGCGGACCCGCTCGAGCGGCACCTCGACGTCGACCCCGTCGCGCACGAGGCGGGCCTTCCGCGCGCCGAGCCGCGCGAGCGAGCGGATCGCCTCGCCCGCCTTCCCCTTCGCCCGCTCCTCCAGGAAGCGGCCGAGGAGGACGAGCGCCACGACGACGACGGCCGCCTCGTAGTAGACGGGCGCGTGCTCCCCTTCCGCGTGGAGCGCGCCCGGGAAGAGAGTCGCCGCCACGGAGGTGAGGAACGCGGCCGTCGTGCCGAGCGCCACGAGGGTGTTCATGTCGGGGGCGAGGCGCGCGGCCGCGCGGGCGCCGGAGACGAGGATGTCGCGCGCCGGAACCGCGAGGACGAGCGCCGTGAGGACGAGGAAGAGGACGTCCCGCCCCGGGAACGTCACCTCGGCCATCGAGAGGAGCGCGACCGGCACAGCGACGACGCCGGCGAACGCGGCTTTCCGGGTCAGCGCCGCGAGCTGAGCCGCCCGCTCCGCCTGCTCGGCGTCGACGAGCTCCTCGAGCCCCGTCGACTCCTCGCTCGCCGCCGGTCTCGCTTCGTACCCGACGGAGACGACCGCCTCGAGGAGCCGCTCGACGGGGAGCGCGGGATCGGAAAGCCGCACGCGCGCCCGGCCCGAGAGAAGGTCGACGACGGCGAGCGAGACCCCCGGGACCTTCCCGAGGGCGGACTCGATCCGCCCGACGCAGGAGGCGCAGTGCATTCCCGTGACGGAGAGCTCGACCTCGGGGCCGGCCGGGAGCGGAGCGGCCGCGGGGGCGCCGCCGGCCGTCGGGAGGGAGGGCAGGGACGGGAGGTCCATCGGCTCACCTCTCCCGCGTCCGCTTCACCGCCTCGAGGACCTCGGCGACGGCCGCGCGCTTCTCCTCCGCGCTCCCCGAGTCGAGGACCCGGCGAACGCAGTGGTCGAGGTGGCTCTCGAGGAGGCGCTCCTTCACGCGCGAGAGGGCGGCCTCCACGGCGCCGATCTGACGAAGGATGTCGGGGCACCAGCGCTTCTCCTCGACCATCCGGGAGACGCCGCGGACCTGGCCTTCGATCTTCGCGAGGCGGGCGACGAGGTCGGCGGGGGGAGATCCGGCGGGGGCGATTGCTACCATACCCCCGCAGGGTATGCGCCGGGCCGCCCCGCGTCAACACGCCCCTTCCGCCTCGAGGCGGAAGGGGCGGCGGGGCAGTCCGGTCACCTCGGCTTCGCCGCCGGGGCCTCCGCCGGGCGCCCGTGGATCTCGGGCAGGTCGGCTACGGCGTAGGCCATCGCCGCCACGGCGGCGGCCGCCCTGTCGAGCGAGGCGGGCTCGATCTTGTCGAACGTGTCGTCCGCGGTGTGGTGGACGTCGAAGTAGGTCGCGGAGTCCTGCCGGAGGCCGAAGAGCGGGACGCCCGAAGGGAGCATCGGCGAGATGTCGGCGCCTCCCGCGCCCCCCTTCCGGAGCGCGCCCGCACCGAGCGGCTCGAGGAGCTTGGCCACGGCGGCGAGGGCCGGCTCCAGCGTGTCGGCCGCGTTCCACGAGAAGCCCTGGGGCGCGCCGGTCCCGCTGTCGGCCTCGAACGCCCCCGCGTGCTTCGGAAGCTCGGCGACGTGCCGCTCGGCGTAGCTCTTCCCGCCCGCAAGGCCGCTCTCCTCGTTCGCGAAGAGGACGACGCGGATCGTCCTCCGGGGCCTCCGCGGGAGCTCCGCGACGAGCCGCGCCGCCTCGACCGCGATGGCGACACCGGCGCCGTCGTCGACCGCGCCGGTGCCGAGGTCCCACGAGTCGAGGTGGCCCGAGACGACCACGACCTCGTCCGGCCTCTCGCGCCCCGGGACCTCTCCGATCACGTTCGCCGAGGTCGTGTCGGGGAGGGGGCGGCAGCCGAGGACGAGCCTCACCGTCACCGGACCCTTCGCGAGGAGCCGCTCGAGAAGGTCGGCGTCGGTGTTCGAGACGGCCGCGGCCGGAATCCTCGGCCCGCCCACCTCGTAGTTCGTCGAGCCGGTGTGCGCGAAGCGGCTCGTCGAGGTGCCGACGGAGCGGACGATCACCGCGAGAGCGCCATGCGGCGCCGCCTTCGCTGGCCCCGAGGAGCGCATCGGGACGTTCTTCCCGTAACCGGGGCCCGCCGGGTCCTTCACCGTCCTGCGGCCGAAGAAGACGATCTTCCCGCGGACGGCGTCGGGGTCCGCCTTCACGGCCTCCTCGAGCGCCTCGAGGCTCTCCATCCTCGCGATCGGGGCGGCGACACCGCCCTCCGGCGTCGGGACGCTCCCGCCGAGCGCGGCGACGACGAGGCGCTGGCGGAAAGGGGCGACGACCTCGGCCGTCTCGACGCCCCGCTCCCAGGCCTTCACCGGCACCTCCTCGGCGCGCACGTTCGCGAGTCCAAGCTCCCGGAGGAGCGCCTGCCCCCACGCGACCGCCGCGCGATCGCCGGGCGAGCCGGCGAGGCGGGGGCCGACCTCGTCGGTGAGCCGGCGGACCCACTCGACGGCGCGCGTTTGCGCGCTCCCCTTCCGAGCGAGAGCGGCGACGGCCGCCCTCGTCTCGACGGGAAGAGGGTCGTCGGCCCGGACGGCTGGCGCGAAGAGGAGAAACGCGAGCGCCGGCGCGATGCCACGAAGGAGTCTCGTCACGAGGACGGAGTCTACGGAACCGCTCAGAGACGCAGCGCCCACTTCCCGGACGGAGTCCGGCGCACCGCCGGGGTCGCCGCGCGCGATGCCTCCCGCGCCTCCCAGAGCGCCCGGTCCGCCTCCCGAAGGAGATCCTCGGGCGTTCGGTGGCGCGCCGGGTCGAACAGCACCGTCCCGATCGACGCGCTCGTGAGGGCTCCGCCGCTCTCCTTCTCGATCGCGTCCCCGATCGCGCTCCGCAGCCGCGAGGCGAGCGCCGGGAGCGTCTCGCGATCCACGTCCCCGACGACGACCGCGAACTCGTCGCCGCCGTAGCGCGCCACGAGGTCGTTCGGTCGCGAGGCGTCGATGAGAGCCCGGGCCGCGCAGAGGAGGACCCGGTCGCCCGCGACCCGCCCCTTCGCGTCGTTCCACTCCCGGAACCGGTCGAGGTCGGCCAGGAGGAGGCCGAAGCCGGCCCCCCGGCCGCGGCGAACGGCTTCTCCTCGCTCGGCGATCTCCTCGTAGAGCGCCTCGCGGTTCCAGAGGCGCGTCCCCGGGTCGGTCAGCCCCGCGAGGCGATATCGCCGGATCTCCTCCGACATGCGCAGAAGGACGGCCGAGGCGAGGCACAGGAAGAGAAAGCCCAGAAGGAGGACGCGTCCCGAGAGGTCGATCCGGGGCAGCTCCGCTCCGGGGAGCAGGCCGGCCACCGGGATCGCGGCGACGACGAAGGCCACGTGCCCGAGGAGGTCGGTCCGCGCGAGCCGTCGGCGCCGGTACGCCGCGATTCCGAAGCGAACGAGGAGGTCGAGGAGGAGCGCCCCGAACGCCCAGCGGAAGAAAAGGACCGGCAGGACGAGCCCTTCGGCGTCAGGCAGGAGGGCCGCGAGGGGCGCGAGCAGCCCGAGAGCCGGAAGCAGGACGCGGTGGACGGGCCGCATCCCGCCCAGGAAGCGAAGCATCGCCGCCCCGTAGCAGACGGCAGTGGCCGAGAGGGCGACGAGCCCCGCTCGGAAGACGGTGGAGAGTGGGAACGGGAGCTCTCCCCACCGGGAATGCCCCGTCGTCACCCAGAGCCCGAGGGAGACGGCGAATCCGGCGAAGAGCAGGTAGTCCGCGGGGCTCCGCGCGTGAAAGGCGAAGAGGACGAGGAGGCCCGCGACGACGAGCGCGGCGACGACGAAGAGGACGATTCCCTGGTCCCGGAGCGAGCGCCGCCGCTCCAGGCGGTCGACGCGGTCGATGACGGGCGGTGAGCGGAAGACGCTCCCGTCGCGCCGGCCGTGCCAGACCCGGAGGACCAGCTCTCGGGGCCCCGCCTCGTCCACGCGATCGGTCGGCAGCGGGTAGAGCCGTGCGACGAAGTGCGCCGTCTCGGGGCGGGGCGGGAAGCCGCCGAGACCGCCGATCGGGACGCCGTCGAACCACGCCTCGTCGACGTCGCGGAGGCCGTCGGCCGCGAACGCGAGCGGCTGCCCGACGAACGGAGAGAGGTCGACGAGGACCCGGTACCAGCGGACTTCACCGCGCCGGGCCTGGTCCGAAACCGGGTCGGCCGGACGGAAGTCGAGCCGGTCGATTCCCGCGATGCCGTCGGGAGGGTCGGCGTCGGCCGCCCGCCAGCCCGTGTCGAGGACGAGCGGCAGCCCGGCCGGCGCCCGGCTCGGCTCCGCCGCCGCGATGGGAGGCGCCACGAAGAGAGCCAGGAGGAGAGCGCACGCGGCCCGCCCCGCTCGGCGCGCCCGGCGCCCCTCCCTCATGAGACCGCGGGCTCGAGGAGCGACAGGGTCCCGGCGGCGACGTCCAGCTCCGCCAGGACTCCCACGGGGAACGTCGACTTGTCGGCGACGTGCCCGAACCGGAGCCCCGCGAGGACCGGGACGCCGAGCTTGCCGAGGCGGTCGGCGACGACCTCCTGCCAGGTCCACGTCCCCTGGTAGCTCCCCTCGTCCCCGGGGCCGCAGTCCTTGAACTTGCCGAAGACGATCCCGGCGCAGTTGGCGAGTCGCCCCGTCAGGACGAAATGGGTCAGCCAGCGATCGATCCGGTAGGGCTCCTCCCCCACCTCCTCGAGGAAGAGGATCGAGCCGGCGAGAGGCGGCTCCCAGGGTGTCCCGACGAGCATCGAGAAGACGCTGATGTTCCCGCCCACCAGGCGGCCCCGGCCCGTGCCCGGGACGATCCGACGCAGGCGGTCCTCCCGGTCGACGAATCCTTCTTTCGGCTCGACGGGCGGAGCGGCGGCGACGACGCCCGCCGCCTCGGGCGTGAAGACGACGCGCTTCAGCTCGGCGAGCGTGTAGTCGGAAAGGTTCTCCGAGCAGGTCGGCGCGTGGAACGTGACGAGCCCCGTCCTCGCGTAGAAGCCGTTCAGGAGCGCGGTGATGTCGCTGAAGCCGAGGAGCGGCTTCGGGTTCCTGCGGATCGCCTCCCAGTCCAGGAGCGGCAGCAGCCGCCCGGAGCCATAGCCGCCGCGGATGCACCAGACCGCGTCGATCGACGGGTCGCGGAACGCGGCGTTCAGGTCGGCCGCCCGCTCCTCGTCCGTCCCGGCGAGGTACATGGTCTGCCGGGCGGCGGCCGGCATCCTCCTCGGGACGAGGCCGAGCGAGGCGACGACCTCCTCGGCGATCACGGCGGACTCCGCCTCCGCACCCGGGCTCGCCGGCGAGACGAGAGCGACCCGCGATCCCGGCGCGAGCGCCTTCGGCCGCAGGGGCGCGGGCGCAACGGGCGGGGCCGCCGCGCGGGCGGAGCGGGGAAAGGCCAGGAAGGCCGACGCGAGGGCGGCCTCGGACAGCAGGCTGCGGCGCGTTCTCACGACGCGATTCTAGGCCGCGGCATCTGGACCGCGGGGTCGTCGGGCCGCAGAATCGCCCGACGCGATGAGAGAGACCGCATCCGCCCTTCTCCCGCCCGGCCCGGAGACCGGCGCCCGGGGAGTCCCCGGCGCGCGGGGAGTCCCCCGATGACGCTGCGCGAAGGCCTCCTCCGCGTCCGTGCCGGAGAAGCGGCCCACCCCGAGGCCGTCGACGCCCTCACCCGCCTCGCCGCCGACCACGGCACGCCGCTCTACGTGTACGACGCCGAGACGATCCGCGAGAAGGCGCGCGCCCTGCGCGCGGCGTTCGAGCCGAGGTTCCCGCGGCTCGGGCTCCGCTACGCGCTCAAGGCGAACACGAACGTCGAGATCGTGAAGCGGGTCCTCGCCGAAGGGCTCGCCCCCGAGGTCGTTTCCGAGGGCGAGGTGCGCGCGGCGCTGCGTGCCGGCGCCGCCGGGCGCGACGTCCTCTTCACCTCGTCCTCCAAGAGCCCCTCGGAGATCGATTTCGCGCTCCGGCACGACGTCCTTCTCAACGTCGACAACCTCGACGAGCTCGCGCAGGTCTCCGCCGCCGCGCTCCGCCTCGGGACGACCGCGCGGATCTCCTTCCGGATCAACCCGGGCGTCGACCCCGACACGCTCCACCAGATCAACACCGGGATCCCGGAGTCGAAGTTCGGAGTCCACCTCGACGGCGGCCACGCCCGCGCCGCGTACGCGCTCGCCCGCGCGCTCCCCGCCCTCGCGATCACCGGCGTGCACTGTCACATCGGCTCGCAGATCACCGAGACCGCCGGCTACGAGAAGACCGCCCGCCGGATGCTCGCGTTCGTGCGCGAGCTGAAGGAGGAGCTCGGCCTGACGCTCTCCTTCGTCGACCTCGGCGGCGGCCTCGGCATCCCCTTCGCCGACGGGCAGGCGGTCATGACGCCCGAGGACCTCGCGCGCGCCCTGAAGCCGATCTGGGACGAGGAGGTCGAGCTCCTGGGATACGAGCCCGAGCTCTGGATCGAGCCGGGGCGCTACCTCGTCGCGCAGGCGGGGCTGATGGTCGCGCGCGTCAACTCCGTGAAGACGACGCCGGTGAAGACGTTCGTCAACGTCGACGCCGGCTTCAACACGCTGATGCGCCCGGCGCTCTACGGGGCGGCGCACCGGGTCCGGATCGTGGGGCGCGACGGGGAGCCGATGCTCCTCGACGTGGCCGGCGACGTCTGCGAGACGGGCGACATCCTCGCCGAGGGTCGCCTCCTCCCCCGGCCTTCGGCCGGGGACCTCGTCGCCTTCCTCGACGCCGGCGCCTACGGATTCGTCATGGCGAGCGAGTACAACGCCCGCCCGCTCCCCGCGGAGGTCCTCGTCGACGGCGACGCGGTCCGGGTGATCCGGAAGCGGGGCACCTGGGAGGAGCTCCACCGGAGCGAGCCAGAAGTCGGGCCCCCCCTCTGATCGAGCGCCGGTCCGCCGCCCGGGGAGCGCCCGGCGGCAAGGGTGACGTCCGTCATCGACCGATGCAGCTCGGACTCCTCTTCCGGCCCCGTCTCCGCTAGCATCCCGCCAAACTCGAAGCCGTTCGATCGGAACGGGGCTGCGCCGAGCGGCCCCGATGCGGGAGGTCTCCATGCTGCGTCTCCGCCCCTTCGCGCTCCTCTCCGGTGCGCTGCTCCTCGCCGCGGCCACGGCCACGGCGTCGGCGCCGTCAGCTCCGCCCGCGCTCGACGGGCCGATCCCGTTCTCCGGAAAGCGGAACCTCCCGAACCTCGTCCTCCTCGGCGCCCGGACCGAGCGGGCGCACGAGAAAGAGGCGACCCACGAAGGGCGACGCTACTGGGAGGCGCGGCGCGACTGGGAGCGCCTCGAGCGCGCCGAGATCCCCGCGGCGCCGATCCTCCGGTCGGTGGCCCAGGAGCTGTATCGCGAGCGGCTCCGATTCCGGACGCCCGACGGGGGGCCGCAGCCTCTGAACGCGACGCTCGCCGCGGCCGGCTGGAAGTCGCTCGGCCCGACGACGGACGCGGGACGCGTCCGCGACTACGCCTTCACGCGCGACGGGTCGAAGCTCTACGTCGCGACTGCGAACGGAGGGATCTGGCTCCTGACGCGGCAGGGCGGCCCGGGGGCCGACTACGCGAACCCGGTCAACCTGACCGACGACCTGCCGCTCCTGACGTTCGGCGCCGTCGCGGTCGCCCCGTCGAACCCGAACGTCGTCTACGCGGCGACGGGAGAGCAGTCGCCGCTGAGCGGCTCGCAGGTCATCGGCCTCGGGACGCTCCGCTCCAATGACGGCGGCTCGACCTGGAGCTTCAACACGACCTCCGTGAGCGGAGGCGCGTTCGACGTCATCCCTTCTCTCTACTCCTACGACCTCGACGTCCACCCGTCGAATCCCGAGGACGTCGTCCTCGGGACGGCGAACGGGATCTTCCGCTCGACCGACGGCGGCCGGACCTGGGTGAACCGGCTTCCCGCGACGGGCGAAGGGCTCGAATGGCGCCGGCAGGGCGTGAACATCGCCCGCAGCCCGGCGAACCCGAACGTCCTCTGGGCCGGGCTCTGGGGCGGCCTCGCCTTCTCGACGGACGGCGGGGACACCTGGCAGGTCGCGTTCGAGGACATCGCCCAGCAGGCTGGCTTCAACGGAATCCCGATCCGCTCCCTCGTCGCGATCTCCCCCTCGAACCCGAACCGGATCTACTGGCTCGTCGCCGGCTACGACCTCCAGCGCGGCTACTCGCAGGTCGGCGTCTTCCGGAGCGACAACGGCGGGCAGAACTGGGGGACCGCCCTCGGGCCGCCCGCCGGACAGGGCTATCCCCTCATCGCCGGGACCCAGGGATGGACCTTCCTCGGCCTCGCCGTCGACCCGACGAACCCCGACCGCCTCATCGCCGGCGGCCTCGACACCTGGAGGTCGGAGGACGGCGGCCTCTCCTGGACCCAGATCTCGCAGTGGACGCTCCCCGAGCGCCACCCGCAGTTCTGCCACGCGGACGTCAACGTCATCGCGTTCGAGCCGGGCCGATCGAGCTTCTGGATGGGGACCGACGGCGGCCTCTTCCGGTCGACGAACGGCGGCCGCTCCTTCGCCTGGAAGAACGACGGCGTCGTCGCGCGGATGTTCTCCTCCCTCGCCCAGCACCCGACCGACCCGTACCGCCTGTACGCCGGGACGCAGGACAACGGCACCATGCGCCTCTCCGGCGACAGCACGACCGCCTGGAAGCGGATCTTCTACGGCGACGGCTACGACTGCGCCGTGAACCCCCAGAACCCGAGCATCGTCTACGCGACGAACTTCAACGGCTACACCTCCCGCGCCGACGACGGAGGCGAGAGCGAGGAGTCGTTCCGGCTGACGACCTGTCCCGCCGACGCGCAGACCGAGGATCAGTGCTCCGTCCCGCCGGTCACGTCGTTCCGCTCCCGGCTCGCGATCGATCCCGTCGACCCGCGGGTCCTCTACACGATGACCGATCGGATCTACCGGACCTCCAACGGCGCCGCGACCCCGTCCGACTGGCAGCCGGTCTTCGCCGAGTACTTCTGCTCCGACGGCGTCTCCGCGCAGCCCTGCCCGAACGTGCAGAAGAGCTGGGCGAGCTGCTCTTCCATCTCGATCCGCCCGACGGACCGGAACCGCGTCGCCTTCGGGACGGCCGCCGGCTACGTCGTCTACACCCTGAACGGCTTCCAGAACGGATCGCTCGTCAACATCGGGAGCCAGGTGAACGCGATCGCGTGGGACCCCGCCGACCCGAACGCCTTCTACGTCGGGCTCGAGAGCGCGACGGAGATCGTCGCGGGGCAGGGCCGGCACGTCATCTGGCGGATCGCCGGCCTGAACCAGCAGCAGCAGACCGCCAGCCCGGCCAGCTCGGGGATCGGCGTCCCGATCACCTACGCGGGCGGCTCGTTCACGTTCTTCGCGCCGGTCGACAGCCTCGTCTTCTCCCCGACCGACCCGAGCCTGATGTTCGCGGGGACGAAGTACGGGATCTTCCGCTCGACGAACAAGGGCCAGTCGTGGGGCCGGTTCGGCGACGATTTCCCCGCGACCTGGGTCTCCTACCTCCTCTTCTCGCCCGACGGGCGCCGGCTCCGCGCGGCGACGTGGGGCCGCGGGATGTGGGAGATCAACCCCGCCGGCGGCACGCCGTCTCCGACCTCGCCCCCCACGCCCGACTTCTCGTTCACCCCCGCGCAGCCCAAGCCCGGCCAGTCGGTCTCCTTCTCCGACCGGACGCAGGGAGGAGCCGCCACCTGGAGCTGGTCCTTCGGGGATGGCACCACCTCCACGGCTCAGAACCCGACGAAGGTCTGGGGAAGCCCCGGCACCTACTCCGTCACCCTGACCGCGGCCAACGCCGCCGGCAGCCGTTCGGTCTCGAAGGGCGTCACCGTGTCGTACGGCTCGACCGGCACCGGGAGCGTCTACACCTACCTCCTCCCGATCGTCCTGACGTCGAGCGGCGCCGGCGGGGCCTTCTTCACCTCCGAGCTGACGCTGACGAACCGTTCCTCCCGGACGCTGAACCTGACGTTCCGGGCAAAGGGTTCCTTCGAGTCCTCGTCGACCTACTCTCTCCCGCCGGGGCAGCAGGTCCATCCGGACGTCTTCGCGTTCCTCCAGAGCGCCACCGGCATGGGCGTCCCGGCCGGGAACAAGACCGCCTCCCTGCGGATCGAGGTGGCCGGCGCCGACAACCTCGTCCAGTTCGGCGCGCAGGTCCGGGTGACGACGCCGGCGACGGCCGACCTCCGCGCGAAGGGCGTCATCGGCCGCTTCGGCCTCGCCTTCCCCGCCACGCCGCTCGGCCGCGCCGCCCAGACGGAGGCGTTCGTCTTCGGCCTTCAGCAGACCTCGGCGGCCGGGAGCGCCGGGACCCGCTCGAACCTCGCCTGCGTGAACGCCGGCGGGGGCGCGGGGGGCGCCGTCCGCCTCGAGGCCACCTACTACAACGGCGACACGGGCGCCGCGCACGCCTCGAAGGACCTCTTCGACCTCGCCCCCTTCCAGTGGGAGCAGAAGTCGACCCCTCTCGCCGCCCGCGGGCTGAGGTACGGCTACGCGGTCGTCCGGCGGACGTCCGGCTCCGACCAGTTCGTCTGCTACGCCGTCCTCAACGACAACCTCAACGGCGACGGCGCGTTCGTCCCGATGGTCCCGAACGACTCGCCCTCGCGCACCTCCGCGGCCCTCGTCCCGGTCGTCCTCGAGGCCGCGGGCTACACGTCGGAGATGACGTTCGCGAACCGGACGAACCGGGACATCTCCGGACTCTTCGCGCTCGTCCCACGGACAGACCCGGTGCCCGACTGGGGGTACTTCGACCTCCCGGCCCGTTCGCAGTTCACCGTCCCGAACGTCGTCGCCGAGCTTCGACGCATCGGATTCACCGCGCCGGCGGGCACCGTCGCGAGCGTCTTCGCCCAGTTCCTCGACGGGCAGTTCCGGGAGGACCAGAGCGACACGCAGGCGCCGATCCCGACGAGCGACGGCTTCCTGGGCGTCCGCACGACGACGGCGCGGGCCGGAGGCCTCCTCGGCCTCGCCTACGGCTACACCCCGATCGGGGAGGCCGCCGACACGGAAGCCTGGGTCTACGGACTGCAGCAGACGGGGACGCGCGGCCAGGAAGGGGGCACCCGCGCGAACCTCGCCGTCGGGCATGCGCTCGGCGGGCAGGTGGAGCCGCTCCAGCTCGAGGTGACGTACTTCGGGCCGAACGGCAACGAGCTCGGGAAGGAGCCGCAGTGCTCCCCCTGCACGCTCGCGCCGGGCCAGTTCCTCCAGTTCGACTCCGCGCTGGCGCGTTACGGCGTCCCTCACGGCTATGCGCGCATCCGGCGCCTCGCGGGGACCGACCAGTTCCTCGCCTACGGCGTCCTGAACGACCAGGGGAACGACGACGGGAGCTACGTGCCGATGATCGTGCCGTGAGCCCCGCGTCACGGCGGCCGAGCCTATGATCCGGCCGCCGTGACGCACGCCGAAAGACCTCTCATGGGGGGCCGCCGGACCTCCGGCGGCCCGCTCGCCTTCCTCCCGGCCCTCTCGCTGCTCCTGGCGTTCTCGGCCTGCTCGTCGGGCCGGCCCGGCGCCGGTCCCTCGGACGGCCTCCGAGCCGGCCCCACCCTCGGACACGCTCCCGCCGTCGCCGCGCTGACGCTGCGCGAGAAGGCGGCCCAGGTCGTGATGGTCGGCTCGCGCGGCGTCTACCGCGCCGAGGACGATCCGGAGTACCTGGACCTCGCCCGCCTCGTCTCGCAGGAGGGCGTCGGCGGCGTCATCTGGTTCCTCGGGACGCCGCTCGAGACCGCCGACCTGAACCACCGGCTGAACGCGAAGGCGAAGCTCCCGCTCCTCGTCGCGGCCGACCTCGAAGCGGGGCCCGGGATGCGCTTCCCCGACCTCGTCCTCGGGCCGTCGGCGATGGCGGTCGCGGCGACGGGCGACCTCGCGCTCGCCGCACGCCGGGCCCGCGCGACGGCGGAGGCGGCGCGCGCCCTCGGCATTCGAGTCGTCTTCGCTCCGGTCGCCGACGTCAACAACAACCCCGACAACCCGGTCATCAACGTCCGCAGCTTCGGCGAGCAGCCGGAGGCGGTCGGGCGCTTCGTCGCGGCGACGGTCGCGGGGCTCCAGGAAGGGGGCGTCCTCGCGACGCTGAAGCACTTCCCGGGGCACGGCGACACGAGCGTCGACTCGCACCGCTCGCTCCCCGTCCTCGGCGTGGACCGTGCCCGTCTCGACGCCGTCGAGCTCGTCCCGTTCCGGGCCGGGCTCGCCGCGGGGGCGCGGGGCGTCATGACGGCGCACCTCGCCGTTCCCGCGCTCGACCCCGAGGCGGCGCCCGTCCTCCCGGCCCCGATCCGGACGAAGGGCTTCCCCGAGGAGGTCGCGGAACTGCAGACGGCCGGCACGATGCCCGCCGTCGTCTCCCGCCCGATCACGACGACGCTCCTCCGCGAAGAGCTCGGCTTCCACGGCCTCGTCTTCACCGACTCGATGGAGATGGGGGGGATCGTCGCCCACTTCGAGCCGGGGGAGGCCGCCGTCCGTGTCCTTGAGGCGGGGGGAGACGTCGTCCTGATGCCGCCCGACCCGAAGGCCGCCATCGACGCCATCGTCTCGGCCGTCGAGACGGGCCGCCTGCCCGCGGCCCGGCTCGACGAGGCCGTCGGCCGGATCCTCGCGGAGAAGGAGCGGCTCGGCCTCTTCCGCGAGCGGAGCCTCCCGCTCCACGAGATCGCCCGCGCCGCCGGAACGCGGGAGCAGAAGGCGACGGAGGAGGAGGTGGCGCGCCGCGGCCTGACGCTCGTCCGAGAGGCGGAAGGCGCGCTCCCGCTCCGCGAGGGCGCCCGGCTCCTCGTCCTCGCCGTCCACGACGAGCGGACGACGGTGGCGATCGACGCGACGCTCCAGGCCGAGCTCGGGAAGCGCGCGGGCTCGGTCGACTTCGTCCGCCTCGATCCGACCTCCTGCGCCGGAGAGGGAGCCGCGGTCGCGGAGCGGGCGAAGGAGGTCGACGTCGTCGTCCTCGCGCTCTTCGTGAGGCCCCGCTCCGGCCGCGGCACGCTCGACGTCCCGGCGGAGGGGAAGGCCGCGCTCGCGCCTCTCCTCGCGTCGGGCCGGCCCGTCGTCGGCGTCTCGTTCGGAAGCCCCT
>JAKLER010000280.1 GCA_022711615.1 Acidobacteriota bacterium
GCCCGAGCCCGGCACCCAGCCGGCGCCCTTCATCGCCTTGTTCAGGTCCTCGGCCCCGACGCCCTCGGGCGGGAAGAGGGAGGAGACGCTCGGCGAATGCGCCGGCGGGTCGGGGAGGAAGCGGAAGCCGGCCTTCGGCGCCCACTCCTCGACCGCCTTCAGCATCTCGTGGTGCCGCGCCCAGCGGGCCTCCATCCCCTCGGCGAGGATGTGGTCGAGCTGGACGTCGAGGGCGTAGAGGAGCGGGAGCGACGGCGTCGTCGGGTTCTGCTTCTTCTTGCCGAACGCATCGACGTCGAGGAGGTCGAGGTAGAGGCCGCGGCACTTCTTCGCGCGGGCCGCCGCGAGCGCCTTCTCCGACACGGCGAAGACGGCGATGCCGGGAGGAAGCGCGAGCGCCTTCTGCGAGCCGCAGACGGCGAGGTCGAGGCCCCACTCGTCCGTCTCGACCTGAGTCGCGGCGAGGGAGGTCACGACGTCGGCGAAGACGAGCGCGTCGCTGTTCTCGCGGATCACCTTCGAGATCGCGGCGAGGTCGGAGATCGTCCCGACGGAGGTCTCGTTGTGGACGACCGTGACGACCTGGTACTTCTTCGCCGCGAGCGCCTTCTTCACGTCGTCGGCGAGGATCGGCTTGCCCCAGTCGGACCGGACGAAGTCGGTCTCGAGGCCGAGCCGCTGGCTCATCTCGCCCCACTTGTCGGAGAAGGAGCCGTTGCAGCAGGCGAGGACGGGACCCGTGGCGCAGGAGACGAGGCCGGCCTCCCAGACTCCGGTCGCGGACGTGGCGAGCGTGTGGGCCTGCCCCTTCGTCCGGAAGACCTTCGGGAGCTTGTCGAGGATGCGGCCGTAGAGGTCGGAGAAGGCCGCGGAACGGTGGGACATCATCGGGCCGCCGAGGGCCTGGAGCACCTGCGGACGGACCCACACGGGGCCGGGGTTGAAGAAACGAACCTGCCCGGCGTGGCCGGAGGTGGAGTCGAAGGCGGAGCTGCTCATGTTCAGGATTTTACCCTCGGGGTGCGCGCTCGAAGCATCGCGAAGCCCTTCGTGAGCCAACGGCGGAGCCGGGCCGACCAGTCCATTTCCGCTCACTTCGCGCCCGCCATTGGGAAGAGCGTTCCGTCGGACGTCACGGCGTCATTCACGACGCCGTAGGCGACGAAGCGCCCCGCGCCGCCGACCCGGCGCACTTCGGCCCAGGCGTCGCCGCCGTAGCCGACCTGGCCGAGAGGCCGGTCCAGCTGGACCCGCCGGCCCGGCGCGAGCGTGACGCGCGGCAGCGTTCCGATCACCGCCCCGTCCGGCGCGGCGTGCAGCGTCACCTCGAGCGTCACCTCCGGCCCGCCCGAGCCTTCGGGGTTCGCGAGAGCGACGTTCGAGCGGAACGAACCGTCCTCGCGCAGGCCGGGGACGATCGCCCGCTCCTTCGCCCAGCGCCCCTCGTTCACGACCGGGACGCTGACGCCGTAGTCCCCCTTTGCGCCCGGGGCCCGCGCCTGGACGACGGCGGTCACGAGGAGCGCGGCGGCCCCCTCCGGGCGTTCCGACGTGAAGGAGAGCGTGCCGACGAAGGCCTGAGGGTCGACCGGCACGCCGTTCGCGACGAGCCACGCGCCGGCGTCGGGGACCTCGAGGACCTCGCCGAACGGCATCCCGCCGGACGACGGCCTCCCGTCGAGGGCGACCGGGAATGACTTCGAGACGGCGTCGTCGCGGTAGGTGGCCTGGAACTCCAGCCGGGAGGGGCGCTCTCCGTCCGTCGATCGCCAGCCGAGCGTCAGCTCCGTCCTGTAGGCGGCGTGTGCGGAGGTGACGCCGACGACGGCCGGCAGGAACCGCGTGAGGCGGCCCGGGATCGCGTCCGGCGGCTCGAACGGGACGACGGTTCCGTCGTTCGTCGCTCCGTCGTTCCGGACGAGGTATCCCAGGAGATCGATCGGCTCGTCGGTCCAGCCTGTCGAATCCGTGATGAGGCTCGGAGCGAGGACGAGCGGCCGCGCGACGGCCTCGGGGTGGGGGTCGACCTGAAGGAACCCTCCTCTCTGCACCCTCGTGAGGGCGCTGTCGACCCACGGCTCGGCCCACCTCGGGTCCCAGACCCAGAGGCCCGCGCCCGTCCCGTCGTTCGTCGCCGCCATCGCGACGTGGAGCCGGCTGTCGGGAGTCGTCACGGGCCGAAGCGTCGTCCCGTCGGCGCCGATGCCGCCGGGATCGGTCGCGACAACGGAGGTCCCCGCCGTCCCCCCTTCCGAGGGGCTCCAGACCCGCACGGCCGCCCAGGCCTCCGATTCGTCCTCGAGGCCCTCGAACTCGACGGTGACCGGACCGACGAATCCCGGGAAGGGGTCTTCGAGGCGGAGCTGCGCACCCGGCGCGAGCGGAAGCTCGCGCGCGGGGACGACCGCCGTTCCCGGGAAGAGCCGGGCGACGGCGGGACGGGACGACGAGAGGTTCGCGACGGAGAGGCTGCTCCGGTAGCGGATCCCCCAGACCCCGAACACGTCGACGACGGAGGCGAGGTGCTTGCGGACCCTCGGCACCGGGACGAGGAAAGGGTGGTCCCTCTCGTAGCGCCGCGCGCCGTCGAAGCCGAACGCCCCCGAGGGGTCGATCGCGCGGGGCGCGAGCGGACCCATCGGGCGGCGCAGGCGGCCGTCGGTAAAGGCGAGCTGCGCGAAGAACGCCGTGTCGCCGACGGCGGCGATCGGCGCCGTCGCGTCGGAGCTCAGATTCGCGTTCCGCAGGTCACTCGCCGTGAGGAGCGTCCGGAACTCGGTGCCGTCGAACGAGACGAGCGCTGCCGCAAGGTCGTCGCCGTTCGATCCCCGGACGGCCAGGAAGGTGCGACCTCCGGCCGACGCCGCGTCGAGGACGCGAAGCGTCGGGTCGAGGCCCGGGAACGCTTCTTCGAGGCGCTCGTTCCGAAGGACGAAGGCCGAGGGCCGGGTCTCGCCCCGCCACCCGAAGAGGTGCGGGGTGCCGTCCAGGACGCGGACGACGCTTCGGGAGGTCCCCAGGGGAAGGGGCTGCGGCGGGTTGAAGATCGTCCAGGCGCCCTCGCGGCAGCGCGCGAGACGGTTCCCGGTCCCGTTCACCCAGACCGCATCCGCCGTCGCCGCCAGGGAACGCTGGAGGCCGTTCGGAAGGCCCAGGTCAAAGAGGCCGAAGCCCTCGGGCAGCTTCAGGTCGCGCCACGAGTCGGAGGCCGGGTCGTGCTCGAAGAGGTGGTCTTCCCCGTCGTCGACGGCGACGATCGCCTTCTCGCCGACCGCGACGGCGCCCGTGATCGAGCCAGTGATCGGGAGCGGGGCAAGCCGGGACCAGCCCGCCTCGCCTCGCCGGAAGACGCGGTTCCCGAGCGTCGCGAAACGCCTCGAGGCGCTCGCGAAGTACGTGTCTGCCCCGATCGTCTCGCCCGCGCCCACCGTCGGCACCCAGGCTTCCGCCTCGCGAACGTGGACATCCCACCCGCGCGCCCAGGTGAGGAGCCGTCGTCCGGCGACCGTTACGTTCGGGACGAGGGACCGCTCTCCGAGCACCGGAGACTCCGGCGCCAGCACCTCGAAGCGCCCGTTCTTCAGCTCGTAGATCGTCCCGCGCGCCGTCCGGGTCGCGACGATGAGCCGGCCGTTCCACTCGAACGGACGAGCGCCGTAGAAGACGTTGTGGGCGCCCTGCGGATCGGGGATCGGCCCGGAGAGGCCGGCCGCCGTGAGGACTCGCACCACGACGCCCGTCGGGCTCTCGGAATAGAAGCCCCAGAGGCTGTTCGGCGTGGAGCGGAAGCCCCAGCCAAGGGCCGGCCAGGGCTCGAGCGTCGTCCAGTGATCGCCGTCCAGCCGATGAAACGGGATCGGGGCCTGCGCCGCCGCGGCGAGGCCCGCAAGGCCCGAGCTCGGGCCTGCGCAACCGCCCGACGCCCCTCCCGCCTCCAGGAGGTGGAGCTTGCCGAAGAGGACGAAGAACGTACCGTTCCGGGCGGGGAGCGGCGGCTCCTCGCGGATCGACCCGTCGGCGAACGAGATCGATCGGAGCCGCCGGCCCTCGGCCTCGTGGACGCCCGCCGGGTCCGGCTCGCAGTCGTTGAATCGGATCGTGGAGACGAAGAGCCGGTCGTCCGACGGGACGTGGTCGTACCCGGCGTCGGGCACCTCCCCGAGCGGGACCCAGGCGTTCTCGCGCAGGACGTACACCTGAATGCCTCGATCCCGAACGGTGTAGGCGATGAATCGCCCGCCCGCGACGAAAGACGGGGCGAGATTCCCCTCCGGCGAGGCCGAGCCGTCGAGCGAGATTCGCCGCCAGGTCGTCCCGTCGAGCTCCCACGTCCCGCCCGAGCCGGACGCGAGGACGCGCGAATCGTCGCCGACGATCCCGACCGAGCCCGGCGCCCGCGGCCCCTCGTCCGCGACCTTCCAGACGAGTTCGGCGGCGGACGGAAGGGCGAAGAGCGGACCGAGGACCAGGATCGCGGAGCGGCAAACACGAGAGAGCGTTCGAGCCATCGTCATCCCCCGATGAAGGAAGTGTGCCGCGACGCCGCCACCTCACGCGGGAGAGTGCACCCGCTCCACCGCGCCGACCGGCCCGCAACGGACCTTCGAGCGCCTCGGCCGGCGCAACGGTCTCAGACGGCGCGGACCTCCCCGAAGAGCCCGAGCACCTCCGCGAGGGAGCCGAAGAGGTAGTCGGGCCGCTCCGCGAGGAGCTCCTCGCGGGTCGAGGAGCCGAGCGGGACGACGGCGACGGCGAGACCGATCGCGCGGGCCGTCGCGACGTCGACGACCATGTCGCCGACGAAGAGCGTCTCGGCAGGCGGCACGCCCATCGCGCCGATCGCGGCCCGAACCATCGCCGGGTCGGGCTTCTCGGGGAAGCCGAGGTCCGGCCCGCCGACGTAGGCGAAGAGCTCCTCGAGGCCGAAGCCGGCGAGGAGCTGACGGCTGAAGATTGCCGGCTTGTTCGAGGCGATCGAGAGCTTGACGCCGCGCCTCCAGAGCTCCGAGACGACGAGCTCGGCGTCGGGCATGAGGCGCGTCAGCTTCGGCGCGTTCACCTTGTAGCGGAAACGGAATCGCTCCGCCCCCTCGGCGCGGAGCTCCTCCGGGAGGACCTTCGCGATGAGCGCCTCGAGACCGTGCCCGACGAGCCGCCTCGCCTCCTCGACGGTGACGGCCGGGCGGCCGAAGTGCTCGAGGACGGTCGAGAGGGCGTCGTGGATCCCGACGTACGAGTCGAGGAGCGTCCCGTCGAGGTCGAAGACAGCGGCCCGGTACGTCACGACGCCACCGTGAGGACGATCTTGCCGAC
>JAKLER010000281.1 GCA_022711615.1 Acidobacteriota bacterium
ATCACGTCGACCTTGCCGGAGAGAAGGGCGGGGATCATCGCCCCGAAGTCCATGTCGACGACCTCGAGCCGGCGTCCGAGCCTCCGCGCGACGTGCTGCGCCAGCTCGACGTCGAGCCCGACGACGTTCCGCGAGGCGTCGACGAAGGAGAACGGCTCCGTGACCGCAGCCGTGCCGAGCCTCAGGACGCCCGACTCGCCCCCGGGCGGAAGCTGCGGCATCGGCGCGGGCGGCCCCGACTTCGGCAGCCAGCGTCCCTTCATCTCCTCGTACCCGCCGTCGGCCTTCAGCCCGGCGACGACCGCGTCGATCGCCGCCTTCAGCTCCGCGTCGTCCGGGCGGACCGCGAAGCCGTACTGGTCGACCGTGATCATCTCGGGGAGGACCGTGAGCCCCTCGTTCTTCGCGGCGAGGTTCCGGAGGATCGGCTCGTCGTACGCCGCGGCGTCGGCCTTGCCGGCCTTCACCGCCATCGCACAGTCGAGGACGCTGTTGAAATACTGGAACTTCGCCTTCGGGAACCTCGAGAGGACGAGCGTGTCGGCCACCGTCCCCGTCGGGACGGCGAAGACCTTCCCCTCGAGCTGTGCGAGGCTCGTCACCTCGCCCCGCGTTCCGCACCCTGACAGCGCGCCGAGAGCGGCGAGGACGACGGCGACACGGACGGCTCCAGCGATTCTCCTGGACATCTCGACTCCTCCTTCGATGCTCGGGCCGCAGCGGCGGCGGCCGGTCGCGTCCGGACCCGAGCGGTCCCCGCGGCGGACGGCTCCCGGGCTCCTGCGCCCCTCCGGCGCTTCCCGGGCGGCTCCGCGAAGCCTCGCGCCGAGGTTACCAAGAGGACCGCCCGGACGGCGAGCCCGCCCACGGCGCGCCCCCCCGCTCCGGGCGTTGTCGTATAACGGCGGGCGATGAAGCTCGTCACGTTCGTCCGCCCCGGGGCGGACCCGGCCGGCGCTCCCGGGATCGCCCTCCCCGGCGCCGGCGTGCTCGACCTCGGCCGCGCCTCCGAGACGTTTCGCGGCCTCTCGATGCTCGATCTGGTCCGGCGCCACGAGGAGCTCCTCCCCGAAGCCCGCCCGCTCGCGGCCGGAGAGGCTTCCCTTCCCGCCGGGACCCTCGTCCCCGAGGACGAGGTCCGCCTCCTCGCGCCGCTCCCGCGCCCCGTCTCCGTCCGCGACGGCTACGCGTTTCGCCAGCACGTCGAGACGGCCCGGCGCAACCGCGGCCTGCCGATGATCCCGGAATTCGACGAGTTCCCCGTCTTCTACTTCACGAACGCCCTCGCGGTGATCGGCCCGGGCGAGCTGCGCGTCGGCGGCCGTCGTCTCGAGAAGCTCGACTTCGAGCTGGAGTGCTTCGTCGTCATCGGGAAGCGGGTCACGAACCCGACGCTCGAGGAGGCCGACGACGCGATCCTCGGCTACGGCGTCATGAACGACCTCTCCGCCCGGGCCCTCCAGATGGAGGAGATGAAGCTGAACCTCGGGCCGGCCAAGGGGAAGGACTTCGCGACCGCGATCGGGCCCTGGCTCGTCACGAAGGACGAGCTCGCCGACCGGCTCCGCCCCACGCCGAAGGGGAACGTCCTCGACGCGCGGATGACCGCGCACGTCAACGGCGTGCAGGTCTCCGACGGGAACGTCGCGCAGATGGACTGGACGTTCGCCGAGATCGTGCAGCGCGCCGCCGACGGCGTGACGCTCGAGCCGGGCGAAGTGATCGGCTCCGGGACCGTCGGCACCGGCTGCTTCCTCGAGCTGAACGGCTCGGGGATCACGAAGGACCAGTGGCTCCGCCCCGGCGACGTCGTGAGCCTCGCGATCGACGGCCTCGGGACGCTGGCCCACACCATCGTCGAGGACCCCGCGAAGTGAAGGACGACCTCCTCGCCCTGCTCGACTACAACCTCTGGGCGAACCGGCTCCTCGCCCGCTCGCTCGCCCCGCTCTCCCACGAGGACTACGTCCGCGAGATGGGGGGCGGGTGGCCCTCCCTGCGGGCCACGCTCGTCCACCTCGCCGGAGCCACGCGCGCCTGGGCCGAGCGCTTCGACGGGCGCGACGCGACCTCCCTTCCGACCGTCGAGGAGCTGCCGAACCTCGCCGACGCCCTCCGGACGCTCGACGAGGCCGACGCCCGCGTCGCGGCGTTCCTCGGGACGCTCGGCCCGGAGCGCCTCGCCGCCCCGCTCGTCTGGAAGAACCTGAAGGGGGAGCCGAAGGCCGCGCCCCTGTGGGCCGTCCTCCGCCACGTCGTGAACCACGCCTCCTACCACCGCGGGCAGGCCGCCGCGATGCTACGGCGGCTCGGCGGGACCCCGGCCCCGACCGACCTCGTCCGCTGGGCCATCGAACGCCACGAGGCGGGCGCCTTCGAGGCCTGACAGCCGTGATCGAGACCTCCTTCGAGCGCCTCGTCCGGCGCGCGATGATCCTCGGCATCGGAAACCTCGTGACCCCGGTCTACTTCCGATGGCTGAACGAGGTGAGGGCGGAAGGAGACGGGCTCCTGAAGGAGCTTCCGCGCCAGAACGTCGTCTTCCTCTCGAACCACCAGACCTACTTCACCGAGGCGATCGCGTTCTACGACCTTCTCTACATCGTCCACGGCCTCCCGTACGAGGACCCGCACCTGCGCTTCTCGGCGGCGACGGAGACGATGAAGAAGAACCTCCTGACGAAGGTCCTCACCTACGCGGGAGGCGTCACGTTCAAGCGCTCCTTCCGGGAGGCGGGCAAGGAGGTCAACCGGCCCGTCGACCTGGAGGGGGTCTCGAAGATCGAGGAGGCGATCGCGACGGGGTGGCTCCTCCACTTCCCGACCGGGACGACGCAGAAGAACGCGCCGATCCGCCCCGGGATGGCGCAGCTCCTCCACCGGACGAAGCCGATCGCCGTCCCGATGCGGGTCGACGGCTTCCGCGACCTCCTCCTGCACAAGCAGTTCCCCGGGAGAACGGGGAAGAAGGCCACGATCCGCCTCTTCCCGCCGATGGACCTCGCGGACTTCTACGCGCAGCCGTTCGACAAGGAGCGGGGCCGGAAGGTGATCGAGGAGCTCGGGAAGTTCATCCTCGACCCGGCGTAGAGTCGGGCCCCGCGGGAGCGTCCTCGCTCTCCGCGTCCCGACGGGCACGGAAGGCGCGGAAGTTCTCTTCCGCCCACTCCGCCGTCCGCGCGTTCATCTCCTCGACGTTCCGGTATCGATAGACGCCGGGCGGAAACCGAAGCCTGGCCGTCTTCCGGCCGAAGTCCCAGAGCCCCTCGATGATGCGAGAGAGCCGGGGATCGGTCCGCTCGTAGCCGCGAGCCGCTTTCATATCCTCGATGGACCGGAACTTCCGGACGGGCATCACGGCTCCTCGAACCCGTACTTCGCCCGAAGGCCGTCGGCGTCGAGCCGGTCCTTCGGGCGGACCGTGTCCTTCTTCATGAGGTAGAGCGTCCGCGGCGAGACGAGCCTCACCTTCACGCCGTCGAGCGTCGTCTCGTCCGGCTCGAGGTCCTCGAACCGAAATGCCTCTCCCAGGCGCGTGAGGATGTCGACGTGGAAGTCCCCTTCGGGAGGCACGTACTGCAGCGCCGGGTACTCGCCCACGAGCTCGTCCGCCGAGATCTCGTCGATGCTCGGGTCGTCGTACACCTTCCGGAGCGCACGCTTGACCGCCTCGACGTTCTCGCGGGTCGGCGCGATGAAGACGTCGAGATCCTCGGTGAAGCGCGGGAGTCCGTGGAGGTTCAATGCGGCCCCTCCGAAAACGAGGTAGCGGACCCCCTCCTCCTCGAACGCCGAGAGGATCCTCCGGCTCGCCGCGTAGTTCACCCGCCTACCCCTTCGCCTCCGGCCTCGCCTTCAGCGACCGCGCGACGAGGCCCACGCCTCCGGCGAGGAGGCCGAGCATGATCAGGGTGTTGTAGAGGCTCGTCGGCCGGAACCAGATCTGCAGGTTCGCGACGATGCCGGCGACGATGATGAGCGCCCCGGCCCCCGCCAGGAGCCAGCCGGCGACCGACTTCCCGTCGAAGAAGAGGATCCCGATCCCGACGAGGAGCGGGAGCAGCGTGAGGCCGAACGTGCTCGGCCCGAACCAGTCCCAGAAGCCGCTGTGGACCTGCACCTGCTGGAGGAGGAGGTAGCCCCCGACGACGATCATCGCGAGGCCGCCGAGGAAGGTCCCGACGCCGCCCGGCGTCCCGCCCGCGCCCTTGATCTCCATGCGCGGGAGTCTACGCCGGGCGCGGGCCGTTCAGCCCATCGCCCGGAGCCGCTCGACGACCGCGTCCACGTCGTAGTCTGGAGTGGAGGCGCCGGCGGTGACGCCGACCTTCCGCACCCCCGCGAAGTCCTCCGCGCGGAGGTCGGCGGCAGTCCCGACGAAGACGGTCCGCTTCGACTCCTCCGCGATCCGGACGAGCTCCTTCGTGTTCTTCGAGTGACGGCCTCCGATGACGACGATCGCGTCGATCGACGGGTCGGCGCAGAGCGCCCGGAGGGCGTCCTGGTTCTCCTTCGTCGCGTAGCAGATCGTGTCCGCGATCCGCAGGTCCGCGACCCGCCGGCGCATCTCGGCGACGTGCTCGGCGAAGCGATCCGAGTTCAACGTCGTCTGGAAGACGACCTTCACCTTCCGGTGCGACTCCCACGGGAACGCAACGACCTCGTCGAGGTCGTAGAAGACCTCGTACCGGGACGGGTCGAGGTCCTTGGTGTAGCCGATGACCTCGCGATGGCCCTTCTGGCCGAGGACGGCGATGAAGCAGCCGTCGTCGAGGGAGCGGGCGATCTCCCTGTGGATGTCGGTGACGAACTTGCACGTCGTGTCGATCGCCGAAAGGCCCAGGGCCTCCGCCTCGGCGCGCACCGAGGGCGCGATGCCGTGAGCCGAGAAGACGATGCGGCCGGCGTGGTCGCGCGCCTCCTCGAGCCGATGGACCGTCGGAAAGCCGAGGTCGGCCATCTCCTTCTCGACGCTTTCGTTGTGGACGACCTGCCCGAGGATCGCGCCCGTCTGCCCTTTCCCCGCCGCGATCCGCACGAGCTTGTCGGCGACCCGGACCCCGGCGCAGAAGCCGTACTTCTCGGCGAGGACGACGTCCATCGCTACTTCCCTCCCGTCGGCGCGCGATCCGGGAGGTCGAGGAGGACGATCTCGGGCGGGACGACCTTCACGAAACGGTCCCGCTTGATCATCTCGAACCCCTTCCCTCCGCGCCCGACGACGTCGTACCGTCTCGTGACCGTGTAGGACGTCCCCTTCGAGTTCTCGAGCGTGAGGACGGCGCTCCGCTTCTCGTCCTTCCCAAAGA
>JAKLER010000282.1 GCA_022711615.1 Acidobacteriota bacterium
ACGGGCCCCGCGATCCCAGAGGAGGCCGTCCCCAGGCTCTTCGAGCCCTTCTTCACCACCCGCCCGCGCGGGACCGGGCTCGGCCTCGCCATCGCGCGGACGATCGCGCGCTCTCACGGCGGCGACGTCACGCTCGCGGCGAACGAGGAAGGCCGCGTCCGCTTCGAGCTGACGGTCGGCCCGGGGCCGGGGGCCTGACGATGGCGCGCCTCCTCGTCGTCGACGACGAAGCGAACATGCGGCGCGTCCTCGCGTCGATCCTCGCCGCGGACGGCCACGAGGTCGTCGAGGCGGACGGGGTCCGCGCGGCGCAGAGGGCCTTCGCGGAGTCGCCCTTCGACCTCGTCCTGACGGACCAGCGGATGGCCGACGGCGACGGCCTCGCGCTCCTCGCCTCGTGCCGCGAGGTCGACCCGACCGTGCCCGTCGTCGTCATGACGGCGTACGCCACGGTCGAGCTCGCGGTCGAGGCGATGAAGATCGGGGCCTTCGACTTCGTCCCGAAGCCGTTCCAGCCGGACGCCGTGAGGGCCGTCGTGAGGAGGGCCTGCGAGAGGACCGAGCTCGTCCGCGAGAACGAGCGCCTCCGCGGTCAGGTGCGGAGGCTCGCGCAGCCCGCCGGCCTCCTCGGCGGGAGCTCGGCGATGCGGGCCGTCCACGACCTCGTCGCGCGCGTCGCGCCGACGAACGCGACCGTCCTCGTCCAGGGCGAGACGGGGACGGGCAAGGAGCTCGTCGCCCGGGCGATCCACGACGCGAGCCCGCGCGCGGCCCGGCCGTTCGTCGCGGTCAACTGCGCCGGCTTCGCCGAGACCCTCCTCGAGAGCGAACTCTTCGGGCACGAGCGGGGCGCTTTCACCGGGGCGGACCGCGCCCGGCAGGGGGTCTTCGAGGCGGCGCACACGGGGGCACTCTTCCTCGACGAGGCGGGCGAGATGGGCCTCCCGCTTCAGGCCAAGCTCCTCCGCGTCCTGACGAACGGAGAGGTCGTCCGCGTCGGCGCCACGGCGCCGCGGCGGGTCGACGTGCGGATCGTCGCCGCCACGAACCGCGACCTCAACGCGATGGTCGCGGCCGGCACCTTCCGGGAGGACCTCTACTACCGTCTCGCCGTCTTCCCGATCGCGGTGCCGCCGCTCCGCGAGAGGAGGGAGGACGTGCCGCTCCTGGCGGCGCACTTCCTCGCCCTCGCGGGCCGCGAGCTGAACACGCCGGCCCGCTCGCTCTCCGCGGGTGCGATCGCCCGCCTCGCCGCCTACGGCTATCCGGGGAACGTGAGGGAGCTCCGAAACCTGATCGAGCGCGCGACGATCCTCGCGCGCGGCGCGGTCATCGAAGCCGACGACCTCCCCCTCGGCCCCGCGCCCGAGCCGGAGGCCGCCGAGGAGGCGCTCTTCCGCGGCCTGCCGGAGTCCGTCGAGCTCGGCCCGACCCTCCACCTCATCGAACGGCGGCTCGTGCAGCGCGCCCTCGCGTCGGCCCATGGCGTGCAGGCCGAGGCGGCCCGCCGCCTCGGCATCTCGAGAAGCCTCCTCGCCTACAAGCTGAAGGCGCTCGGCATCGCGCCGGAGGCGCCGGCCGCCGAGGTGTCCGTCAAGAAATCTTGACGAGAACGGGCGCCCGCGTTCAAGACGTTTGACGCCGGTCGGCCGGGCGAGGCCCACCGCGCGAGGCATCCCCCTCGCGTGGAATCACTTCTGGAATCTCCGAAGTGTGGCACCGGGCTTGCGCTCCGTTCGGAGTCGGCCGGGCAAGACCTCCGGCTGCACGGAGGAAATCGAAAATGAAGACCACGTCGTTCGTCCGCTCGCTCCCGGCTTTCGCCCTCGCCGGCGCCGCCGCGCTCGTCCTCGCTCTTCCCGCGCCCGCCGCCGCCCCGCCGGCCGCTTCCACCCTCGACAACCTGCAGGCCGCCTACGACGGCGAGAGCAACGCGAGCGCGAAGTACGCCGCCTTCGCGAAGAAGGCCGACGAGGAGGGCTACGGCCAGGTCGCGAGCCTCTTCCGGGCCGCCGCCCGCGCGGAGCAGATCCACGCCGCCAACCACGCGGCGGTCATCAAGAAGCTCGGGGGCGTCCCGAAGAACGACGTGAAGGCCCCCGAGGTGAAGACGACGAAGGAGAACCTCCAGGCCGCGATCGCGGGCGAGAGCTACGAGCGCGACAAGATGTACCCGGAGTTCCTCGCGAAGGCGAAGAAGGACACGAACCGCGACGCCATCGAGACCTTCAACTTCGCCAAGGCCGCGGAGGCCGAGCACGCGAAGCTCTACTCCGAGTCGCTCGCGAAGCTCGATTCCCTCAAGGGCACGAAGGCCGTCACCTACTACGTCTGCACCGTCTGCGGATTCACAACGACGAAGCTCGACTTCCAGAAGTGCCCGGTCTGCTTCAACCCGAAGGACAAGTACACCAAGGTCGGCTGAACGGCCCGCGGGGCGCGGCTGGCCCACCGGCGCCGGCCGCGCTTCCGCCGTCGCGGAGGACGTGATGATCGAGCTCCCGCCCGCTCCGTCCTGGGACGGACTCCACCCCCTCATCGTCCACTTTCCGGTCGCGCTCCTCCTCGTCGCGCCGGTCCTCGTCCTGCTCGCGCTCGTCGTCCGGGGCCACCGCCGGGGCCTGCTCCTCGCGGCGCTCGCGCTCATGGTCCTCGGCACGGCGGCGTCGTGGGTCGCCGTCTCGACCGGCGAGGCCGCCGGGAAGCTCGCCGACCGGAGCCCGGAGGTGAATGCCGTCCTCGAGCACCACGAGGAGCTCGCCGAGACGACGCGGCTCGTCTTCACCGTCCTGACGGCCGTCTTCGCCGCCCTCGTCCTCGCGCCCGTCGTGCTGAAGCGGGAGCCGGGCGAGGTCGCGACGATCGGGGTCGCGGTCCTCTTCCTCGCGGTCTACGGCGCCGGGACGCTCGTCCTCGCGAACACGGCGCACAACGGCGGCCGCCTCGTTCACGAGCTCGGCGTCCGCGCCCTCATGCCCCCGGCGCCGCTTCCCGCGGCGGAGGCGGAGAAGGACTGACCGGGAGCCCGGGCGCGGAGCGAGGGCCGCTCCGGGCGATCGAAGATGGAGATGGGCGGGGCTCCGGCGCGCCCGAAACGGCGGGGGATCAGTAGCCCGGGACCGGCACGAAGCACCCCTCGACGGCGCGCGCGACGCGCGTCGCCCACGCGACGACCTGACCGTCGCGGAAGCCGCGCTGGAAGCTGCGCTCGGCGGGGGAGCTGCCGCGCCGGTCGCCCGGCGCGCGCTCCTCCTCGCCGGAGAAGCCGGCGCCGGCGAGGGAGGAGCAGCCGGGCGCGGAGCGACGGCGTTGCGCCTCGACCCCGGCGGCGAAGCCGGCGAGGTAGTCGGGGTCGTCGGTCACGCGCGAGAGCGCCTGCGCGGCCTCGTCGAGCGCGGCGAGCCGCGTCGCGGCGAGGGCACGGTTCACCTCCTCGGCCTTCCAGGCCGCATGGCGGGCGAGAGTCTCCTCGTAGTCGCGCGGGTAGGGGTCGCGTTCGCGCCGGTTCCAGGCCTCGGAGCGCCGAGCCGACGCCTCGGTCTCGTGGCGTTCGACGGACTCGAGGAGGGCCGCCTCGACCTCGGCGAGGCGGCCCGATTTCAGGACGGCCTTCGGGACGTCGACCATGAGCTGCACCCGGCAGGAGCGCTGGTCGTAGAGCGTGAACGGCCCGTCCGTGCGCGGCACGAGGATCGGCTCGGCGACGGAGAGGTAGAGGTCGACCCGGTCCGACTTTTGGTTCAGCTTGTCGATCCGCGCGAGCTCCCCTTCGCCGAATCGCCGGCTCCCGCGGCTCGTGCTCCGGAGGCCCCGCACCTCGACGTTCGTGTAGGTGCCCGAGCAGTCGGACGCGGTCTCGACCTTCGTGACGACCCACGCGCCGACCCACGCCCGCTCGAGGTCGTCCTCGAGGTCCGCGTTCAGCGAATGCGGCACCATCAGCGCGCCGGCGAGCGCGGCGACGCGAACGACCGACCTCCCCGTCCACTTCCCCATGTCGGCTCCTTCCGGTCACGGGATGGTAGCCGACCTCGAGGGGCGAAGAGCGCGGGGAGGAGGAGCGAGCCCGTACCGCGAGCGGCGAGGGCGAGCCTGTGGTCCGCGGGGGAGGCCGGGGAGGTCAGCCGAGGACGGAGGAGAGCGCTCCGCTCGCGACGGTCCGTCTTCGCCCTCCGGGTCCCTTCCCCGGCACCCTCCCGATCATCCGGATTCGATTCGGCAGGCAGCTGCCGCACGCCTCGGCCGTCTCGTTGACGCAGGCCTTGCCCGGGTAGATCTCGTAGAGTTGCCGGTAAGCCGGCGGCGTGAGGTTCGGCATGACGACGTTCGCGCCGCGAAGGAGGCCGCGCTCGCGCCCCCACGAGGGGTCGAGCGTCGCGAGCGCGGTCGTCGACGGGATGTTCGCGTCGGGGCGAACGAGGCGCGTCAGGGCGACGACCTTCGTCGTCGTCTCCTCGTCGGCGAGGACCTGCTCTCCCTCGGGGGCGACGGGGAAGCGGCCCGAGCCGAGCGGTGTGGCCGGGTGCGGGATGTACGGGCCGACGCCGATCATCTCGAGGTCGAGCTGGCGGAAGACGAGGAGGTCGTTCGCGAGGCTCTCCCACGTCTGGCCCGGGATTCCGACGAGGACGCCGCTCCCCACCTCGTAGCCGAGGACGGCGAGGCGCCCGAGGATCGCGAATCGGTCGGGCCGGCCCGGCATCGCCGGGTGGATCGCCTGGTAGAGAGCCGCGTCGGAGGTCTCGAAGCGGAGAAGGTATCGGTCGGCCCCCGCCTCGCGCCAGGCGACGAGGTCCTCTTCCGGTCGCTCGCCGAGGCTGAGCGTCACGGCGAGCCCGGTCTCGCGCTTGATCGCACGGACCATCGAGGAGACGCCCTCGCGCGTCAGGCCGTAGTCCTCGCCGGCCTGGAGGACGAGGGTGCCGTAGCCGAGCTCGACGGCCTGCCGGGCGCAGGCGAGGACCTCCTCCTCCGTCATCCGGTAGCGCTCGATCCCGTCGTTCGTGGCGGCGATGCCGCAGTAGGCGCAGCGGCGGACGCAGTGGTTCGAGACCTCGACGAGGCCGCGCAGATGGACCTCGTTCCCGACGTGCTCCCGGCGGACCGCGTCGGCGCGCCGGTAGAGGCGGGAGAGGCGGGTCGGGTCGGTCTCTCGGAGCCAGGCGAGGATTCCGTCGCGGTCGATCACGTCGTCACCTCCGGAGAGGACGGGGGCGGGGCGGCGAGGCGGAACGCCTCGAGGGCGGCGGGGAAAGGCTCCAGCGCTCTTTCGAGGATGCCGAGGGAGTAGGCGATCGTCA
>JAKLER010000283.1 GCA_022711615.1 Acidobacteriota bacterium
ACGCCGACCTTCTGATCGACGCCCTCCGCGGCGAGGTCCACAGGCGGCGACGTCGGCAGGGGCGTCTCGAGCCCGCCGAGGAACGGGTGGCGCGGTCACGCGCCGTCGCGGAGGCGGACCGAGACGGGGTCGCCGCGCTCGAGATCGCCGCGCTCGCACCCCTCCTCGCCCCGGCCGCGGCCTCCCTGGCGGCGACGGCGGCGCCGGACGGGGCGGCCGGCCTCCACTACGGGCGCCCGCCGGCGGCCGAGGAGAGGTTCGGACCCGGAGGCGCCGGTTGAGCGCCCTCCCTGCGGAGCTCACGGTCCGGGACGTCCGGAACGTCGATCTCGACGCCGTCGCCGAGCTCGAGCGGCTCTCGTTTCCCGTCCCCTGGAAGCGTGAGTTCTTCGCGTCCGAGGTCGGGGCGCCCCACCGCTTCAACCGCGTCGTGAGGACCCCGGACGGCCGCCTCGCGGGATACGTCTTCTGCGCGTTCGCCGGGGGTGAGGTCCACGTCAACAAGATCGCCGTCGACCCCTCGTATCGCCGGCGGGGGATCGCCCATCTCCTGATGCAGGAGGTCCTCGACCTGTCGGCCCGGGTAAGGGCGGAGGAGATCTACCTGGAGGTGCGGCCTTCCAACGACCCGGCGCGTAACTTCTACTCCTCGCTGGGCTTCCGGGACGTCGGACGTCGCCCGCAGTACTACGCCGACGGCGAGGACGCGCTCGTGATGTCGCTCTTCCTGCCGGCCCCGTCGCCTTCGCCTTGACTCTCGCCCTTTGAAAAAGGGAGACTCGCGCGGGCTCTTTCGAAATCCACTTCGAGGAGGTGTCCATGCCGACTCTGACCGAAGAGTTGAAGCGCGAGCTGGCCCAGACCCACGACGAGTTCAAGAACCTCGTCCGTACCCATCACGACTTCGAGAAGAGGCTCGCCGAGCTGGCTTCCAAGACGTTCCTTTCGTCCGACGAAGAGGGCGAGGAGAAGCGCCTGAAGAAGCAGAAGCTGATCGTGAAGGACCGGATGGAGGAGATCGCTCGTGAGCACCGGGCCCGCGTCGGAGCCCCCCATTAGGGCCGGCTCGCGCTCGACCGGAACGGTCCCGTCGACACACCCATGAACGGAACCTCGAGCGAGGTTCAACGCCGCGGCGCTCGCCGCGGCGTTTACGTCATCCCGGCCCTGTTCACGGTCGGGAACGTCTTCTGCGGCTACCTGTCCCTCATGGCCGCGGTCCGAGGCCGCTACGACCTCGCCGCGGGACTGATCTTCCTCGCCGGGTTCCTCGACTCCCTCGACGGAAGGGTCGCCCGGATGACCGGCTCCACGTCGGCATTCGGGGAGCAGCTCGACTCCCTCTCGGATGTCCTGTCGTTCGGCCTCGCCCCGGCGTTCCTGGTCTTCCACTGGGGGCTCTCCGCTTTCGGGCGCCTCGGTCTCTTCGCCTCGTTCCTCTACCTCGTCTGCGGCGCATGCCGGCTCGCCCGATTCAACGTCCAGATCCACGTCGTCGACAAGCGGTGGTTCGTCGGCCTGCCGATCCCGGCGGCCGCGGGCGCGCTCTGCGGCCTGATCTGGGTGATCCCCGAGCCGCTTCCCGACCCGCGCATCGCAACGGTCTTCATCGGCGTGACCCTCGTCCTGGGGTTCCTGATGGTCTCCACATTCCGCTACCGCTCCTTCAAGGACGTCGACCTCCGCTCCCGCCGGTCGATGCGCCTGGTTCCGCTCCTCGGCCTCGTCATCGCGGCCGTCGCCGCCTGGCGACCCGACGTCTGCCTCGCCTCGCTGGCGGTCGTCTACGCCCTCTCCGCGCCGACGGCACGACTCTTCTCCGCGCTCTTTCCCCGGCGCGCACCGGTCGAGGACGGCCCGGCGTGATCGGCCTCTCGGTCGCCGTCGTCGATCCGGGGACCCTCGCGGGGCGGGACGTGAAGGCCGTCCTGCGCGAGCGGAGCTTTCCTTCCTCCCGCCTGCAGCTCTTCCACACGGGCGACTCGACCTCCGGCCTCCTGACCGAGGACGACGGAGAAGCCGCCCTCGCCTCGCCCCTCGAGCCGGACGGCCTCGCCGGATGCCAGATCGCCTTCCTCTGCGGCCCGTCCGACGCGACCGCGCGATTCCTCTCCCGCCGCCCGCCGGACGGCTGCCTCGCGATCGACGTCTCGGGGCAGAGGAGCTCCGGTACGTGCGTCGACGCCGTCCGTGCCGTCCTGCCGACCCCGCTTCCCGAGGGCGACCTGCTCGTCCTGCGCGACCCGGCCGCGACGGTCCTCGCCGACGCGATCGCCGCGGCCGAAGCCGCGGGCGCCGTCGCCGGCGTCACGGCGGCGATCGACCGCCCCGCGAGCGATCTCGGCAAGGACGCCCTCGACGAGCTCTTCCAGCAGGCGATCGCGATCGCTTCGTTCCGGAGCGTCCCGAGGGAGCGGCTCGGAGCGCAGTCGGCCTTCAACGTCTTCTCCCCCGCCGACACCGACGCCTTCGACGGACGGGTCGCCGAGGACGTCCGGGCCCTCCTCCGACGCGACCTCCCCGTGACGGTCCTCTCCGCCCGAGCCGGCGTCTTTCACGGGACGACGATCCGTCTGGAGATCCGGTTCGTGGGGCCGGCGCCTTCGGCCGGCGAGCTCAGGTCCGCTCTCCTGGCGACCGGCTACGGCTTCTCGGAGGCCGACGTGGACGGACCCGCCGGCATCGTGGATGCCGCGGGCCGGGACGAGACGCTGCTTCTCGGCGCCTGGTCCGCCGGCTCGACGGGCCGGCTCTTCCTCGCGTCCGACGCCCTCCGGCGGCCGGGCGCGCTCCTGGCCGTTCGCGTCGCCGAGGCCGCGATCGCGGACCGCGGCCTCCTTCCCGACGCCTGACGGCTTCGGCCTCCTCTTCTAGCGCTTCTTCAGCCGGGGGAGCGGGGGCTGACGCCTCGCCGGCGCTTTCGTCGCGGCGCGCGGAGCGGGCGGCGCCGGTATCGCGACCTCGGCCTCCGCCCCGTCTATGGTCCGGCCGTCGGGCAGCGTCAGCTGGTAGGTGACGAACATCCGAGGCGACTTCCCCGCGATCCGGATCGGGCCGAGCTCGTTCGACTCCTCGGGCGCGAAGAAGTTCTCGAAGAGCCGGCACGCCGTCGCGCGCCCGAACGGCGCCGGCTGGGTCAGGTCCCGCGCGGAAGCGAAGATCTCGAAACGGTCGAAGTCCCCCGCGCCGAGGCCTGTGAAGACGCCCCCCTCCAGCCGAATCGTGATCTGGTTGCCGAAGCGCGAGAGCTCGCTCGGCGTCGGCCCCGGGTTCGAGACGCGCAGCCAGACCTCGCCTCCGCGCGTCTTCTCCTCGATCGCCTCGACCCGAAGGCTCGGCTCCCACGGCTTCCCGGTCAGGAGCGCGCGGATCGCGGGGTACCCGCTCAGGCGCCCGTCCCTCGGGACGCCGTCGACGAGGAAGACCCGCCCCGCGAGCCGCGGCGCGCTCCACCTCGCGCTCGCCGAAACGAGGCGGACGAGGTCGGCGAACGGGAGGACGTCGAATCGGGCCCGGCCCCCGTCGTCGGAGAGGAGGTTCCGCGCCTTCTCGAAGCCGGTCCGCGGCTTGAAGCTGTAGATGTTCCCGGGATCGCTCGAGAGGACCGACGCGAAGTCGAAGTCGAGGTTGCGGTCCTCGGAGAGCTTGTCCATCTCGCCGTCCGGCAGCCGCCGGGCGCGCGCCCCGGAGCCGGCGACGCCGTAGCTGCCCGGGATCGCGAGCAGGCGAAACGGAATCGGAAACGTCTTTGCCTCGCCCTCGGTCATCTCCGACACGAAGGCGTCGGCCGTCTCGGGCCGACGGCCGAACGTGAGGACGAGCGCCTCGTCGACGGCGCCCGCGAGCGGCTTCCAGGTCCCCTCGGGCGCACCGGCCCGCAGCGTGGCGGAAACCGTCAGCCCCGGAAGCCGGGATTTCAGGACGCCGAGGGCGGTCGCGAGGGCCGCGGCGTCGCCCGCCGTCGGGACGAGGTGCACGTGGACCCCGTGGACCTCCGCCCAGTCCTTCGCTTCGGCGACGAGGCGGGTCGTCCCCGCGGCCCAGGCCTCGCCGAGCGCCTCCGGCGAACCTCCGCGAAGCCCTCCCTCCGCGCCCGGCTCCCCCATCAGGACGAGGACGACCGGTCTCGGAACCCGGGACGGGGGCGGCGGAAAGGGGCGAATCTGTCCGCCCGCGGCGAGCGAGGCCGCCGAGACGAAGAGTCGGCGGACACCCATCGCGTCGAGCTCGGGACCGATCTCCTCGGGCACGACGACGGGAGCCTCCGCGAGGAAGAGCGCGTCGGCACGGGCCTCGGCGGCGGCGGGACCGCTCGCGCCGGCAAGAGGGCCCTTGCGGCACGCGGCGCCCGAGAGCGCACCGAGCAGGAGGACGGCGACTGCGGCCCGGCGCGCGTGCAGCTTGGAGAGGGGCATGGCGAAAAAATGATATCAGCGACCGGAGGCCGGAAGGACGAAGCCGATCCTCAGGCCTCCGCGGGCCGAGCGCTCCGCGAAGAGCCGCCCCCCGTGCTCTTCGATCGCCCGGCGCGCCGCCGCCAGCCCCATCCCGGAGCCCCTCGACTTCGTGGAGAAGGTCGGGTCGAAGAGCCGGACGAGGTCGGTCTCCGTGACGCCGGGTCCGTCGTCCTCGCAGGCGATCTCAAGGCCCGCTCCGCCTCTCGGCCCGGCGGCGGGGCGGGCCTCCACCCAGACCGTTCCTCCCCGTGGCTCGAGCGCCTCGATCGCGTTCAGCACGAAGTTCGCGACGGCGTCCCGCAGCAGCGCCCGGTCCACGAGGACTTCCGGCAGCTCGCCCTCGACCGCGTAGTCCACGCGGACGGCCGGATGCGCGCCGAAATCGGCGGCCACCTCCCGAAGCAGCCCGGCGAGGCTCTCGCCGGAGAGCCGGGTCCGTTCCGGCGCCGCCGGGCTCGCGAACCGGGAGAGACGCCCGGTTCGCTCCGTCAGGAGGTCGACCTGCCGGAGGATCGTCTCGGCCGCCTCCGCGACCCGCGCCCCGTCGGGAGGAGCCCCTCTCCCCGCGCCCCGGAGAAGGCGCTCGGCGGTCAGTCGGATCGGCGTGAGCGGGTTCTTGATGTCGTGGGCGATCGCGCGGGCGGCCTCGACCCAGGCCTCGAGACGTTCGGCGCGCGTGAAGTCGGTCAGGTCCTCGAGGAGGAGGACCGCGCGAGCTCCGGCGGCGTCCGCCGTCATGTCGGCGACGACGACCCGCAGGACCGTCTCCCGCCCCTCCCCGTGGAGCGTGACCCGGGACTCGAAGGGCCTCGGGCCATCGAGGGCCGCGAGGACGGGAGCGAA
>JAKLER010000284.1 GCA_022711615.1 Acidobacteriota bacterium
CCGTGAGGTCGACGAGCGAGAGGTTCTGCTTCTGGACCTTCCCGCCCTTCTTCCCGCGCGCCCGGCCGACCGTCCACGTGGCCCGCCACCGGTGGTCGTCCCGGCCGACGAAGTCGACCTGGGCCATCGCGTCCGTCGCCCCGCGGCTCATCAGGGAACGGACGTCGTAGGCCGGGAGTCGCTCGGCGTCGCCCGCCCGTCCGATCTCGGGTCCGCCCCGGGTGTCGAGCCGCGGGGTCGCGTCGAAGAGGGCGAGGCAGAGCGCGTCGAGGAGCGTGCTCTTTCCCGCGCCCGTCGGCCCGGTGATGGCGAAGAGGCCGGAGCTCTTCAGCGGTTCCGTCTCGAAGTCGAGCGCGAACTCGCCCGAGAGGCTCGCGAGGTTCTTCCCGCGGATGGCGAGGATCTTCACGACGCCTCCTCCTGCGAGGCTGCGTCCACGAGCTCGTGGAAGGCGGCCTCCAGCTCGGCGGGCACCGGGTCGGCGTTCCCGCGCTCCCACAGCTTCCGGAAGACCTTCTCCGGGGTGAGGTCCGAGAGCGACCTCTCGGAGCCGTCGGCCAGGGTCACGCCGGAGCCCGCCCTCTGCGGCGTGATCTTCACGAGGCGCGCGTCCTTCCCCTCCAGCGCCTCGGCGATCTCGCCCTGGTAACCGAACTCCGACCCCTCGAGCCGGACCCGCACCTCCAGCCAGGGGCGCCGGTCGGGCTCTGCCGCCTCGCGGGGCGGAGCGGGCGGGAGCTTCTCGAGGAGCGCGAGGACCTCGGCGAGCGGCGCCGGCTCGCCGGGAAGGCGAAGGATGGGAACGCTCCGCGGCACGCGAACGCTCTTCACGTCCTTGCACCGCCCGCCCTCCAGCTCCACGAGGCAGACCTGGTGCGGGTAGACGTCCTCGTCGAGCGAGAGCGGCAGGGGTGAGCCCGAGTAGCGGACGTCGTCGCGGCTGCCGACCTGCTGGGGGAAGTGAAGGTGGCCGAGGGCGACGTAGTCGACGTCGGCCGGAAAGACGTCGACCGGCAGCGGGTGCTGGTTCCCTCCCAGGACCTTCCGCTCGCTCTCGTCCGAGAGGCGCATCCCCTCGACGTAGCAGTGCCCCGTCGCGAGGAGCGCCTGACCGGCCGTCCGCCTCGAGCGGGCGGCCTCCAGCGCTCTCGCGTAAATCGCGCGGACGCCGTCGACGATGCCTTCGGGCGTCGCCTCCCCTCCGGGCAGGTCGCCCAGCCTCAGGAACGGGACGGCCGCCACCCACGCCGCGACCTGGCCGCCCGGGCCGGAAGAGCGCTCGCGGAGGGGGACGACGAGCCGCTCGACGTCGACTTCAGCCTCGGCGCGCGGCAAGAACCCGACGACGTTCACCGAGAGAGCCGCGAGGACGGGAGCGGGTGCCTCGAGCCGCGCCGGCGAGTCGTGGTTGCCCGCCACGACGACGACCTGAAGCCCCCGGCACCGGCGGCTCGCGTCGGCCAGGAAGCCGTACCAGAGGGCCAGCGCCGAGGCGGGCGGGTTCGCCCCCTCGAAGACGTCGCCGCAGACGAGGAGGGCGTCGACGCTCTCCTTCTCGAGGAGGTCGAGCAGCCAGTCGAGGAACGCCCGGTGCTCCGCCTCGCGGTCCCGGTCGTAGAGGACGTGCCCCAGGTGCCAGTCGGCCGTGTGGACGATCCGCATCACTCCTCCGTCGGTCGGGCCGGGACTCGGTTGGCGCCGCCCCTGTACTCGTCGAGACATCTCACGATTCGAGGATCGCGCACAAGGTCGGACACCTGGCGTCCCTGCCCCAGATCGTGCCCAGCGAAGGGCGGCTTTCTCCCCGCACGGGCCGTGAGTCTCTCGCGCCCCGGCCCGCGCCTCACCTGTTCGCCCCTATCGGCGCCGCGGCACACCACAACTGGAGAGGAATCGAACCGGCGAGCTCGGTGAGCGCTACGTTAGTCCTTCGGCGGTCGCTCCGAAGAGGGCCTTCGCCTCCTCGTACTCCCTCGACAGGTCGAAGCCCGTGTCGGCCGACGGGTCGACCAGCTTCATGCCGACGTCCAGGATGCAGACGAGGTGGAGGCCGGAGAACTCCCCCGGGAGCGACCGGAGCCTGTACTTTCGCGCGGGGTCGTTCACGTCGAAGCCCTTCATGCCGAGCATGGCGATCTCGAACGTGACCTTCCGTAGGCCGCCGCGGCGTCCGCCGGGATACGGCGCAACTCCGCGATCCGCTCGATCGGGTCTCGCGGCGCCGTCACGCCTACTCCGCCGCGTCCGGCTGGTCGAGGAGGAACCGCCACGCGGGGACGACCGCGATCGTCCCGGAGGCGGTCACGATCCGCTCGCTCTCGTTCCTCGTCACGATCGTCCCCTCCTTCGTCCCCAGCTCCTCCATCGCCGCCTCGAGCGCCGCGACCTCCCGCTTTCGCGTCTCCGGGTCGAAGAGCGTCTCGCAGACCTGGACGAGCGCCTCCGGGCGACCGCGCCCCGGAACGACGAAGTCGACCTCCCGGCCCGACCTCGTCTTGTAGTAGGAGACCTCCGGATGCGCCCGGCGCAGGGCGACGAAGACGAGGTTCTCGAGGAGGTGCCCGGAGTTTACGAAGAGGCCGGAGGAGACCGACGTCACGAGCGCGTGGTCCACGCAGTAGACCTTCTTCGGGTTCGTGTTCCGGCGGGCGAGCGAGGCGTCAAAGAGGCTCACGGTGTAGAGGAAGTAAGCGTCCTCGAACCACTCCAGGTAGCTCGCGACCGCCGCCTTCGGCACGCCGTGCCCGAGGGACTTCAGGTACCCGGTGAGCCGGTTGACCGTGTAGAGCGACGCGGCGTGGTCGACGAGCCAGCGCGCGAGGTCGGAGAGCGCCTTCGGATGGGCGACGTCGTGCCTCTCCACGAGGTCGCGGTAGAGGATCGCGTGGAAGTACTCCTGGTGCGTCTTCACGCGCAGCGAGCGGTCGAGCCGGATCACCTCCGGGAAGCCGCCCGTCTCCCAGTACTCTCCGAACACCTTCTCGACGAGGAGCCGCTTGCGCGTCGAGAGGGTTCCGCTCGCCTCGATCCCGCGCGCGTCGAGGAGCTCCCGGAACGAGAACGGGAAGAGCTCCCAGGAGAGCGCCCGGCCTCGCATCTGGGTCGCCACCTCCTTCGAGAGCATCCGCGCCGAGGAGCCCGTGAGCGTCACCCGGCACTTCTCCGTCCGGAGGAGCCGGTCGACGAACGGCTCCCAGCCCGGCACGGCCTGGATCTCGTCGAAGAAGCAGTGGACCGTCTCCTTCCCCTTCTTCTCCGGGTAGAGCGCGTAGTACGCCTCCGTGACGAGGCCCGGGCCCTCGCGGGCGAGCCCGGCGAGGCGGTCGTCGAAGAAGTTCACGAGGAGGACGTCCTCCCGCGGGACCCCCTGCGCGAGGAGGCGCTCGACCTGCTGGAGGGCGAGCGTCGACTTCCCGCAGCGCCGGACGCCGATCAGGATCGTCGCCTTCCCCGCGACGGGCCGCACCGCGAGGCGGCGGGGCACCCCCGTCTCGAGAGGGGCCTCCTGGAGGTCGAGGATGAGCGCCTTCAGCGTCTCGCGCATGCCACCACCCGGTAAGGAACGTTACCGGATGTGATCATAACCGGTAACGAACGTTTCCGGATGAGGTCTCGTCCCGCGAGGCGCCACCTTCCGGCCCCTGCCGTACCCCCCGACCTCCACGAGCTCCGCCATCACCCGCACCTCCCCCTCGTCTTCCGGCGTCAGGACGATCGGCTGGCGGACGGTGTTCCGGCTCCGCGTCCGAAGCTCGATCCGCGTGTGGAGGAAGTTCCCGTCGTCGCCCCAGACCCTCTCGCTTCGGTACTCCTTCACCGTGAAGGCGCCGGCCGGGTCGGCGGAGGGCGACCCGTCGCGGACGAGGACGATCCGGCCGTGCCTCGAGCCGGCTCGGCGCGCGGAAGAGGCACCAGGCACGGTCGGGGATCAGCTTGTCCATCGAGTCGCCAGAGACGGCGGCGACGAACATCCCGGGCTCGATCCGCCGCCCCTCGCCCAGCTCGGCCCACTCGGAGACGAGGGCGCCCGCGGCCTCCGCGCCGAAGAGCGCTTCGCTCCCGGCGTGGGCCGCGGCCTTCAGGTCGGTGAAGAGCGGGACGCACGTCCGGAAGCGGTCCGCCTCCGGCGGGTCCTCGACCCTCCGGAACCGCAGGACGGTCGTCTTCGAGGCCGCCTCGGCCTCCGCCGCCGCCTCGTCCACCCCGCCCCGCGCGTGCCGCTCGAGGATTGCCGGCAGCTGGAAGAGGTCGTGGCAGATGGCGAACTCGTCCAGGGACGGATCGCGCTTGAGCACCTTCAGCTTCTCGGCCACGCGAGCCATCTCCGCCGAGTCCGGGGCGCAGAGCTCGTTCAGGAAGCTGTCCCGGTACGAGGTGGTGTAGCCCATCAGCGCCCCACGCCTCGGCCCGCGCCGCCGGAAATGCGTTCGGCCCGATTCTCGAAGACCCTCACTCGCTCCTCCCTCAGGGGGCCGAAGCCCGGAGACCGTCGTGGCGCGAGAGGCGGCGTCCGTCGAGGGGCCGCTCGACTCGAGCCGGGCGAAGGCACGGGGCGCCGGGACGAATCCGCCGCCAGACGGACTCTGCGGTGTGGGGTCGCGATTGGGAATGATGCGGGGAGATCAGCGGGCGGCGATTACGCGTGGCGTCGCGTCTCACCCGTTCGGGGGATGACAGCCGGCGCCGATCCGTGATCGGAGCGGCATCGGACGGCGTCATGCTCCGCCCCCGCCTTCCGAGCCGCCCTCCTTCCCTTCCTCCTCGCCCCCGACCCCGTAGTCGAAGCCGTAGACGTCGGTGTACCAGACGGGGCCGCAGGCCATGCCGCCGTAGGTGATCTCGAGGGCGAGGAGGCCGTTGCCGTAGCCCGCGTTCACGAGGAGGGTGCGGAGGCGCGTGAGATCGAGGTCGTGGATGCGGCGGTGGGCGGTCCTCCGGGTGAAGTCCGGCGAGCGGTACTCGAAGTCGCCGACCTCGCCAACGAAGACGAAGGCGAGGTGGCGGCACGGATCGGCGTGGGTGAGGCCGTCGTCGTCGACGCGCAGGACCGCGCGGCCGCAGATTGGGCAGTGGGGCCTCGGCGGCGTGCCGCCGAACGGCTGCTCGACCGAGGCGAGCTGGGGCTTCGACGCGGACTTCATCGGCTCCTCCTCCTGCGGCCCGCGGCCGGGCGGGCGCGTTCGAAGGAGAGGGTGCGGCGCAGGGATGGACAGATGGTGTCCGCTGGCGGGCGGAGAGGTGGGCTACCTCTTTTCTGGCGCCGTCTCCCTCGCCCGCGGGACCTCGATC
>JAKLER010000285.1 GCA_022711615.1 Acidobacteriota bacterium
CAAAACCGCGAGAGGAAAGAACGGATGAATCACGTCGTCTGCATCGCATACGTTCCGGACACCGAGACGAAGATCAAGATCGGCGCCGACGGGAAGTCGATCGACGAAGCCGACGTCAAGTGGATCGTCTCCCCCTACGACGAGTACGCCCTCGAGGGGGCGATCAAGGCGAAGGAGGAGAAGGGGGGCACCGTCACGGTCGTGACGTACGGGCCGGCGCGGGCCGACGTGGGGCTGCGCGAGTGCCTCGCGCGCGGGGCCGACGAGGCCGTCCGCGTCGCGTCCGACGGGCTCGGCGAGGCCGACTCGCTCGGCGTGGCGATGGCGCTCGCCGGGGCGGTCCAGGCGCTCCCGTGCGACGTCCTCTGGCTCGGCAACAAGGGCGTCGGGACCGACGCGCAGACGATGGTGCCGATGCTCGCCGAGCTCCTCGACCTGCCGCACGCGAACCTCGTCACGAAGCTGGAGTGGAAGGACGGCGCCGTCGTCGCCTACCGCGAGATCGAGGGGGCCCGCGAGGTCGTCGAGATGCCGCTCCCGTGCGTGATCGGCGCGCAGAAGGGGCTGAACGAGCCGCGCTACGCCTCGCTGAAGGGGATCATGGCGGCGAAGAAGAAGACGATCGCCGTGAAGACGCCGGCCGAGGCCGGGGTCGACCCGGCGGCGACGACGGGCGAGAAGGCCGCCGTCCGCTGGACGAAGCTGGAGCTGCCGCCGGCCCGCCAGGCCGTGAAGCTGATCCCCGCGGACGACCCGGCGAAGGCCGCCGACGAGCTGGTCCGCCTCCTCCGCGACGAGGCGAAGGTCCTCTAGGCCGACGGCGAGACAAGGAAGAGACACGATGAGCAACGTCCTCGTATTCATCGAGCAGCGCGACGGCAAGATCCGCAAGGCCTCCTTCGAGGCCCTCACCCTCGGCCGCGAGGTCGCGGCGAAGACGGGCGGCGCCCTCGGCGCCGTCGTCGCCGGATCCGGAATCGGCGGCCTCGCCCCCGAGCTGGCCGCCTACGGCGCGGCGAAGGTCTTCGTCGCCGACAAGCCCGAGCTCGCCCTCTACTCCTGCGAGGGGTACACGGCGGCCCTCGACGCGGCGGTGACGGCGTTCGCGCCGGCCGTCGTCCTCGTCCCCGCCACGTCCATGGGGAAGGACGTCGCTCCGCGCCTCGCCGCGCGGCGGAAGGTCGGACTCCTCTCGGACGTGATGTCCCTCGAGGTCGAGGGGGGCCGCCTCGTGGCGACCCGCTCGGTCTACTCGGGGAAGGCCCGCGCCACCGTGACGGCCGATCCGGCGGCGGCGCTCCAGATCGCGAGCCCCCGCCCGAACGTCTTCCCGGCTTCGAAGGGCGCCGCGGGCGCGGGCGAGGTCGTCGCGCTCGATTTCTCCGTGACGATCCGCGCGAAGGTCGTGAAGCTCGAGATGCCGGAAGCGGGCGAGCTCGACGTGGCCGAGGCCGACAAGATCGTCTCCGGCGGCCGCGGCATCAAGGGACCGGAGGGCTGGCCGGTCCTCCGTGCGCTCTGCCACGAGCTCGGCGCCGCGCTCGGCGCCTCGCGCGCCGCGGTGGACGCCGGCTGGATCGGGCACGAGCACCAGGTGGGGCAGACGGGCAAGGTCGTCTCGCCGACGCTCTACATCGCCTGCGGCATCTCGGGCGCGATCCAGCACATGGCCGGCATGGGCTCCTCGAAGGTGATCGTGGCGATCAACAAGGACGCCGACGCACCGATCTTCAAGGCCGCGACCTACGGCATCGTGGGCGACCTGTTCCAGATCGTCCCGGCGATGACGGAAGCGGTGAAGAAGGCGAAGGCGTGAGAAGAATCGCTGGGGGGTCCGGGGGGGCGTGCGAAGCCCAGCCCCCCCGGCGAGCGAAAGCGAAAGCGTAAGAGGACAGGTGGGGGTCCGGGGGGCCGCGTGCGCGGCCTCCGGACCTCGGCGAAAACGAAGAGGGCGGCCGCGAGGCCGCCCCTTTTCGTTCCGGCGGGTCCGGAGCGCTACGGCTCGGGAGTCTCTCCCGTCACGTTGGCGGTGAAGTCGGTGTAGCCGATGCCGCAGCCGTTCACCCAGAGGATCCGGATGATGTCGATCCCGGTGTACGGGCCGGCCCGGTAGATGAAGCGCCCGGGGACGTTCAGGTCCCGCGAGAACATCCCGCGGCTCTGGGACTGCACGACGGCGAAGCGGACGCCGTCGAGCGAGGGAACCGAGGCGGGGTTGACGTCGATGACGACCTGCGTCCCGCCGGCGACGGCGACCGCGCCCGGCGTGATCGTCGGGACGTAGAGCTGCGGGTCGATCGGGACGGTGACCGTGGCCGTCGTCTCGGTGCCGTCGAGGCTGAAGGCGGTGAGGACGAACGAGGTCGTCGCGGTGAGCGTCACCTCGACGCCGCCGTTCGCGACGAAGTTCTCCTCGATGCCGGCGACGTTGACGCCGATGGCGTTCTCGGTCCGCCAGGTGAGGAGGAAGTTCGTGGAGGGGGCGCAGCCGCGCTCCGGGATCGCCTCGAAGCTGAGGATCCGCGGCGCTCCGGGGAGGACGACGTGGGCCGTGAACTCCGCGCTCGCCCCGCCGCAGGAGCCGGTCGCCGTGATCTTCACGACGTCGGTCCCCGGGGAGGTCCCGGCGGTGTAGATGAAGGAGGTCCCCTGGACGGTGAAGGTGGAGCCGGTCGACTCGCGGGAGACGAACTCGACGGTGACCGGGCCCGTCCCGACGGGGAGGATCCCGGTGACGACGCCGCTCGTCGGGAGCGTGGCCGAGGCGGGCGCCGGCGTCGGCGGCGGCGTCGACGGCGTGATCGTGATCCGGAGGGGCCGGACCGTCGACTGGCCCGTGGAGGAGGTGGCCGTGAGGATGAAGTCGCCGGTGGCGTGGACGGTCCTCTTCACGGAGCCGGTGGCGGGGAGGTCGTTCCCGACGCCGCTGATGCTCACCTTCGCGGCGCCCGACGTCTCCCACGCGAAGGTCGTCTCGAGCGGAGCGCAGCCGGTGGCCGGGCTCGCCGTGAAGCTGGCGATCGTCGGGGCCGTGGAGAAGGCGTTTCGCTTGACGGCGAGCGGGATCGCCGTCCCGTCGCTCGTCTGGTTGTCGTTCCGGATGGCGTACGGATAGCCCTGGCCGGAGAGGAGACGCAGGCGGAGCGCGAGGCCCGCCTTGCCGACGGCGGCGGGGACGAGCGTCGCGAGCGAAGCCTGGGCCGCGCTTCCGGGGGCGGTTTCGATCGTGCCCGACCCGACGAGGGCGCCCGAGGAGAAGAGGGCGACCTCGAGGCGGCAGGGCTGGGAAGCGGTGTCGACGCAGACGACGCCGGCGTTCGTCCGGGCGTGGCCGGCGCCGGTTTCGGAGGAGGCCTCGGCGCCGCCGCCGGTCGCCTCGTCGCCCGGTCCGAGCAGCTCGGAGGGCGCGGCCGCCCCGAGGCTGACGCCGTAGCGCCCGGAGGAGGCTTCGTTGTACGTCTCCGACCAGGCCGAGACGGGGACGTCGGAGCGGACGCGGTAGAGGAACGCGCCCTTCTCGGCGACCTCGTCGGGAGCCGGCACGAGCGCGACTCCGTTCGCCGCGAACGTGAAGGGCACCGTGGCGAGGACCTTGCCGCCGGCCAGAAACTCGACCGCTCCTACGGCGGGCGCGGGCCCGGTGACGTAGACGACCGTGTCGAACCGCGCGCTCTGGTTTCCCGTCCCCTTCGCGCCCGGCCCGCCCCAGAGCTCGGTCCCCTGCGGTGCGGCGAGGGCGCCGTGCAGCACGGCCGGCGTCAGCGCAGCGAGCCCGAGCAGTACGGTGAGAACGAGGAACGACGATGTCTTTCTCATCAGCCTGGCTCCGATCCCGTCGGATTCGTTGGGCCTTCGAAACTTAGCCGGCATCATACACCCCGCGACGCGGCCGACGGGCTCCGGGAACGCGGGTCCGGCGGTTCCCCTCCTGAGCTATCCTTTCCTTTGATGATGCCGACCGAAGCCTCCTGGCTCGGGGTCCCGGGGACCCTCGTCTTCGCCCTCGTCCTCATCGGCGCGATCGCGGCGTTCGCCTACACGGCCTCCCGGAGATGGCAGCTCCTGACGATCGGGGGCCCCGACGAGGTCCGCTGGGACCGGCCTCTCGAAAGGCTGAAGGGGCTCTTCGAGCTCGGGATCTTCCAGAAGAAGATGTGGTGGGACGGCTACGCCGGGCTCTACCACATGCTCATCTTCAGCGGCTTCGTCGTCCTCTCGGTGCGGACCCTCTCTCTCGTCTTCGAGGGGCTCTTCCCGAAGGCCGGGATGCCGTTCCTGCCGGCCGGGGCGTGGCAGGCGTACCTCCTCCTGAAGGACGTCGTCCTGGTGACGACGCTCGTCGGCGTCCTCCTGGCGCTCGGACGGCGCTACCTGTTCCGCAAGGAGCGGCTCGACCCGTCGTTCGACGCGGGGCTGATCCTCGTCCTGATCGGGTTCCTCATGGCGACGGACCTCTTCGCGGGGGCGGCGAAGTTCGCGCTCGCCCCGGAGCACGCCTCGGCGTGGGAGCCGTTCACGGCGGGCCTGTCGGGGCTGCTCGCGGGGGCCGCGCCCGCGACGCTCCAGGGCGTCTTCTCGTGGTGCTGGTGGCTCCACCTCGTCGCGATCCTCGTCTTCCTGAACTACCTCCCGTTCGCGAAGCATTTCCACGTCATCACGGCGCTCCCGAACATCTTCCTCCGCAAGCTCGACGCCCCCGGAAAGCTTCCGACGGTCGACATCGAGAAAGCGGCCGAGGCGGAGAAGTTCGGCGTCGCCAGGGTCGAGGACTTCAGCTGGAAGCAGCGCCTCGACCTCTTCACCTGCACGGAGTGCGGGCGCTGCCGCGAGGTCTGCCCGACGCACCTGACCGGGAAGCCGCTGACGCCGAAGGGATTCCTGAAGGACGTCCGGACGGCGCTCTACACGGTCGCGGGCGACCTCGTCGACACGGCGGAAGGGCGCGCGGACGCCGGGGCCGAGAAGAGGCTCGAGGAGAGGAAGCCCCTCATCGGCGGCTGGGTCGACGAGGAGACGATCTGGGCCTGCACCACCTGCCGCTACTGCGAGTCGGCCTGCCCCGTCACGATCACGTACACCGACAAGATCGTCGAGATGCGCCGGCACCTCGTCCTCGAGAAGAGCGAGTTCCCGAAGGAGGCGCAGACGGCGTTCAACGGGATGGAGCGGCAGGGGAACCCCTGGAACCTCCCGGCCGCCGACCGCGACGCCTGGACGGGCGAGCTCGACTTCGAGGTCCCGGTCCTCGGCGCGATGGACGAGGCCGAGCGGGCCT
>JAKLER010000286.1 GCA_022711615.1 Acidobacteriota bacterium
CCGGGACCGCCGGCGACGGCGCCCGGAGCGACCACGAACGCCTCATCCGCGCCTCTCGAGCCTCGCGAGCGTCTCGACGTGGTGCGTCCCGGGGAAGAGGTCCAGGAGCGTCAGGGAGGAGACGCGGTACCGCGGGAGGAGCGCGGCGAGGTCCCTTGCGAACGTGGCGGGGTCGCACGAGACGAGGAAGAGGCTCCTCGGCGCGATCCGGAGGAGCGCCTTCCGGACCTCCGGAGCGAGGCCCTCGCGCGGCGGGTCGGCGAAGACGACGTCGCGCCGCTCCCGCTCCCGGTGGAGGTGCTCCTCGACGCGCCGACCGACGGCGCGCCCCCGGCCGGGGAGCCCCTCGCTCCTCCAGGCCGCGAGGTTCGCGACGAGGTCCGCCCCGGAGGAGCGGTCGGACTCCACCGCATCGGTCTCGAAGCCGGCCTCCAGCAGCGCCCGGGTCAGGAACCCGGCGCCGGCGTAGAGGTCGAGGGCTCCGCGCGAGACCCCGTCACGGGCCGCGTCCCGCGCGGCGGCCCGCGCCTCCTCGAGGAAGGCGTCGAGGAGGAAGCGGTTCCCCTGGAAGAACGAGGAGACCGACACCCGGAACGTTGCGCCCGCGACCTCGAGCCGGAGCGACGACGCGCCGCGCGAGGCGGCGAGACGACCGGAGAAGAGGACCCGGACGCCGTCCAGCGGACCGTGCAGCGCCGCGGCGATCCGCTCGGGGTCGGGGAGGGCCCTGTCGAACCGGAGCTCTCCGAGGAGAGGAGAACCGTCGTTTCCCTCGAGCGTCTGCAGCTCGCACTCGGGGACGCTCGCAGCGGCGAGCGACTCACGGAGGGCCGGCACGCGCTGGAGGAGAGCCGCCGAGACGACCTCGCACGATTCCAGGTCGGCGACGCTCGAGGAGGCCCGTCCGAGGAATCCGAGCGCCCCGCGACCGTCCCACCGGAGCCGGCTTCGGAGGCGGTAGCTTCGCGGCGACGCGACGAAGCGAATCCCGGGGACCTCGGCGTCGGGCACGCGGCCGATCCGGCGGAGGGCGTCTCGAACGAGCTCCTCCTTCAGCGGGCCGTGGGACTCGATGCGGACGGCGGGCCAGTCGCACCCGCCGCACGCCCCGTCCCGGGCGAGAGGACAGACGTGCTCTGCCGGCCTGCGGTGCGGCCCGGGCGAGAGGACGGAGAGGACGTCGGCGCGGAGGAGCCGGGGACCGTCGCTTCGCGGCTCGACGAGGAGGCGGTCGCCCGGCAGCCCGCCGGCGACGAGGACGACCGCGCCGTCGAGGCGCGCGAGGCCGCTTCCTCCCGGGACGACGCGCTCCACGGAGACCTCGCGCGCCACCGTTCAGCCTCCGAGCAGCGTCAGGGCGGGAAGGCCGAACCGCCGGCGCAGCGCGCGCGCCCGAAGCGCGCGCTGGATTCGTCCGCGCGCCTCCTTCGAGAGGGCGGAGAGGTCTCCCGCCTCCTCCTCGACCGACCGCTCGAGCGCCGCCCTCTCCGCGTCGCCGAGCGCCTTCTCGAGCCTCTTCACGAGAGTCTTCTCCACCCCCTTGAGGCTCTCCTCGAGCGATTCGAGCCCGGAGGCGGGGTCGAGCTCGGCGAGCGCGGCCCGCGCCGCCCCCAGCGCGTCGCGAACGATCGTCGGATCGGTCTCCGCAAGAGCGCTCTCCCCGGCCGTCTCGAGCGCCTCCGCGAGGGAGGCGAGGCGAGGGGCCGCGTCGGGACCGTCCGTCGGCGTTTCCGTCCGCCCGCCGTGCGCGCCGACGAGGCCGCGCCGCTCCATCTCCCAGAGGACCTCGACGGCGTTCGCACAGTAGGAGAGGCTGGAGATCTTCGAGAGGTCTCCGCGAGCGCGCTTCCTCTCGAAAGCCTCCCGAACGGCCCGGATCACCGTGCCGGAGGGGATGCCGCTCTCGCGCCACGCGCAGATGAGCCGCCAGTCCTTCGGCGAGAGGAGGAACGGCGTGCCGCGCTCGGCGATGAAGGCCTCCTCGACACGCGTGCCGTAGGAGGCCTCGTCCTCCGCGCCGTCAGGAGCGCCGGAGAGGGCGGGCGTCGGCGTTCCGGTCATGGAGGATCTTCAGCCCGCGAAGGGTGAGGTCGGAATCGACGACGGCGAGGTCGGGCGACGCGGACGCGTAGAGGGGCGCGAGCCCCCCGGTGGCGACGACCTTCATCCCGGGCTCGCCGAGCTCGGCCCGGATCCGCGCGACGAGCCCCTCGGCCTGCGCGAGGACGCCCCAGTAGAGACCCGACTGGATGCTCTGTGCGGTGTTCTTCCCGACGACCTTCTCCGGCCGGTGGAGGTCGACGCGCGAGAGGCGGGCGGCGCGGGAGAAGAGGGCGTCGGCGCTGATGCCGGGCCCCGGGCAGATGACGCCGCCGAGGTAGTCCCCCGAGGCGGAGACGACGTCGAACGTCGTCGCGGTGCCGAAGTCGACGACGATGCACGGGGCGCCGTACCGCGTGACGGCGGCGACGGCGTTGACGATCCGATCTGCGCCCACCTCGGAGGGCTGGTCGTAGAGGATCTTCATCCCCGTTTTCACGCCCGGCGCGATGAAGAGCGGGTCGATGCCGAAGGCGTCGCGGCAGGCGGCGCGGATCGGGAAGTCCTGGGGAGGGACGACGGAGGAGACGATGACGTCGTCGACCTCGCCGACCTTCCGCCCCTTCCCTTCGATGACCGCGCGGAGAGCGAGCGCGTGCTCGTCGGAGGTCCTCTCCCGGACCGTCGTCAGCCGGGCCGTCGCGACGAGCGAGTCCGCCTCGAAGAAGCCGAGGACGGTGTTCGTGTTCCCGACGTCGAGCGCGAGGAGGAGTCCCATCCGCTCCTCAGAAGCCCGTCACGTCGCCCGAGATCAGCTCCGCGACGCCGTCGTCGGTCTCGAGCCGGAGGAGCCCGTCCGCCGTCAGCCCCCGGTAGCGCCCCGCCACGACCCGATCGCCGTCGCGGACCTCGACCGGATCGCCCACGCGGTGGAGCGTCACCGCGGCGAACGCCGCGGGGAGATCGTCGATCTCCCCTTCGAGGGTCTCGTCGAGCGCGGAGAGGACCGCGACGAGCGGCAGGTCGCCGCGAAGAAGGGTCGCGTCGACTCCTTCCAGGGCGAGCGACGTCGCGGCGGAGAGCCCGAGGGCGTCCAGCTCCGCGCGCGTCGTCGAGACGTTCAGCCCGACGCCAACGACGACGTAGCCCGCCCCTTCGGGAAGGGCCCGCCCCTCGACGAGGATCCCGGCGAGCTTCTTCCCGCGGCAGAAGAGGTCGTTCGGCCACTTCAGCCGCAGCTCGACGCCCCACGCCGCGGAAAGGGCCCGTGCGAGCCGGATGCCGGCCGTCACCGGGACGCGGATGCGGCCCGGCCCCGCGGGCCAGGGCGCGACGAGCGAGACCGCGACGGCCCCCTCGCCGGTCGTCGACCAGCTCCGACCCGCCCTCCCCTTCCCCGCCGTCTGCCGGCGGGCGACGACGCAGGTCGGCAGGAGGTCGGTGTCCTCGGAGATCATCTTCTCGACCAGGGCGCGCGCCACGTCGTTCGTCGAGGCCGTCTCCTCGAGCAGGACGACGTTCGCGACGCGCCCGAAGCGCGCCCCCCCGAGGGGAGCGAGGGCGCCGAGCGGGCCCGTCACCGGCCCGAGTCCTCCCCGAGGTTCGTCACGAGCTTCGCGCGGCGCGCGGCGAGCTCCTCGAGCTGCTTCTTCGCCTTCTCGACGACGGCCTGGGGCGCCCGCGCGAGGAACGACTCGTCGGAGAGCTTGCGGCTCACCCCTTCGATCTCCTTCTCGACGGAGGCGATCTCCTTCCGCACCTTCGCCTCCTCATCGGGCGAGAGCTCCTTCTTCGGGAGCGCCACGACGAGGCCGGCGACGCCGACGTGGTCCTGGAACGGGTTCGGAAGGTCGACCTTCGGCGCCACGACGAGGCTCGAGAGGCGCGCCATGTGGGAGAGCAGCGGCGCGTGGGAGCGGAGCGCTTCGGCCACGGGGCCTTCGGGCACCTCGAGACCGGCGTCGAGCGCTTCCGTCTGCGCCATCCCGCGCTCGGCGCGCAGGTTCCGGATGCGCGTCGCCGTCTCGCGGAGCGTCTCGACGACCTCCACCGCGAACGGGTCGCGCCAGTCGTCGCGTCCCGCGGGGTACGGCAGGACCGGGAGCTTCGCCCCGTCGCCGTTCAGCGCCTCGCGGATCTCGCAGGAGACGAACGGCATGAAGGGGTGCAGCAGCGCGAGCGAGTCGAGGAGGGCGTGCCGGAGGACGGCGCGGGTCTTCGCCTTCTCCTCCTCGCCGACCGTCTCGTCGCGGAGGACCTGCTTGACCATCTCGACGTAGCCGTCGCAGAACTCGGTCCAGAAGAAGGCGTAGAGGGCGTTCGCGGCCTCGTCGAAGCGGAAGACCTCGAGCGAGTCGTTCACTTTCTTCGCCGTCGTCGCGAGGCGGTCGAGGATCCAGCGGTCGACGCGGCCGAGCGCGGCGAAGTCGGGCTCGTCGGCGACGGGCGCCTCGCCGAGCATCCCCATCGCGAAGCGGGCGGCGTTCCAGACCTTCGTGGCGAACGCCCGCGAGGCCGCCACGCGCGTCGTCCCGAACGGCAGGTCGCGCCCGGTCCCCGAGAGGACGGCGAGCGCGAAGCGGACCGCGTCGGCGCCGTACTCGTCGCACATGACGAGCGGGTCGATGACGTTCCCCTTCGTCTTCGACATCTTCTGCCCGCGCTCGTCGCGGACGAGACCGTGGAGGAAGACCTCCCGGAACGGCACCCTCCCGTCGAACCAGACGCCGGCCATGATCATCCTCGCGACCCAGAAGAAGAGGATGTCGAAGCCGGTGACCATGACGTCCGTCGGGTAGAACCGCGCGAGGTCCTTCGTCTTCTCCGGCCAGCCGAGGACCGAGAGCGGCATGAGCCAGGAGGAGAACCAGGTGTCGAAGACGTCGGGGTCGCGCTCGATCGCGCGGCTGCCGCACGTGCCGCAGGCGGCCGGGTCGGCCTCCTCCCCGGGCTTCGGGACCGTGACGTGCCCGTCCGGGCAGTACCAGGCCGGGATCTCGTGCCCCCACCAGAGCTGGCGAGAGACGCACCAGTCGCGGATGTTCCTCATCCACTCGTCGTACGTCTTCTTCCAGAGCTCGGGGGTGAACGTGACCTCGCGGGCCTCGGTGGCCGCGACCGCCTTGTCGGCGAGCGGCTGGATCTTCACGAACCACTGGAGCGAGACGAGCGG
>JAKLER010000287.1 GCA_022711615.1 Acidobacteriota bacterium
TCGAGGGGCAGCGCGGCGAGCCGCGGAACAGGCCCCCGTTCCCGGTCGACTGCGGCTACCGGTCGGAGCCGACGATCGTGAACAACGTGGAGACGTTCGCCTGCGCCGCGATGGTCCTCGCAAAGGGCGCCGGGTGGTTCCGGGGGATGGGAACGGAGGTCTCGACCGGGCCGAAGCTCTTCAGCGTCTCGGGCGACTGCCGCGAGCCCGGCGTGTACGAGTTCCCGCTCGGGATCACGATCGCCGAGCTCCTCGCCGCCGTGGGCGGCGAAGGCGCCAAGGCCGTCCAGGTCGGCGGCGCCTCGGGCCGGTGCGTGCCGGCCGCGGAGTTCGGAAAGACGCTCGCCTTCGAGGGGGTCCCGACGGGAGGCTCGATCATCGTCTTCGGGCCGGAGCGCGACATGCTCCACGTCGCCGAGAACTTCCTCGAGTTCTTCGTCGAGGAGTCGTGCGGCCAGTGCACCCCCTGCCGCGAGGGGAACGTGAAGCTCCTCGAGGGCGTGAAGCTGCTGCGCGAGGGGCGCTGCTCGTGGGCGTACCTCCAGGAGCTGATGAAGCTCGGAGAGGTGATGCAGCTCGCTTCCAAGTGCGGCCTCGGGCAGTCGAGCCCGAACGCCTTCCTCTCCATCGTCGAGCATTTTCGGCCGGAGATCATGGGCCGGACGGCCGGCGGGAACGCCTGAGGAGCAGAGCCGATGTCGAGCCGCATCGAACGCACCGCCTCCATCTCCCGCGCCCCCGTCAGCCAGCGCGGCCACGTCGTCCCGGTCTCCGCCGACCCCGAAGCGATCGGCGGGACCGTCTCCGTCACGATCGACGGAATCGAGGCGAAGGTCCCGCTCGGGACGACCGTCCTCGACGCCGCCCGCTCCCTCGGTCTGAAGATCCCGACCCTCTGCCACCACCCCGACCTGGAAGTGGCCGGCGTCTGCCGGATCTGCGTCGTCGAGGTCGAGGGGCAGCGGACGCTCCAGGCGGCCTGCGCCTTCCCGATCACGGCGCCGATCAAGGTGCAGACCCACACGCGCAAGGTCCGGCAGGCCCGCCGGCGAATCCTCGACCTGATGCTCAGCAAGCACGTCGGGGAGTGCTACACCTGCTTCCGGAACCTGAACTGCGAGCTCCAGACCCTCGCGAAGGAGTACGGCGTCGACTTCTTCCGGTTCGGCCACGAGGGGACGCCGCGGCACGAGGTCGACGACTCCTCGTACTCCGTCCGGCGGAACATGGACAAGTGCATCCTCTGCCGCCGCTGCGTGAGGACCTGCATCGACCTCCAGGAGGTCGGCGTCCTCGAGGCCGTGGGGCGCAGCGAGAAGACGCGCATCGCGACGTTCCTCGACAAGCCGCTGAACGACGTCGTCTGCATCAACTGCGGCCAGTGCATCAACCGCTGCCCGACGGCGGCCCTCGGCGCGATGGACCCTTCGGACGAGGTCTGGAAGGACATCAACGACCCGGGCAAGCACGTCGTCATCCAGACGGCCCCGGCGCCGCGCGCGGCGATCGGGGAGTGTTTCGGCCTCCCGCCGGGGACGCCGCTCACGTTCGAGATGAACACGGCGATGAAGACGATCGGGTTCGACCGCGTCTTCGACACGAACTTCACCGCCGACCTGACGATCATCGAGGAGGGGACGGAGCTCCTCCTCCGGCTCCACGAGGCGCTCGTCCAGAAGAAGCCGGTCGCGCTCCCGCAGTTCACGAGCTGCTCGCCCGGCTGGGTGAAGTACCTCGAGCACTTCTACCCGGAGATGATCCCGAACCTCTCGACGGCCAAGAGCCCTCAGCAGATGTTCGGGGCGCTCATCAAGACGTTCTACGCGGAGGAGGCCGGCATCGACCCGGCCTCCATCGTCACGTGCGCGCTCATGCCGTGCTCGGCGAAGAAGTACGAGTGCAACCGCCCCGAGATGTGCGACTCCGGCCACAAGGACGTCGACTACGGCCTCGTCACCCGCGAGCTCGGGCAGATGTTCCACGAGGCGGGGATCGACCTGCCGAAGATGCCGAAGGGGGGCTTCGACGACCCGTTCGGCACCGCGACGGGCTCGGGCGTCATCTTCGGGGCGACGGGAGGCGTCATGGAGGCCGCGCTCCGGACGGTCGTCGAGCTCGTCACCGGCCTGAAGATCGAGGACGTCTTCGCCCACGCGGACGTCCTCCCGGTCCGCGGCTTCGACGGAGTCCGCTACGTCGAGCTCCCGATCCCGGCGATCGGCGAGGTGCCCGAGCTCCTGAAGATGAACAAGGCCCTCCCGTTCTCGGACTGGAAGTGGCTCGAGGGGGCGGTCCTGAAGGTCGCGGTCTGCCACGGCACGGCGAACGCCAAGCGGGTCGTCGAGGACATCAAGGCGGGCGGGGTCTTCTCGAAGTGCCACTTCATCGAGTTCATGGCCTGCCCGGGCGGGTGCCTCGGCGGCGGGGGCATGCCGATCCCGACCTCGCCGGAGATCCGGGCGGCGCGCGCGAAGGCGATCTACGCGGAGGACTCGAGCTACGAGATCCGCAAGGCCCACGAGAACCCCGCGGTGATCCGCCTCTACCGGGAGTTCCTGACGGACGGCCCCTGCGGCGAGAAGAGCCACCACCTCCTCCACACGCACTACACCCCCCGCGGGAAGTACATCGCCTGACCCGCGGGCGAACGACCCCGTCCCCGGTCCGGCGGAGCCCGCTCGTCGGGCTCCGCCGGAGGACCCTCGCGTGAGCCGGGGCAGAGCCGTCCCGCCCTCGGCCCTCGCGCCTCGAGAGGCGGAGGCCCTCGACCTGGTCAACCGGAAGGTCGCCGCCGGACGGAGCCTCGACGAGGTCCTCGACTTCCTCTTCCGCGCCACCCGCGACGTCTGCCCGTGCGACCGGATCGGCGTCGCCTTCCTCGAGGAGGAGGGACAGCGCGTCGTCGCGCGAAAGGCCGTCGCCGACTACGAACCGCTCCTCCTCGCGGCCGGGTGGGCGGAGGACCTCGCCGCGACCTCGCTCGGTCCGCTGCTCGCGTCGCGGACGCCGCGCGTGCTCGACGACCTCCCGGCGTACCTTGCGGCGCGGCCCGCGAGCCGCGCGACGCGCCTCCTCGTCGACGAGGGAGCTCGCTCGAGCCTGACGGCCCGGCTCGAGGTCGAGGGGCGCGTCTTCGGCTTCCTCTTCCGAAGCGCGCGGAGGATGCGCGCCTACGACGCCCGCCAGGCGTACCTCCACGTCGCGGTCAGCGAACGGCTCGCGCAGGCCGTCGAGAAGGCGTGGCTGCTCGACCGTCTCGCCGAGGCGAACGCGGGCTACGTCGAGATGCTCGGCTTCGTGAGCCACGAGCTGAAGGCGCCGCTCGCCTCGCTCGTGATGGACGGGGAGACGCTCCTCGGCGGCTACGCCGGGCAGGTCGACGAAACCGCGCGTTCCGCGGTGGACCGGATGACGAGGAAGGCGGCGTACCTCGGGCGGCTCGTGAAGGAGTACCTCGACCTGGCGCGCGTCGAGGAGCGCGATCTCGCCGTCCGGCGCGTCGCGTGCGACTTCGTCGCCGACGTCGTCGAGCCGGCTCTCGACGTCGTCCTCGCGCTCCTCGAGGATCGGCGGTGCCGCCTCGTCCGGGACCTCCCGCTCGGGCCGCTCGCGGTCTCCGCCGACCCCGAGCTGATGACCGTCGTCCTGGTGAACCTCCTCGGGAACGCGGCGAAGTTCGCGCGCGAAGGCGGCGAGGTCCGCATCTGCGCGCGGCGCGACGGGGACCGGCTCCGCGTTGCCGTGCGGAACGAGGGGCCGGGCTTCCGGCCGGAGGAGCGCTCGCGCCTCTTCCGCCGATTCTCGCGCCTCCCGGACCCGGAGCTCGCCGGCCGCCCCGGCTCGGGCGTCGGCCTCTACACCTGCAGGCGGATCGTCGCGCTCCACGGCGGACGGATCGACGCCCACTCCGAGCCCGGGCGCTGGGCCGAGTTCCGCTTCGAGGTCCCGGCGTAGCACGCGGGGTGCGCGCATCCGCCGTGGGGAGATCTCGGAACCCGTAAGATCGCGGCCATGAACTCGGAGCATGCGCGGCGGTCCCGTCCCGGACTCTGTCGACGCGCCGGCGGAGCTCCGTCGACGGGAAGACGGATCGCGGTCCTGGCCGGCGCCCTCCTCGCCCCGTTCCTCCCGGCCGCGAGCGCCGAGGAGACCGTCCCGCCCGCGAAGGGGGCCGAGGCGGCCGAAGTGGCGGCGGCCGTGCCGGCCGTCGCCGCGAAGGTCTCCGTGACGGCCCGCCCCGTCCTCGAGGAGGTGCGGCGCGAACCGCTCGCCGGGGCCGTGACGAGCGTCGGCGCGCGGCAGATCGAGGACCTCAACGCGGGCGACGCGGCCGCGGCCCTTCGCCGGGTGCCGGGCCTCGTCGTCTCCCGCTACAACGTCGTCGGGAGCTACGGCGGCGGGGACGGCGGCGGCGTCTTCGCGCGCGGCCAGGGGACGGGGCGACCGGGCGCGGAGCTCTCGTTCGCGGTCGACGGCGTCGTGAAGACGGCCGGGGTCTGGACGCATCCCCTCCTCGACGCGCTCCCGATCGACGCGGCCGGGAGGATCGACGTCTACAAAGGGGCGCAGCCCGTCCTCTTCGGGAACATGGCGTTCGCCACGATCGACCTGGTGACGAAGCGCCGGGCGGAGGAAGGGTTCGGCGGCAAGGCGACCGCCGCATACGGCTCGTTCGGCACGTCGACCCTCGGCGTCGAAGCGTCGGGCCGGAACGGCCCCCTCGAGCTCTTCGTCGTCGCGAGCCAGCGTGCGAGCGACGGCCACCGCGAGGGAGCGGACGGACGGACCCGCGCGCTCTTCGCGCGCGCGGCGTACGACCTCGGCGCCGGCTGGGGCCTTGCGCTGACGGGGGACTGGACCCAGGGGCGCGCCGGGGACCCGGGCGTCGAGGGGGGCGCGCCGCGCGGCGTGACGCCCCGGTGGGAAACGGACGACGCGATGGGAGTCTTTGCCCTGACGCGCTCTCACGGCGGCCGGACGGGGTTCCTCAAGCTCTACGTCGAGGACGGCGCGATCGAGTGGCTCCAATGGGACGGAACGGCCTCGGAGGCCTTCCGGACCTTCACCGACTGGAGGAACGTCGGGCTGAAGGCGAGGGACGCCTTCGCGATCGGGAGCCGCGGGGAGCTGACCGCCGGGCTCGACGTCGAGTCATCGCACGGGATTTCGCGCGAAGAGAGGGTCGCGAGCGGCGTCCCGCTCGGGGACCAT
>JAKLER010000288.1 GCA_022711615.1 Acidobacteriota bacterium
TCGCGCCCGGCCTCTCGCGCGTCGACCGCCTCCTCCTCGCCGACGCGCAGACCTCCGGCGGGCTCCTCGTCGCGCTGCCCGAGAAGCGCTGCGAGGCGCTCCTGTCGTCACTTCGCGCCCGCGGCGTTGCGGACGCGCGCCGGATCGGGCGGATCGCGGGGGCGGGGACGGGGCGGATCCGGGTCCGTTGACCTCCGGCCGCACGCAGGGAGGGACCCCGGACGCCCCGTCGTATCCGTCCCTTCAGGCTCTCCGGTTCCTCATCCGCTCCACCGACCGCCGGACGAGCTCCTCGAGGACGCCCGCGTCGACGTCCGCGAGACGGTTCAGGTAGAGGCACGACTTTCCCGTCTTGTGCTTCCCGAGACGCTTCATCAGGTCCGCGTCCTTCTCGAACCCGGGCATGACGTAGAGCGTGAGCGCCTGCTTGCGTGGCGAAAACCCGGCGATCGGCCAGTCGCCGGTCCGGCCGCTCGCGTAGGTGTATGTGTACGAGCCGAAGCCGACGATGCTCGGGCCCCACATCTTCGGCTCCTCCCCCGTGATCCGCTTCATCAGCGCGAGGACAGCCCGGGCGTCCTCGCGTCTCCCCGGGTCCGCGACCGCATCCAGGAACGCCTCGACGCTCGCGTCGGTCTTCTTCGTCTTCGGCTCGGCCATCGTCGCCTCCGGAGGGTGCCGAGACTAACGCGGCCCCCGGCCGCGGTGGATCGCGGCAGAATGTCCGAGGCACCGTCCGAAGGAGCCCACATGCCTCACGCCCCCGTCGACCTCGCGCGCCCCGAGTTCCCCCGCTCCGCCCGCTACGACGCCGAGTTCCTCCTCGACAACCAGATGGGGCCGTGCGCGATCTGGCTGCTCGAGTGGCTCTGCGAGAGGTTCCCGCTCGCTCCCGGCGCGCGGGTCCTCGACCTCGGCTGCGGGAAGGCGATGACGTCGGTCTTCCTCGCGAAGGAGTACGGCGCGAAGGTCCACGCCGTCGACCTCTGGATGAGCCCCGACAAGAACTGGGAGAGGGTCGCCGCGGCCGGCGCCGCCGACCTCGTCTGCCCGGTGCGCGCCGAGGCCCACACGCTCCCCTTCGCGGCCGCCTACTTCGACGCGATCGTCTCGATCGACGCCTACCAGTACTTCGGCACCGACCTCCTCTACCTCGACTACCTCACCCGCTTCCTCCGGCCCGGCGGGAGGCTCGGCGTCGTCGTGCCCGCCGTCGTCCGGCCGCTTTCGGACGGAGTCCCGCCGTGGCTCACCGAGCCGCAGTCGAACGGGCAGGCGTTCTGGGAGGAGGGCTGCCGCGCGTTCCTGACCGCGGAGGCGTGGACGGAGATCTGGCGCGGCTCGCCCTGCCTGACGGACGTCTCCGCCGAGCTGCAGCCCGACGGCTGGAGGCACTGGGCCGACTTCGAGCGCGCGATCGAGGCCGCGGGGAAGGGGATCTTCCCCTCCTGCGCCGAGGCGCTCGAGAAGGACGCCGGGAGGACGATCGGATTCGTCCGGCTCCTCGCGACTCGGACCGGCACGAGCGCGGAGAACCTCTACGACCCGGCCCTCGGGATCAAGGCGGGCGCCGAGCGCTGACGCGAGGGCGGGATCGCCCGGCCGTCCGGACGGCGTCGTGTCCGAATGGGCGTTGGCCGCTCAGACGGCGCGGGGACCGGTTTCGCCAGCAGCGCGCCGCCGCCCCCGCCAGCTCTCCCGCTGGCCGAGGACCTTCCAGAGCGGCCCGCGCGGGTGGCGGCGGCGGAGCATCTCGAGGACGCCGGAGGAGGTGTTCACGTCGAGCCCCGGGACGATCCAGGTCCGCCGCGCCGCGGCCAGCTCCGCCACGCGCTCCGCGATCTTCCGGAGCCGCGACTCGTCGGGATAGAAGACCGGCTCGAGGAGGCACTGGTCGGCCCGGACGACCCCTTCGCGCACGGCGGTCGCGTGGAGGTCGGTCCCGGCGTAGACGCGGATGCCGACCATGACGATGACGGCCTCGGGCGCGAGCTCGTCCATCAGCGCGACGCTCTCGGCGACCGTGGCGTCGTCCTCGCCGGGCCCGCCGAAGAGGAGGTAGTGGGCGGTGGCGAGCCCGGCGTCGCGGCAGAGGCGCGAGGCCGCGCGCACGTCCTCGACCGTGAACGACTTCCCGAGGCTCCGGAGCATCGCCGGCGAGCCGGAGTCGGTGCCGATCTCCACGGCGTCGCACCCGGCCCGGGCCATCAGGTCGACGAGGCGGGCGTCGAGGTGCCCCGGGTTGACGAACGCCGACCAGGAGAGGCGCAGGCCGTCCGCGATCATCGCCTCGCAGAGCTCGCGGGCGGCCGCCTCGGGGAAGTTGAAGATGTCGTCGCAGAACTCGACGTAGTCGACGCCGTGCTCGTCGACGAGCGTCCGGAGCTCGCGGACGACCTCCGCCGCCGGGCGGGTGCGCACGCGGCTCCCCTCGAGGACCGGGTACGTGCAGTAGACGCAGGTGAAGGGGCAGCCCCGCTTCGTCTGGACGTTCGCGGCGCCCCCCTCCGTCAGGTAGCGCGAGACATCGAAGCTCCCCCGGCTCGGCGCGCCGACGGTCGCCGGCGTGCGCGGCGCCGTCCACCCGTCGCCGCCCGGCTCGACGACGCCGGGGAGTCCCGCGAGCGGGAGCCCCGCCGCGATCCTCTCGAGGAGCGGCCCGACGACCTCCTCCCCTTCGCCGACGACGCCACAGCGCGCGCCCGTCGCCTCGAGGAACGACTCCGGCTCCAGCGAGAACGCGGAGCCGCCGAGGACGACCGGGGCCGCGTCGCGGCAGAGCGCGACCACCTCGCGCACGCCCTCGACGTAGGAGCGGCAGACCGGCCAGGTGACGTTGTCGAGGTTCCGGATCGAGACGAGGACGACGTCGGGGCGCATCTCCTCGACCGCCCCGCGGACCGCCTCCGGGACGTCCGCGGCGAAGCAGAGGTCGAGGAGGCGGGTCTCGTGCCCCGCCCGCTCGACGGGGCCCGCGAGGTAGGCGAGGCCGAGCGGGAAGACGGGAGAAGGGTCCCTCTCCCGGTTCGCCGAGATCATCAGGACCTTCACGCCGGGAACGCCCTTCCGCCGCACCTCTCAGGCATCGGCCACCTTGCGCTTCAGGGCGCTCCGGAAGCCGAGGTTCATCGGCCCGAACGCCGGGAGCGACCGGTGCCAGCCGAGCCGCTTCCACATGGACCCGAACGAGTAGAACTCCTTCATCAGGAGGTCGTAGCCCGCCTGGAGCTCGTCGACCGTCATCCCCTTCGGCCGGAAGTTGACGTGCTCCATGTCGTAGTTCCGCCAGTCGCTCGAGAGGATCCGGTCCTCGGCGAGGAGGCGTTCGCGGACCTTCGTCCCGGGGTACGGCGTGAGGATCGGGAAGATCGCCGCCGGCAGGCGCGCGCTCTCGCAGAAGCGGAGCGTCCGCTCGAAGACGTCGGGGCCGTCGCCGTCGAGGCCGAGGACGAAGGAGCCGAGGATGCCGATCCCGGAATCCCGGAACGCCTTCACCGCGTCGAGGTAGGTGGCCACGTGGTTCGTCTTCTTCCCCATCGCCGCGAGCGCCTTCTCGTCGAGCGACTCGAAGCCGACGAAGAGCCCGATGCAGCCGGCTTCCCCCATCGCCGTGAGCAGCTCGGGGTCCTCCGCGAGGTCGAGCGAGGCGTGCGAGAGCCACTTCATCCCGAGGCCCTTCATGCCGCGGAAGAGCTTCAGCGAGTAGCCGCGGTCGACGACGATGTTGTCGTCGACGAAGAAGGCGTAGGAGCCGCGCTTCTTCATCTCCGCGAGCTCCGCGAGGACCGTCTCGACCGGCCGCTTCCGGTACTTCCGGCCGAAGTAGGCCGTCACCGAGCAGAACTCGCAGTCGTAAGGGCAGCCGCGCGTCGTCTGGATCGTGTTCGTCAGGAGGTAGCCCTTGCCGTCGAAGATGGATCGCCGCGCGACCGGGATCGCCGCCGTGTCGACCGGCCCGTCGGGCCGGTAGACCTTCTGCAGGCGCCCCTCCTCGAGGTCCGAAAGGAGCCTCGGCCAGACCGACTCGGCCTCGCCGACGACGACGGCATCGACGTGCTGGAGCGCCTCGGCCGGCAGGTTGCTCGCGTGGAAGCCCCCCATGACGACCGTCTTGCCGCGGGCGCGGAACGCGTCGGCGATCTCGTAGGCCCGGGTCGCCTGGGCCGTCATCCCGGTGAGGGCGACGACCCCGGCCGGGTCGTCGAGGTCGACCGGCCCGAAGCCCTCGTCGTGGAGGGCGGTCTCCCACTTCTCCGGGGTCGCCGCGGCGACGACGGCGAGCGAGAGGCTCGGGAAGCGGAACGACATCTCGCCCCAGAGACGCCCTTTCGGCCAGCCGGGCAGGACGAAGAGGATGCGCGACCCCACGGCCGCGCATTCTCCACGAGACGGGACCGCGGGCGCCAGCCCGGGCCCGCGAGGGCTTCCCGCGTCCCGGCCGGCCCGGCGAAGGGTCCCCGGGAGCGGCCTTCGAGCGCCGGTCCGCCGCCGCCGGCTGCATGGAGATTGCCGTTCCGGAGCCGGCTGTCCCTAGAATCCGCCGGTCCGATGAAAGTCGACGCCGGAGCGCGGCTGGGCCCGTACGAAGTGCTCGCCCATCTCGGCGAGGGGGGGATGGGCGACGTCTGGCGCGCGCGCGACACGAGGCTCGGACGCGAGCTCGCGCTCAAGCTCCTCCCGCCGGCCTTCGCCGCCGAGCCGGAACGCCTCGCCCGGTTCGAGCGGGAAGCGCGGCTCCTCGCCTCCCTCAACCACCCCGGAATCGCGCACCTGTACGGATTCGAGGCCACGCCGCTCCCCGACGGAACGACGGCGCACGTCCTCGTCATGGAGCTCGCCGAGGGAGAGGACCTGGCCGAGAGGATGAAGCGCGGGCGGATTCCCCTCGAGGAGGCGCTCCCGATCGCGCGCCAGGTCGCAGAGGCCCTGGAGGCGGCGCACGAGAAGGGGATCGTCCACCGCGACCTCAAGCCCCAGAACGTGAAGCTCGGACCGGATGGCACGGTCAAGGTCCTCGACTTCGGCCTCGCGAAGGCGCTGGACCCGCGCGCGGCCTCGGGAGGCGAGGCGGTCGGTCCGTCGGCGGCGACCGAGTCGCCGACCCTGATGAACTCGCCGACCCTGACCTCGGCGGGGACGGCGGTCGGCGTGATCCTCGGCACCGCGGCGTACATGGCGCCCGAGCA
>JAKLER010000289.1 GCA_022711615.1 Acidobacteriota bacterium
CGTCGCGCTGGCGAGCCGCGCGCCCGCGCCCTCGCCAGCCGGGGAGATGTCGTGACGGGTCCCGCGACGCGTGTCGGCCGGCGCGGTCCGGCGGGCGGGGCGCGGAGGCGTTCCGGCGTGCGGCGAGCGCCGGGCTCTCTCCCCCGAGCGCCGCGGGCTGGGGCCCGGAGGCGGGAGGTGGCTGCTTCGTCAGCCGGTGGGCCGAAGACCGGACCGGCAGGCGCGAGGCCGGAGCGTCGCCGCCGCTGAAGGCGATGGCGTTGTGGGGCGGCGCCGGGCCGCGGCCGCGAACCTCAGAATGACGCGTCGATCCCGCAGCTCTTCGTCGCCGTTCGCGCACCCCCGTCATGGTGCCAGGCGTGAAATCGTGTAGTGTTTCAAACAATACACGATTTCACGCCTGGCACCACGCTTGTGGCACCGCGCTTGTGGCGCCGAGCTCGTCGGCCAGCCGTCGCTCGGCGGTGCGCGGTCGAGCGACAGGAACGATGAGGCCGGCTCGAGACATTCCCTTTCGTTGGATCAGCCCGAGGATGTTCGAGGCGACGTTCGGCCTGCGACGGAGCGGCGCGACCCGCACTTCGGGCCGGGGAGGCGGGGAACGACCGGAGCGCGAGGAGCGTCACGGAACCGGTGCCGAGGTCCGTGAAAGACTCGTCCGCCATGAAACGGCGGCACGCCCGGGCGAACGGTCTCGCGAGCCTCCTCTCTGCGGCGGGCGTCCTGTCGACCGGCTGCTTCTCGTTCCCCGCGATGCCGCTCCCCGGCTACGCCGCGACGGAGACGGCTCCCGCGGGAGTTCTCGGGTCCTTCTCGGTGAGCTCGCCCCTCCTCGGGAACGTGACCGTCGCTCCCACGGGCTGCGTCAGCGGGGACCTGCAGCGCTTCCTCGGAGGGGATTTCTCCGACCCCGCCTCGGGTCTCGTCGTCCGCCTCGTCGTCGACCCCCTCGAGGGGCCCGCCGCGCGCGTCTTCGAGGCCGCCGACCCGTTCCGGCAGAGCGTCGTCCTGCGACGCTCCGAGTGCGCCGTCTTCCTCTTCTCGCTCGAGCACACGGGGCTGACGGTCAACGAGGTCCGCGACTACCGTCTCTCCGTCGAGCTCGACTGCGCGCTGGCGGACGGAACGACCGTCCATGGCCGCGCCTCGACGACGCACTGCCACTGAGCCGGCGCCGGCGCCACCCGCCGGAGGCCTGCATCACGGGACGACCGGAGCCTCCTCGCCCCGGCGTTCCGCGACGACTTCTCGGGCTACGGCTGGCGTTACTCCACCTATCTCGAGCTGCTGGCCACCGTGCGGCGGCTGAACCAGGGGCTTCCGCCGTCCGAGCGCGTGCGCGTCGTCGGCGTCGACCAGCCGATCTGGTGGGACGCCATCCGGACGCGATCCGACTACGAGCTCTTCCAGGACTCTCTCGCGGGCCGCGACTTCTTCCTCTACGCGACGATCCGAAGCCGCCTCGACGGCCTCCGCAAGGGGGAGAAGGCGTTCTTCCTCACGAAAACGCGCCACGCGTACATGCGACTGCGCGATGCCCGGGGGCGTCCGCAGCTCAACGCCGCCGGGTTCTTCGCGCGCAACGACCCCGGGCGCGCCTGGTCGGTGCGCCTTCACAACGCGACGCTCGCCGTCGACGGGACCGTACGGACCGGCGGTCCGCGCTCGATGCAGGGGCTGGAGTCGAAGTCGTATCGCTGGATGCGGATGGAAGACGGGGCCTGGGACCGTGCCTTCGCGGCCAACGGCAACGTCCCCGTCGGCCTCGAGCTTGCGGGCACGCCGTTCGGCGCCGCGGAGTTCGTCGGGAACACGATGCTCGACGCGGCTCCCGGATCGACGATGGCCGATGCCTACGACGCGCTGATCTTCCTCGGACCGATCGACGAGCTGCGTCTCTCGGGCACGACCGGCTTCTACGTGACGCCGGAGTTCCAGCCGGAGCTGGAGCGCCGCATCCGGCTCGTGGAAGGCGACGGTCTCGCCCGCGCCCTCGCCGCCCGGGGCGTCTCGACGGTCGACGCCCTCCTCGACGGCCTCGCCGCCGGGACGCCCGCGCGAAGGAACGGTCTCCTCGATCCGCCGGTGAAGCCGTAGCCGTCGCCGGCAGAGGCGGACCGGCTCACGCCGGACCCCGCGCTCTCGAGCTTCCGTTCCGCAGCTCGCCGGCCGCGAGAAGCACCTCGCGCGGCACGTCCAGGGGGAATCCCGAGTGCCGGGCCGCGTAGCGCGCGAAGGCGAGGACCTCCGGCCCGGCGTTGATCCGGCTCGACAGCTTCAACCGCCGGCCCTCGCCGCACGCCTCCAGGCGGAACCAGTCGTCGTCGTCCGAATCGGTCGACACGGACACCGCGAGCGTACCGTGACGCACTTCGCGCCGGCGCTCCCAGGGGCCGAGGCTCCGCACTCTCGCGATGAGGCCGGGACGAAGGAGCCACGACTCGCGCGCGAACGCGAGCCAGCCGCAGAGGAGGTCGACGGCGAGGATCAGGAGCCCGAAGAAGAGGGCGCCTCCCGGGGCTTCGCGGCGAACGCCGGCGGCGAGGAGCCCGGCGACGAAGCCGGCCGTAACGACGACGGCGACGGCGAGCGCGCAGCCGGCGGTCTTTCGCGACCTCGCGTGGGGCGCCGAGAGGAGGACGCCTCCCTCGGGGAGCGGCCCGGCCGCCCAGTCCACCGGGACCGGAGGCTCGAGGAAGGCTTCGGCGTCCCGCTCTCCCGAGTCCGCGAGTGTCGGTTCGGGGAGGCCGAGGGCGGCCCGGAGGCGGGCGGCGAGCCACTCCGCCACGGGCAGCGGGGTCCCGGAGCAGAGGACCCTCTCCGAGCCTCCGACGACCGCGACGAGGCGCGAGCGGCGGACGTCGGCGTGAACGGCCGAGACCTCCGAGGCGGGGAAGTCCCTCGTCCGGCCGAAGGGGCCTGCGCCGGGCCTCAGGGAGAAGCCGCCCGGGCGGGTGACGAACCGGTCACTCCCCGCGACGAGCCGAAGGAGCTGCCAGGCCGCCGCCAGCCCGCCCCACGTCCAGAAGACGAACCAGACCGCGAGGAAGGCCAGGACCGGCCACGGCGTCGAGCCCGCGAACCGGGGCGGCCGCGGCCAGGACCCCGGGAGCACGTCGCGCAGCGCGGAGACGAGCGGGTCGGCGAGCGGGCCGAGGAGGATGAGGAGGACGAGGAGCTCTCCCGCGGCCCAGCCGCAGAGCCAGAAGAGAAGGAATGCGGCCGGCAGGAGGCGGAGCCAGCCCGTCGCCCGAAGGACGATCTCTTCGCCGTCCGGGAGAGGACGCACCGAGACGGTCCCGCCCGGAGCCGGCGGCGGGGGAGGCCCGGGCCCCCACCCGGGCGGCTGCGGCAGCGCGGCGGACACGGCGGCATCGTAGCGCCCGGCGGCGAGGACCACGCGACGCACCGGTCGTTCGGGACCGAGGGTCCGGGGGTCTACCGGGTGCGGGCCGTCGGGCGGAGCTTCGCGGCCCAGGACGCGGCCTCGCGGTCCCAGCCTCGGCCCGGCTCCGAACCCGGACGGACCCGATAGAGGTCGACGAGCGCCTTCACGCACTCGCGCGTCTCCTTGTGCTCTTCGCCGCGCGTCGAGAGGAGCAAGGGGTGGGCCTCGAGGAGGTCCTTCTCCGCGGCGTCGAGCTTCCCGAGAGCCGTCCGCGCCATTCCGCGCCGCGTCAGGAGCTTGGCCACCCATCGCGCGTTCGACCCGGTGAAGGCCTTGCGGGCCGCGGCCTCGACGCCGTCGAGGACCTTCTCGGCCTCGGCGGCCTTCCCGCGGGCCTGGAGGGCGCCGCCCGTGTTGATCATCGTGATGAACGTGTTGGGGTGCTCCGGACCGAGGACACGCCCGCACTTCTCCATCGCGTCCCGGTAGTACGTTTCCGCCTCGGCCGGGCGCCCCATCGCCTCGAGGACGGCGCCGTAGTTGTTGATCGAGGTGATCGTGTCGGGATGCTCGGGGCCGCGGACGCGGCGCTTCGTCTCGAGGGTCTCGCGGAGGACCGGCTCCGCCTCCGCGAGCCGGTCCACGGCCTGGAGGAACCGGCCCAGGTTGCCGAGGCAGGCGATCGTGTCAGGGTGCTCGTCGCCGAGGACGCGCCGGCGCGCCGCGAGCGTCTCTCTCAGGAGCGCCTCGGCCTCGGCGTACTGGCGCCGGTCCTGGAGCAGGAGAGCGAGGTTGTTCATCGCGGCGAGCGTGCTCGGGTGGTCGGGGCCGACGGCCCGCCGGTACTTCTCGACCGCCTCGCGCTCGACCGGCTCCGCCTCCTCCAGCTTCCCCTGGAACTGGAGGGAGAAGCCCAGGTTGTTGATCGCCGTCACCGTGTCGGGGTGCTCCTCGCCGAGCACCCGGCGGGACATCGCGAGCGCCTCGCGCAGGACCGGCTCGGCCTCGGCGAACCTCCCCCGGGCGAGGAGGAGGTTCGCGAGGTTGCTGACGGCGACGACGGTCTCGGGAGCCTCCTCGCCGAGCGCGCGGCGGTGCCGCGCGAGCGAGTCGCGGTAGACCGCCTCGGCCTCCTCGAGCCGGCCGAGCGCCTGCAGTGCTTGGGCCAGGTTCCCCTGAGTCGCCAGCGTCTCGCGGTGGTCCTCGCCGAAGACGCGCTGCATCGTCCCGAGAGCTTCCCGACAGAGCCGCTCGGCGTCGTCGTTCCGGCCCTGCAGGTGGAGGACGTAGCCGAGGTTGTTGAGGGAGACGAGCGTGAACGGGTGCTCCGCGCCGAGGGCGCGGCGGCTCCTCTCCAGCGCGTCGCGCAGGATCGGCTCGGCCTCGGCCAGCTTCCCCTCGGCGCGCAGGAGGTCGCCCGACGCCCCGAGCGAGCGGAGCGTCCCCTCGCTCGCCTCGCCGAGGACCCGCCGGCGCGTCTCGAGCGCCCGGCTCTGGAGCGGTCTCGCGGCCTCGTAGAGGCCGAGGGTCTTGTAGAGGTCGGCGAGGACCTGCCGGAGCTGCGCGTCGACGGCCGGCTGGTCCGCGAAGCGCGCGTCGATCGCGGCGACCGCGGGCCGGAGGATCGTCTGGTCGATCAGGTTCCGCGCCGCGTCGGTGGCGTTGACCCGTCCCCACTGGCCGGAGAACGCCGTCCGCTGCGCCGCCCTCTCCCGCTCCGGGAGCCCGGCCTCGGCCAGCGCCCTCTCGAACTGCCCGTGGACCTCCTTCGCGAGCATCCGGCC
>JAKLER010000029.1 GCA_022711615.1 Acidobacteriota bacterium
AGAGGACGGCTTCGGGGAGGACCTCCTCGGCCCTTCGCCCGACGAGGTCCGCGGAGCCCGATCCGAACAGGGCCTCGAACGCGGGGTTCGCCGACGTGATGCGGCCCGACTCGTCCGTGGCGGCGATCGCCGCGGGGGAGCCGGTGACGACGTCCTCGTGGAACTCCTTCAGTTTCCGGTAGCGATCCGCCTGCGCCTCGAGCTCGTCGTAGAGGCGGGCGTGGTCGACGGCGAGCGCCGCCGAGGCCAGGACGGTCTCGAGCAGCTCGACGTCCTCGGCCGACAGCGGGTCGCGGCCGTCCCGGTCCGCGACGGCGAAGAGGCCGAGGAGCCGGCCGGAGAGGGCGAGCGGAGCGATCGTCCGGAGGCCGGCGTGCCGGAGGCGCGCCACTGCGGCCGTGGGGCGTTCCGTGAAGGCGAGGCGCGAGAGGCGCAGCGTCCGCGTCGCCGCGTCGGCCGGGAGCTCCGCCGCGGGAAGCGGGTCGCCCCCGTCGAGCGCGGAGGCGTCGAATCGTCCGTCGGGGAGAGCGAGGAGGAGCGTCGCGCGCGGCACGCCGAGGCCGTTCGTGACGCGCTCCGCGAGGAGGGGGCCGATCTCGGAGAGGCGCCTCGGGCGGGCGAGGTCGCGTACGAGGGCGAGGAGCCCCTCGCGCTCGCCGAACCGCTCGCCGTACTGGACGCGCGCGAGCGCGGTCGACAGCCCCCGGCGTACGGGGAAGAACGTGAGGGCGATCAGGAGGCCGGCTCCCGTCTCGACGATTCCGCGCCCGTAGGGAATCCCCGGGAGGACCCGGCCGAGGTCGACCACCTGCGCGAGCGAGAAGAGCCCCGCGCCGAGGAACGCCGCGCCGAGGAGGGCCACCGTCTCCCGCGTGAGGATCTCGACGTCCCAGAGGCGGTAGCGCGTCAGGGCCGCGACGAACGCGACGGGCACGAGGACGAGCGGCACGATCGAAAAGCTCGAGACGACCGGGATCGGCGCGCCGAGGAGCCGGGGGAGGAAGTCGAGGAGGACGACGGGCAGGAGGCCCCCGGCCGTCCCGGCGAGGAGGAAGCGGACCTGCTTCTCGGCGAGGAGGTCGAGCCGGCGCGAGGCGAGCGTGACGAGGCGAAGGACCGCGACGACGACGCCGAGCAGCATCGCCGCCTGCTGCGCGCGGTCGAGCCGAAGGACGAGGGCCGTGGCGTCGGCGTCCGCGGCCGGCGGGTCGAGGTAGGTCGCGGCGGAGAGCGCGGCCAGGGCCACGGCCGGGAGGAAGAAGAGCCAACCGGGCGCACGAGCCGCGCGGCGAGGGAACCGGAACACGAATGCGAGGAGGAACGCCGGCAGGAAGGCCCGCGCGAGGTCCTCGAGGAAGGTCCCGAACCGGAAAAGCGCGTCGAAGGGTGGGGCGGGGGTGAGGACGAGAACCGCGGCGGCGCAGGCGGCAAACCCGGCGAAGTGAAACGCTCCGGCCGGGTCGGCCTCGTCGGGCGCGGTTCGCAGGACGAGCCCCGCGGCCACGACGAACGCGGTCCCGACGAGGAGCAGGAGGAAGTAGCGGGTGTCCCAGGGCGAGGCGTCGACCCGGCCCGAAAGCCGAAGGAGCTGTCCGTCGCGCAGGATGGTCAGCTCGACGTCGCCTTCGATCGACCTCACCGGGTCGGGCAGCGCCCGGGCTTCGGCTCCGTCGACGAGCAGGAGCAGGTCGCCCGGGAGGAGCCCGGCCGCGGCGGCGGTCCCGGGGACCCGAACGCGAAAGCCGCTCTCCTCGGGGGTCAGGAGGAGTCCCGTCTGCCCCGTGGTCGCGATCTTCCGGGCGGCCGTGAAGCCGATCGGCACGAGGAGAGCGAGGAAGACGCCGAGAAATCCCCACCGGAGGATTCGCGTGCTCCGCCTGCGCAGGTTCCTCATCCTGCCAGGGCACAGGCAAACGAAGTGCCAGGAATTCGGATCGTTGGAGCGGTGGAAACCGCTTCAGGGAAGGGGTTTAGATTGCAGCTGTGACGATTTGCGGCGTTCGTGACCGCAAAAGTTGAATCGAAATCCAAAAAACCCGGGCGGGCTAAAACGTGAGCGAAAGACCACCGGACATCTGCCGGTTCGGACGAACGGGAGAGTCGCCTTCGCTTCGGTTCTCGAGCGCCATGGAGAAGAGGGCCTGCCACCGTGACCCCAGGGCGCGGAGGAGCGGAATGGGAACCTCCTGGGCGATCGTCACGTCGACGGATTCCCGGCCGTTCCTGTAGGAGGCGTTCCGTCCGAGCTCCTGCTCGAGCAGCCGGTAGCGGATCGAGACCGCGGTCCCGCTGGGGAGGACGTCGATCCGAGCGCTGGAGACCTGGTAACGGGCCTCGTTCCGCAGCGCGCCCGGCAGCGCGCCGTCGCCTCGGACCCGCCCCGCGGTGAGCGCGAGACGGGCCGCCAGGCCGGGGCCGAGGACGAAGGAAAACGAGCCGGAGGCCTCGTCCGCGACGTCGCCGGGAAAGAGGTAGAGGGCGTCGACCCGGGCGATCATCTCGGAGTCGAGGAGCAGCTGGAACGCGTCGGAGATCTCTCTCCGGCTCGTTTCCAGCTCGAGGCGGGTCGTACCGTCGCCCGATTCGAGCCGGGTCCCGGCCCGGTAGTGCGAACGGGTCGCCCGCACGAGATCGGCGGCGTCGATGCCGACGAGCCCGTAGAGGGGAACGTTCGGGTCCCGCTGCTCGAACCGTCGGGAGGCGAAGCCGTAGACGGTCACGCCGTCGAGGGCCTCCAGCGAGACGGTGACTTCGGGCGTCAGTCCGCGGGAGGCGTCGGAGTAGTCTCCCGTTCCGCCGGCCTCCACGAGGAGCGCGTCGAGCAGCCGGACGCCGGCGGCGCCGCCGACCCGCGCTTCCCGACCGCTGCGCGCGGCGTGGGCGACGGTCGCCTCGGCGAGCTCGGAGCGATAGCCGACGTGGAGGCGGACGAACCTCCCCTCGCCGACGTCGCTCCGGTATCGGGCGTCGACCGCGAGCGCGCGTCCCTCGCCGCGGAAGAGGGGCGTCGGGAGGAGCGCCGGCTCGAGGTTTCGATGGGAAACGAACCGGGCCGAGACGGAAGCGCGCGAGCCGCGGCCGGGCTCGGCGGCCCAGTCGACGGAGTGCGCGTCGAGCCGGGCGTCGGGGCTGTCGAACGAGGGGAGCTCGCTCCTCCGGCTCGAGACGTGGATGCTGTGGCCCCGCGCGGGAAGGACGTCGAGGGCGACGCGCGACGTGCGTCCCACCTGCTCGCCGCCGGCGGCCGTCAGGCGGTCGAACTCGCCCGACAGGCCCCAGGTCGCATCCTTGCCGAGGCTGCCTCGGACGTCGAGCGCCGTCTGGGAGAGCGACTCGCTTCCTTCCGCGCCGAACCCCTGGAGAGAGCGGACGGTACCCCGGAGCGGGAGGGGGATCGACGCGGAGGCGGAGGCCGGAGCGGCCGGGACGCGGGCGTCGGCGGTCGACGGCGCGGGTGCGTCGACGGGCCCTTCGTCGCGCAGGACGTCGCCTTCGAGGACCGCCCGGGCCGTCCAGGGATCGAGGGCTCCGGCCGGACCCGCGGGCAGGACGCCGCGGCGGTCCCGGTCCAGGTCGAGTCGGACGAACGAGAGGCTCTCACCCGAAGCGCGATGGAGGACCTGGGCCGTCGCCGAGCGGAATCCGGGGACCGCGGCGAGGACCGAGTAGACGCCCGGGCGCGCATCCGCGAGACAGAAGGTCCCTTCGGCGTCGGTCTTCAGGACGCGGACGACGGACGCGGCCGCGCCGGTCAGCCCGCGGACGACGAGCGAGACGCCGGCGAGGGGCGCTCCGTCGGCCCGGAGCACGCCGGAAAGGGGCGCCGTCGCCGCGTCGGGCGCGGCTTCCGCCCCCGCGGCGACGAGTGCCGCAAGGCAGCCTGCGAATACGGCCGGACACAGGGGTCGCGCGGAGCGCCACACAGGTTCGACTCCGACTCCCGACAGGGCGTCGTGATGAATCATGGTCCCCCGGGACCGCAAGAGTCAACCGCTCCGGCGTGGATTTCGGAGCCGCAGACAGGCGGCCCGGTGCCGCCGGGGCCGGACGGGAAAGCCGGGGCGGCCGGTCAGGACTGGGCGGGGCCGATTCCGAGGATCGAGCGCATCGTGTGCCCGGCGATCGACGGGTTCTCCTTGAGGCGGCGGACCGAGTACTTGTACCAGTCCCTGCCGTAAGGCACGTAGACGCGCAGCCGGTGCCCGGCCGCGAGGATCGTCCGCCGGAGAAGCGGGTCGACGCCGAGGAGCATCTGGAACTCGTAGCGGTCCGGGGTCAGCTTCAGCCGGTCGATCGTCGCGAGCGCCCGCTGGACGCAGGCCTCGTCGTGCGTCGCGATGCCGGCGTAGCAGCCGGCCGACAGGTGCTTGTCGACGATCGCCGCGAAGCTCTCGATGACGACCTGCCGGTCCTTGTACGCGAGCGCCCGCGGCTCGACGTAGATCCCCTTGCAGATCCTCACGTTCATCCGGGCCGCGATGAGCCGGTCCATGTCGCGCAGCGTGCGCCGCATGTAGGCCTGGACGACGACGCCGACGTTCGGGAACTCCTCCTTCAGCTCGAGGGCGAGCGCGAGGGTCGACTCGGTGTACGGGGAGTCCTCCATGTCGATTCTGAGGAACGTCTCCGACTCCGCCGCCTTCCGGCAGATCGCGCGGAAGTTCTCCCGGACGAGCTTCGGGTCGATCGAGAGACCGAGGGCCGTCGGCTTGACCGAGACGTTCGCCGGGAGGCGCTGAGCCGAGAGGACGTCGAGCACGCGGAGGTATTCGTCCCGGGTCGCCTCCGTCTGCTCTCGGCGGGTGACGGCCTCGCCGAGGACGTCGATCGTCGACATCGCCCCCTCGGCCTCGAGCTCCCGGACCGTGCGGACGGCGTCGTCGAGCGTGAGCCCGGCGATGTAGCGACGCGCGAAGCGGAAGATGACGGGCTTCGGCACCAGGGGGAGCGTTCCGACGACGAGGCGGTCGAAGATGGAGCTCATGCGTCCTCCGTGGATCCTCGGGGCGCGGGCCCGGCCTCGGGAGTCCGGGCCAGGACGAGAAGGGCGACGGCCGCGGCGCCGGCGCCTCGAAGGGCGCGGGCCGCCTCGAAGGCGGTCGCGCCTGTGGTCATGACGTCGTCCACGACGAGCAGGCTCTCCCCGCGTGCGCGGGCGGAGGCCGCGAAGGCACCGCGGACGTTGTCGCGCCTTCGGCTCGCGGGAACGCGCGACTGCGGCGGAGTCTCGCGCACGCGGGAAAGGAGGGGACGGATGGGCGCTCCCAGGCGCCGGCCGACCTCTTCCGCAAGCAGGGCGGCAGGGTCGTAGCCGCGATCGCGGTTCCGCTGCGAGGTCGACGGGACCGGAACGACGGCCGACAGGCTCTCGTGAAGGCGCGCCGAGCGGGCCGCGGCCGCCATCAGCGCGCCGCACCGGGAGGCGAGGATGTCGTGGCCGCGGAACTTCAGGGCGTGCACCACCCGCCGCACGGAGCTCTCGTAGCGCGCGACGGCGATCGTGCGGGCGACCGGCGGGAGCGTGACCGCGCAGGTGCGGCAGAGCGGAGCGGCACCGGGGAGGGCGCAGGTCTCGCAGGCCGTTTCGGGGTCGAGGAGCGGCAGCGCCGCCCAGCAGGCCGCGCAGACGCCTCCGCCTCCGACGCCCCGGCGCGGGGTGCCGCAGACGGCGCAGCACGACGGAAGGACGAGCTGAAGAATCGCCGACCCGCCCTTCAGGGGCCAGCCCCACGGGGCACCCGCCACGGGAGGGGATTCTAGACGACGGCCGATCGGCCTCCGTAAGCCGGACATGCACGTTGACGCTCGATTTCGCGCCCCTCTATGCTGCGGCCGGATGAACGCCCAGTGCCGTCCGCGCCGGTGGCGCGCCGTGTCCCTCGTCCTCCTCTCCGCCGCGTTCCTCGCGACCGCGCCCGCTGCTCCGGCCCAGACCTTCGCGATCGGCGCGGGCGGGGGCCTCCTGAACGACGAAGGCTCGGCCGAGAGCCTCAAGAGCTTCTCGACCGGCGCGGGCTATGGCTTCGCCGAGATCGCGCTCGACCCGGGGATCCTTCTCCAGGCGCGCTACACGCGGATGAAGCTCCCGTCGAGCGCCGCGGACGGCCCCGACATCGACGTGGACGCCGCGACGCTTTCCGTCGCCTACCTGTTCCGCGAGGACTGGTGGCAGGCCGGCTTCGTCGCCGGAGGGGGCGGTTACTGGCTTGGCCCGAAGGAGCCCGGGCCGGGGCAGGTGGCCCTCGAGCAGAGCACCGCCCGCTTCGGATGGCACGGCGGCGTGCTGACGATCTTCGCGCTCGGCCGCCGGGCGGACCTGCGGCTCGAGGCGGTCGGGCACCTTCTCCGGGATGACGACCGGCGCAAGCCGATCGTCCTGTCCGCGGCCCTGGCCTGGAAGTTCTGATCGGAATGGCGGGGTTCCCGCCCGACCTCGGGGGTCGGGCGGGAAGTGCGGCGGTGGGATTTTCCTGGTGGGGCTGAAGAGAGGGGTTTGTGTAGGAGGGCCCGGAGGCGGGGAGCCTTCGGGGCATCGGGCAGGTTCTGAAGATCTGACGCCACCTGGCGTGGAGCGTGTTTTCCGATCTCCTGCCTCTCTATACGCAATCGGAATGCCACCGGATTTCGAGGACGCTCGGGACGGTGAACCCGCTTGAAATGCGGGTTGCCGGAAGGGATCCCGGCGGCGCCGGGACGCCCCGTCCCAAATCGAGCCCGGGCGTGGCGCATTTCGGCATCCGCGGCGACCGAAATGACACCCGGCGGCCTCGCAGGCCGGCTCAGGTGACGGGCAGGAGGGTGGAGTCCTTCTTGATGGACAGCGAGAGGTCGACCCTCGTTCGGGCCACGCCGCGGATCGTCTGGATCCGCTCCCGGAGGAGCGCCTCGAGCTGCTCCAGGTCGCGCGCCCTCACTTTGAGGCGGTAGCCGTAGTCCCCGGAGATCGAGTAGCACTCCTGGACGGGGATCAGGTTCTCGATCTCGTCGAGGAAGGCCCGCTCGAAGCTCGGGTGCTCGAGCTGGACGTCGACGTGCGCGACCGCGGCCATCCCGACCTGCCGCGGGTCGAGGAGCGCGGCGAACCGCCGGATGAATCCCTTCGTCTCGAGCTTCTTGATCCGTTCGTTCACGGACGGAGTCGTCAGACCCACACTTTCGGCGATCCGCGCCTGGGAGACCTTCCCGTCGCGCTGGAGCATGTCGAGGATCTGGCGGTCGATCTCATCCATAAAATATTCGGAGAGGGGTCGAAACCTCCGAACTTTATATGGAGGAGCGTCGGCGAATGCAAGCTCTTTCGTTCAGGACGAGGGGACTTCGACTCCCTTCGGGAGAACGACGACGCCTCCTTCGGAGACGTGGAAGCGCTTCCGATCGCTCTCCGGGTCGAAGCCGATGACGGTTCCGGGCGGGATCTTCACTCCCTTGTCGACGATCACCCGGCGGAGGCGGGCGTGTCGCCCGACGTCGACGCCGTCCATCAGGACGCTCTCCTCCACTCGCGCGAACGAGTTGACCCTCACCCTCGGGAAGAGGATCGACCGGTGCGTCGTCCCGCCGGAGACGATGCAGCCGTCGGCCACCATCGAGTCCGTCGTGATCCCGATCCGGTTGGACGCCGCGTCGGCGAAGACGAACTTCGCGGGCGGGAGGTGCGGGGAGCTGCTCTTCAACGACCAGCGGGGGTTGTAGAGGTTCAGCGGGGGACTGACCGAGATGAGGTCCATCGACGCCTCCCAGTAGGAGTCGACGGTCCCGATGTCGCGCCAGTACGGCGCGAGCTCCTCGTCGCCCGGGACGCGGCTCGCGGAGAAGTCGTAGGCGTAGACCAACGCGGCACCGTCGAGCAGCGCCGGGATGATCGTCCGGCCGAAGTCGTGCGACGTGTCCTGAAGGGCGTCGTTCTCCAGCGCCTCACGGAGGACCTTCGGCCGGAAGATGTAGTTCCCCATCGAGGCGAGCGCGAAGCCGGGCGCTCCGGGGATCTCGCGGGGCTCGCGCGGCTTCTCCTCGAAGCCGGTCACCCGGCCGCCGTCGTCGACCTCGAGCACCCCGAAGCGGGTCGCCTCGGAGACGGGCACCGGAAAAGCCGCGATCGTCAGGTCGTGGCCGCCGTCCTCGTGGAACGCGAGCATCGGGTTCACGTCCATCACGTAGACGTGGTCGCCGCCGAAGACGCAGACCTGCGACGGCTCCTCGTCGAAGATCAGATCGAGGTTCTGGTAGACGGCGTCGGCCGTCCCCCGGAACCAGTGCGGTCCGCGCCGCATCTGCGCCGGGACGGGGTCGACGAACTGCCCGATCTCGGGGTTCAGCCTCCAGGCCCTCACGAGGTGCTCGATCAGGGAGTTCGACTTGAACTGCGTGAGGACCTTGATCTTCATCAGGCCCGAGTTGACGAAGTTGTTGAGGACGAAGTCGACGATCCGGTAGCGGCCGCCGAACGGGACCGCAGGCTTGGCGCGGTCGCGGGTCAGCGGGTAGAGGCGCTCGCCCATGCCGCCGGCGAGGACGATCGAGAGGACGTCCCTGTGCTGGAGGATCTTCACGGCGGAGCACCTCGTTCGGCCCATTCTAGGAGCCTCGGAACCGAAGGCTTCCTGCGCGTCCGTTCCCGTTTCTTCTATCCTTCCCGGCATGGCGATGAAGGACCCCTACGAGGTGCTCGGCGTTCCGCGTACGGCCGGGGACGCCGATGTCAAGAAGGCCTACCGGCGCCTCGCACGGAAGTTCCATCCCGACGTGAACCCCGGCGACTCTTCCGCGAGCAAGCGATTTCAGGAGATCGCCTCGGCGTACGAGATCCTGAAGGACCCGAAGAAGAAGGAGCGCTACGACCGGTTCGGGGACACGGGCGAGCCGCCGGACGCCGCTTCCGGGGCGCCGCGCCCGGGGGCCTGGGGAGCGGGTCCGTTCGGAGATGCGTCCCGAAGCACGCCGTTCGGCAGAGGGGGAGGCGGAGCCGGAGGAGGATTCCGCTGGTCGGGCGACTTCTCGGACCTCTTCTCCGATCTCTTCTCGGGCGCCGGCGGCGGGATCGGCGTCGGCGAGGACGAGGACGCCGCCGCGAACCTGACGATCCCGTTCCGAGACGCCGTCCTCGGCGGGACCGTGTCGTTCTCGGCCCGGATTCCGCGCCGGTGCGCGCACTGCCGGGGGACGGGCCGCGCGGCGAAGGCCGCGTGCCCGGCCTGCCACGGCTCGGGCGCCCTCGTCGAGACCGAGAGCCTCAGCGTGCGGGTCCCCGCGGGTGTCGAAACCGGATCGCGGATCCGCGTCGCCGGAAAGGGGCGGACGGAGAACGGCGACCTCTATCTCTCGATCGCCGTCGAGCCCCATCCGTACTTCGGGCGGGAGGGGGACGACATCGTCGCGGAGGTGCCGGTGACGGTGCCGGAGGCCTACCTGGGCGCCGAGATCGAGGTCCCGACGGTGCGCGGGCCTGTGCGAGCGCGGATCCCCGCGGGGACCCTCTCGGGTCAGCGATTCCGGTTGAAGGGGCGCGGCATCGAGAACCTCCGGACGGGGACGACGGGCGACCACTACTACCGGGTCCGGGTGATCGCCCCGACGGTCCAGAGCGAGGAGGGGCGCCGGCTCGTCGAGGCGCTCGGGAAGCTCTACCCCCGCGACCTCCGGGCCGACCTGCCGCGCGGTATCTGAGACGCGAGGCCGTCGCGCGCCGAGCCCTTCCCGGCGCGCCGCGGCGGTCCCTCCCGGAATAGAAACGCCCCGGCGGACCGGGGCGTTTCGACGGGGCCGTCTGTCGTACGGACGTCAGTTCTTCTCGGCCAGGGACCGGACGAGTCGAAGCGCCTTCTCGGCGGAGAGGTCGTCACGGAGCGCGATGCGGCGCGTGACCGCGCCCTCGGCGTCGTCGCTGCGGACGAAGTTCATCGCGCCGCCCTCGACCCAGTGGAACGTCGTGATGCCGGAGGACGAGATCGTCGCGCCGACCAGCGCGCCGGTGTCCATGATGGCGGGAATGCGTCCCGCGCCTCCCGACCGGCCGATCGGGACGTGTCCGCGAGCCCAGACATCGTCCGGGACGCGCGTCGCGCCGGGGGGGCTGAGCTTCACGAGGTCATCGACGAAGCTGATCCGGAGGACTTGCTGCGTGTGGGTCGCGAGGTTTGCGAACGAGACGATGACGCCGCCGTTCGTCGAAGGGTCCGCCTGGACGGACGGGAACGTATACGCGGAGAGCGGGAGGCCGGTCGAATCGGTGGGGCCGGCGGCCCCGGCGAGCTCGTTGAGGTTCCAGGGCTGGACGGCGTCGACGCGCAGCTCGCCGTCCTCGACGAATATCGGCGCGTAGCGGGCCTGCGTCGGCCCGCTCTCCTCCCACCAGACGAGGGAGAAGATCGAGCGGCTCTTCGTGACGGGCATCCCCTCCGCGTCGAAGTCGAAGTACGACTGCCGCGTCACGACGACCTTCGGGTTGTAGGAGAGGTAGAAGCCGCGGTTCGAGAGGATGTCCTGCCCCGACCAGGCGCCGTCGCGCCGAACGGCGACGTGCATGTCGGCCATGAGGCCGTTCGCCTTCGTGTAGGCGACGAAGAGGGTGCGGGTCGTCTCCTCGAGCTCGATCGAGACCGAGCCCTCGGCGTTAGCGTCGACCGTTCCGTCGACGAGCTCGAGGTGTCCCGGCTGACCGGAAGGGGTCACCCGCAGGGCGAGCACCTGGAGGTTCGCGTCGGGCGAACCCTCGGGGACGACGACGACGTCGCCGTAGCGAGCCGGGAAGACCTCGTAGAGCGTCCCGTCGGGAGAGACGACCGCGGCGGATTCGGCCCGCGCGGGCATCGGCGCGAGGAACGCCGCTCCAAGGAGGGCCGCGGCGGCGAGGGCGAGAGGGGCGAAGCGCTTCTTCTTCATGGCGCTCACCTCACGATCGGAGGTTGATGACGTTCCGGAAGTCGAAGACCTCGAGGTAGGCCCTGAGGTTCCGGAAGTCGGGGTAGAGGGAAGCGAGACGATCGAAGTAGTCACGGGCAGAGTCCTCGTCGCCGCCCAGATGGCTCGCCTCTCCGAGAAGGTAGAGGGCGTTGCGCTCGACCGTCTCGTCGTTGCGCAGCGGGGCGCGCTCGAGGCAGGCCTCGCCGAAATAGCGCGACTCCTCGTACCGGTCGCACTTGAGGTAGCCGAAGCAGAGGTCCATGAGCGGGTAGACGGTGTGCGCCGCGGCGCCGGCCCTCTCGAGCGTATCGAGCGCCTCGTGGACGAGCGCGAGGCCCTCCGACGTCTGGTCGAGGGCGAGGAGACAGTAACCGAGGTTGTCCTGCCAGACGGCGCGATTCACCGCCGAGACGCGGGCCGGAGGCGCCGAGGTCTCGAGAGCTCTCCGATAACACTCGGCTGCCTCCTCGAAACGGCTGTCAACGGCGTGGATCGTCCCGAGCGTGCTCTGGGCACCGGCCAGGAGGAGCGGGTCGCCCACGACGGCGGCGTGGTCGCCGGCGAGCCGCGCGTAAAAGCCCGCCTTCCGGTAGTCGCGACGAAGCTCGTAGATTCGGGCCGCTGTATAGGCGGCGCGGAAGGACGTCTGGGCGTCGCGGCCGCGGAGGAGGATCCGCTTCAGCTCGAGGAGCTCGCTCTCCGCGGGGCCGGCCTCGGCGGCAGCGGCCGCGCGGCAGGCGAAGATCCAGTCGACGAACGTCTCGTCGCCCGTGCCGCGCGCGGCGTCGAGCGCCTGGTCGTACTGGCCCAGCGAGGCCGCGAACTCGCCCTTCTCCAGGAAGGCGACCGCGTCCGACCGCAGCGCCTCGGAACGGCTGCGGAGCGCTGCGGCATCCGGTGTCGATCTCGTCATCTCGCTTCTCGACCTCACTCGGCGCGACCGGGGCCGCCGGGGCGCCCGAACGGGAGAAGGGGACCCGCGACGGCCGGCCCGGGCTCCTGCGGAGCCTCCTCGGGCCGCCACCGGGGCTGGCGGTTCTGCTGCTGGATCTTCTTGAACGCGATGAAGTCGAGGACCTCGCGGCGCGAGTCCTCGTCGAGCTCCTCGAAGTCGGCCACGAGCTGCTGGGACTCCGGGACGGTGTCCGGAGCCGGGGCGTCTTCCGATTCCGCCGTCTCGACCGCCGGCTCCTCGAAGAAGCGGCTCATCGAGAGCTCGAAGACCTGGAGGATCCGGAAGAGCGTGTCGAGGCCGACCTTGTACTCGCCGTTCTCCATGCGCGAGAGGTCGGACTGGGTGACGCCGATGCGGCTCGCGAGGTCGGCCTGGGTCAGGCGGCGGCTCTTCCGTATTTGACGGATTTTCTGCCCCACCACGATAATCTGCGACCGACGCGCGCTGGTACTCATCGACACGAACCCGAACCTAAGGTTAAGCCCTCCCGGGTCCCTGTCAAGCAGTTCGTCCCGAGCCGGGCGCCCGCCGGATCAGATTTGAGACGAAACGTCTTCCTCCTCTCCGAGCTCGTCCGGCGAGATCTGGCCGCTCGATACGCCGGAAGCTTCGGCGGCGCCGCCTGGGCGGTCCTGAATCCGCTCATCCTCTGCGGCCTCTACACGCTCGTCTTCTCGGTCATCGTCCGGGTGCCGCCCCCGGCCGACTTCCGCGGGACTTACGCCGAATTTCTCCTGGCCGGGCTCCTCCCCTGGCTCGGGCTCCAGGATGCGCTCGTGCGCGGCGCCAGCTCGGTCACGGAGCAGGCGAACCTCGTGAAGAAGATTCCATTCCCCGTCGAGATCCTCGTCCTCTCGAGCCTCGGCTCGGCCCTGATCCTCCAGGCGGCGAGCCTGGTCGTCTTCGCGGCGGTGTCCGTCCCGTTCGGTTCCGGAGAGCTGCACCTCGCTCCGCTGGCGGGGGCACTCCTTTTTCAGCTTCTGCTGCTTGCTGGCCCGATGTTTGCTTTAGCGGCGGGCAGCGTGCTGTTTCGGGACCTCGCCCAGCTCCTCGGTCCTCTCCTGACCGTGGCCTTCTACCTGACGCCGATCCTCTATCCGGAGGAGCTCGTCCCGGCGTCGCTCGCGCCGGGGATGGCGCTCAACCCGCTCCGCGACCTCGCGGGGCTCTTCCGGGCCGGCCTTCTCGGCACGACGGCACCGCCCCTCGAGCGGCTCCTCGTCTGGGGCGCCGGCCTCGCCGTGCTAGCATTTTTCGGCCACCGATTCTTCGCGCGGAGCCGCAGGGCTTTCGCCGATGTCCTCTGATCATCGGGAGACTCCTCCCATCGGGCCGCGAGCCGAAGGTTCGCGGCTCTCGTGCGCCCCAGGAGACGCCTTGAAGAGACTCGCCCTCGTACTTCCCCTCGCCCTGCTCGCATGGACGGGCTGCTCTTCCACCCCCCGAACCGGCGCCGCGGCGCCGGCCCCGGAGGCGTCGGCCGACACCGCGAAGGAGGCGGCCGCCCGCGAGGAGCTCGCCGAGCGGGAACGCAAGACCGTCGAAGCCGCGCGCATGCTCGCGGGCCTCCCGCCCCTGTCCGAGGAGGACGGCTCGGAGCGCGAAGAGTGGATCATCTTCACCGACCCGGAGACGGGGAAGAAGCTGCAGCGGATCCCGAAGAACCCGTCCCTCCGCGTCGTCGACGGCAAGCTGAGGCACACGCAGCTCAACCCGGCGATGTTCACGCTCGACCTCGTCCGGCAGGACGAGGGCTTCTACTACGTCGCCGCGCCCGAGGAGCCCTCCGCGAAGCCTCCGGTCGACGAGGACGCGACCGCCGAGGGGCTGCGGCCGATCGTCGAGGTCGACCCGCTCGAGTACGAGGTCGTCACGCCGGCCCCCTCGAAGGTCCGCCTCCGCCTCGAGGAGAGGTCCGAGGGGCTCCCCGTGAGCGGCTTCTGGCGCTCCAACCTGGCCGTTGCCGATCTCGACGGCGACAAGCGGCCCGAGATCGTGACGACCCCGCCCCGGCTCGGAATGGGGACGCTCCAGATCTTCCGGTACGACGGCGCGCGCTGGAGCGCCGTCGAGCCTGTCATCGAGGGAGACGAGTCGCTGAACTACGCCTACGGCGGAGTCGCCGTCGCGGACATGGACGGCGACGGCCGGCCCGACGTCGTCTCGGTCGGCCACGGTTCGGGGCCGTTCGTCTCCTACAACCTCGGCGGCTTCCGGTTCCGTCGCGAGGCCCGCAGCCTGCCGCGCCGGATGAGCGGGCGGGCGGTCTCGGCCGGGGACCTCGACGGTGACGGGCGGGCCGACCTCGTCGCGATCTCGGACGAGTCGGAAGGCTCGAACCTCCGCCGGCTGCAGGCGAAGGCGGCGGCCGAAGGGCGCCCGGCCCCGGGGGCGGACGAGGGCGGCTACAAGCTCGGCATCGATGCGCGCGCGTTCTTCGGCGGCGCCGACGGGAGCTTCACGGAGAAGTCGGCCGGCCTCGAAGTCGCCTGTTTCGGCTACACGCTCGAGCTGAACGCGTCGCCCCGCGACGGGGGAGCGCCTTTCTTCGCGTCGGGCTGTCGCTACCAGGGAGGCCGCGCGATCGTCTTCGAATACGACCGGGAGTCCGGCGCCTTCTTCAACAAGGGGCGCGGCCTCGCCGAGGACTATGCCTTCCATTCCGGCACGGCCCTCGGCACGTACCAGGGGAAGCCGGCGGCGTTCGTCACGTACGTGAAGGGGAACGCCCGCGGGGCTTCAAAGGGGCCGATCCGCGGTCACGGAGTCTCCGTCTACTACCGCGACGGCCAGGAGTGGAAGCGCAAGCGGCTCCTGAAGGTCCTCGCCAACGTCGGAACGGAGAGCCAGGGGATCGGCGTGGGTGACCTGAACGGCGACGGCCTCGACGACGTGGCCCTCGCCGACGACGACGCCGGCCGCGTCCGGGTCTTCTTTCAGACGCCGGCGGGCGAGTTCGAGGAGCTCGACCCGGAGCTCCAGCCGAAGCATGTGAATCGGTCGATGAGCCTGAAGATCGTAGACGTGGACGGCGACGGGAAGAACGACATCGTCCTCATGTACGAGTACCGGACCGCCGCGAAGACCCGCGCCGGGGGCATTCGGTACTTCCGGAACGCCGGGTGAGGGGAATCGACGCCCGCCGTCCCGGCAGAATCCGTATGGGATGGCAGCATATTTTTCGTTCCCGTCGCTTGACATTTCCGAATAGCGCCCCTAGTCTTCCCTCCAGCACCATGAGTGTGACTTACCTTTTCCGCGTTCCGGAATGCCCCGACGGGCCGGTCGGACGTGGAGTAACATTCGGGGATCCCATCGAATTCACGGGAGGTGATTCGGTATCGGGGGAGTTCGTAGCTCTCAGTCGTCAGGTTTCAACCCCATCGATCACACTGAATCAGCAGGAGTAAAGATGAAGAAGTTTACCGTCTTGGTTGCCCTGGCGCTGCTCGCGGCGACGGGGACGAGCTACGCCGTGACCTGCGCGTATGACAACGTGCCGGCCGCGACGCTCCTCGTTCCGTACTTCAAGGTGTCGCGCAACGGGTCCACCGGCGCCGACATCCCTGAGGGCGGCGTCGACACGATGGTCGCCATCACCAACGTTTCCCTCTGGGGCGTCGTCGCCCACGTCACCGTCTGGAACAAGCAGTCGGCGGCGGTCCTCGACTTCAACGTTCCCCTCACGGGCTACGACGTCGCCACCTTCCGCATGAGGGACATCCTCAACGGCAAGCTGAACGTCAACCCGAAGACGATGAAGCCGGGCACCACGTACCCCGATCCGTGCGACAACCCCGCCACGATCGGCTTCACGCAGACCACCTTCCAGCGCTTCCGCAACCCGTCCGCGGCGGACGAGGCCGACACGCTCGGCTACTACTCCACCCCGGCGTTCAGCGGCTCCTTCCGCACCCGCGTCTGGACGTCCCTCGACGAGGGCTTCGACTACGCGGCGCTCGTCGACTCCCCGTCGGCCGACGTGTTCAACCCGGCCTGCGCGGACAACACGGGCTCCCAGAGCCTCTCCGGGGACTTCACCGGCTACCTCACGATCGACGTGACGAACTACTGCACCAACTTCTTCCCGGATGAGGCGCAGTTCTACGTCAACGACGCGATCGCGACGCTCGGCTGGGACGCCAACGACGGCCCGAACGTCCTCATGGGCGACGTCTTCTTCGTCGACCCGGCTGCCAACGGCGGCAACATCTCCGGCGAGGTCGCCGTTCCGCTCGAGTTCGACAACCGCCTCGACTGGACGACGGACCGCACCTTCTACAACCGCTACACCGAGGACAGCCGCACCGGTAGCCCGATCGTCGACACCGGCGTCGCCATCACCGGCGTCCCGACTGCCTTCGCGTTCGCCGGCGACGGCCGCGAGCCCCTCGGCGTGGCCTACGGCTTCCGCTACATGAACGCCTCCGAGTTCGGGGCCGCCAGCTTCCTCACGGTGTGGCGCTCCGACCTGTGGCGCGGCGGCTACGCGAACCTCTGCGCGAGCCTCACGTCCCGGAACTACGAGCCGGTCGGCATCTTCACCTGGGACGAGGACGAGAACTACAACACGATCCAGGGTGGCGGGCCTTCGGGCGACGTCGCTCCCTCGGTCGACCCGTACATCTGGTGGGAAGCCCAGCGCATCATCCTGGCCGACAACGCCGACGTGAACCCCGGCGGCTACAAGTTCGGCTGGACGCGCGTTGACTTCCCGTACAACGAGGACCCGCTCTATCACCAGGCCTACGTCGGCATCCAGCACTCCGCGGCCGGTCAGTTCGTCAGCGTCGGCCACGCGGCCACGATGCTCGACAACGACTTCACCTGCGGCACGGACGCCATCACCGAGCCCGGCAACATCGACTTCGGTGCTGTCGTCGTCGCTCAGTAAGGCTCTTCGGATCTCGTGATCCACGGGCGGGCGACTTCGGTCGCCCGCCCTTTTTCCTTTTCTTCGCTGCGGCGCGAAAGATCCGGCCCGCCTCCGACACTACCCCCGGATGTCTGCCGCGCCGCCCCCGACGACCCATGAGCGATCCGCCGGCAGCGACCTTTCTCGCGCCTGTCCTATAATCCAGCCTGCTCTCTTCGCCTGCCGCGGCCGGTGCGCCCGGTGAGGTATCTGTTTTCTTGGGGTGCCGACCACAGGGGGTCTCGATGAACGTAGCTCGCGAAGGTTCGAACAGCCGTTGGCTTCTGGCTCTGATCGCACTCGGCGCCGCCGCGGGGAGCCTCGCTCCCGCTCGCGTGGAGGCGCAGTGCCAGGTCGTGGCCGCCCCACGTCTCTTCGACCCCCCGCCCGGAGGAGTCCAGCCCTCCACCCTGCAGGGCCGGCAGGACCGGGTCGTCGTCGGGGGGACCGACGGAGCGAAGAAGCTCCTCGTCCGGTACAACTACGGCTTCCTCGTCTACGACCTCTCCAGCCCGGCCGCCCCGACGAAGATCCAGCAGAAAGACCTCCGGACGGAGGAGAAGTATCCGGTCGCGGGTGACGGACAGACGCGCGCGGGGATGGTCTCGTTCTCTTCAGACGGCACCCGGGCTCTCGTACCCTGGGGGGCCGCCGACTTCGGGACCGTCGTCCTGAGCGGGAGCCCGCTTTCCGGCGGAGGCGAGTACCTCCCGACGGGCTCGAAGACCAACATGACGGCCGTCGTGAAGACCGCCGGCCGATACCTCGCCTTCTCGTCGAACTCCAGCCCCTCGACGGGCGCGCTGCTCTGGGTCTCGGACATCACGAACGTCCCGCGCGGGGTCACCGCCGACCAGCTGAATCAGAACAAGATCAGCTCCTGGCAGTACGTCGGGCCGAGCCTCGGCGACCAGGTGGCCCACCTCAAGGTCGTCGAAGCCGGTGCGCGCGCGTATCTCGTCGCGGCCTCCGGAACGGCCGTCACCGTCGTCGACGTCTCGTCGCCCGGGCCCGCCGGCCCCGGCATCTCGAACGGCTTCTCGCACCGGACCTACTCGGCCTCGGAGCTCGGTCTCTCGGGAACGATCAAGTCGGTGGCGGCCGCGGCCCACCCCAGCGACGGCGGCCTCTACGTCCTTGCCGAGACGGCCGTCGTCTCCGGCGGCGCCTACGTGTCGGGGGGCGTGACGCTCTCGCGCATCACGCCGCCCGCGACGCCGGGCGGGACATTCGGCCCGGCGCAGCTGAACGGATCGCACACGCCGGACGCCGCGGTCCGGAAAGCGCAGCCCGGAGTCCTGCTCCTTCCCTTCGACTCGGACGTCGTCGCCGTCTACTTCGAGGGCGCGACCTCGGACGGCGCGCTGCACCTGAACGTTCGCTCCTCGACCGACTTCGCGCGGAACCTGGCGGACGGCCTGAAGTTCGCGAACCCGACGCAGTTCGAAGGCATGGACGGATTCCGGTCGTCGGGCGGGACGTTCCACGTCTACATGGGCCTCCTGGCGGTCGGGACCTACGCGGCGTCCGTGAACTGCGAGCTGGCCCCGACGCCCGCCGAAGGGACGCTCTCCGTCGAGAAGGTCCCCGCATCCGGCCCGACCGTGGCCGTACCCGACAACGGGACCGTGTTCGTCGGCGACGAGCTCCGGATCCGGCCAGCGTTCGCTCCGTCCGATACTCTCCAGCCCGTCACGGACTGGCGATTCGACTACGCGTTCCACGAAGGGGTCCCGACCGACGCGAGCGGCGCGACGCCGTTCCTCGTGAACCCCGACGTGCCGTTCACGCCCGGCACGTTTCCGTCGGAGCTGAAGCTGATCGGCCCCTGCGACCCGTCCCAGGACGGCGACCAGAACGTCTCCAGCGGAACCGGATGCTGGGACTCCGTTCTCGCGAGCGGCGACTTCGCCGCTTCCGACCCCGCGGCCGGCACGGTCAAGCAGATCCCGCTCGCCTTCGAGGTCCGAAACGCGCTGAACGGAAACGGCTCCGACCTCACGAAGCACCGTATCAACTGGAAAGTCCCGAAGCCGCTCCTCAAGAGCGCTTCGATCCTCTCGGGCGAGTCGGTCGAGGACGGCTCCGAGGGGACGCCGGCCCGGACGAGCAACGCCTACCGGTGGTACTTCTCCACGACACCCGTGGGGGAGGCCGGGAGCGACGTCCTGACCCTGAAAGCCGACTGCACGGGCCCGGTCTGCAATCCCGGTCTCGCGCAGCGCGGGACGTACCGCTACTGGGTCTCCGTCCCCTACCGGAGCGGTTTCCGCACGCCCGACTGCCCGGGCCTCGACGGGACCAGCTGTACGGTCCCGACCGCGCCGACCGTCGCCGTCACCGACGTCGTCCTCGGCTTCTCGGTCCCGGAGAGCGGGAACGTCGGCGCGCAGGCGCTGACGATCGCCAGCTCGTCGAAGAAGGGGACCGCCGCGACGCCGTGCGGCGGGACCAGCGGCTTCATCTACGACCTCTGCACGGTCAGCGGAGGAGACTGCCCCGAGGGGAGCTATGCCGGGGTCGGCTTCGGCGCGACGAATCCGTTCCCGGCCGCCGGGACCGGGACCGTATCGATCCCGATGCCTCAGGAGGGGACCTACGGGGTCCGGATCCGCTACCGCTACACGACGACCGGCGACTGCGGGAACGGGAACTCGGCTGCGTTGACCGCGACCTGGCCCGACCAGGGGCAGTGGGCGCCGCTCACGGTCATCCGGTCGGTGCCGACCGTCCGGCTCTTCAGCAACTCGACGGGGACGACGGAACTCTCCAAGTGGGCGGGGACCTACTCACTCACGACCGGGCAGCAGGCGTATGTCTACGCCTACGTCAACGACGTCCGCGAGGCCGCGCTCCCGGCGGGCGCCTCGATCATCCACACGAACACGGAGACCGGGCAGGTCACGCAGATCGGTACGAAGCAGGGCGCGGGCTTCTCGGTCGCGACGCGCGGCGACTACGTCGTCACCCTCCGGGGCTACGGCGTCGACGCGACGGCGGCCATCGCCGTCGAAGCGCCCCTCGGCGGCGGCGGCGGCGGCGGCGGGACGGCCCCGCAGGCCCTCGCGATCTCCTCGATCTGGGCGAACCCGAGCTCCGTCGCCGTCGGCCAGGCCGTCACCATCTCGTGCAGCGCGACCGGCGGGACCGGACCCTACAGCTACACTTTCTCGTTCGGAGACGGGACGCCGAACGAGACGAACGCCTCGGGCAACGTCGCCCATGCGTTCTCCGAGGCGGGGACGAAGACGGTTCGATGCACGGCGACGGACAGCGCGAACGCGAACCGCTCGGCGAGCGTCTACGTCACCGTCGGGACGAGCGCCGGCAGCTGTGACTTCGTCATCAACGACAGCACCGGGGCGAAGCTCTCCTTCGACCCGTTCTCCAGGTCCTACGACGCGATCAGCGGCCAGCCGCTCACGTTCGTCGCCTCGAACGTGACGGGGACGGCGAGCTGGACGTTCCGCCCCGGCGCGACGGCGACCGGCAACCCGGTGACCTACACCTACACGATCACCGGCCTCGAGATGCAGGCCTTCACGGCCACCCTCACGGCCACCGGCTGCTCGAAGAGCTATCCGGTGAACGTCTCCCCTTCGAGCGGACAGGTCTTCCTCGACTTCGCCGTGGCGGACGCCGACACCGGCACCGCGCTGGCGCGCTCGGGGACGGTCTTCGGGCCCGCCACGGCGGGGCAGCGCCTCAAGTTCACGCCGAGCGGCGCCACGGGAGACGTCTCCTGGGTCTTCGGCGACGGGACCTCCTCCGCGGAGGCGAGCCCGGTCAAGGTCTACACCCCGGCCGTCGACGCGAGCTACACGGTCACGCTCACGAACGGCGCGGCACAGAAGCAGTACACCGTCAGCGTGAAGGGATCGACCGGCGCACCGCTCACCGGCAACTACACCTACCAGTACGCCGACGGGACGAGCGTGAACCGTTCCGCCGTCGAGCCGAACAAGCCGATCCGCTTCACCGGCGCCGACCAGGCGACGACGTACACCTGGGACTTCGGCGACGGCACGCCGCTCGGGCAGGGCTCCCCGAAGACCTACTCGTTCACGAGGGGCGGGACGTTCTCCGTGAAGCTCACGGTGGCGCGAAACGGGGTGCCCGGCACCGTCACGACGGCCTCTCCGACGGTCTTCACCGTGAAGCCGCCCCCCGACCCGCTCCTCTGGGTCGCGGGCGGCATGGCCTACACCGACAACGGCTCGGGAATGAAGTGGCAGTCCGATCTCTCGATCCACAACCCCGGGACGACGACGGCCACGGTCTCCCTCGCCTACGTTGCCGGCGCCACCTGGGACGGCGCCACGAAGGTGACCTGGATCCCTCAGGCGCTCGTCGCCGGCGAGACGAAGTCGTACACGAACGTCCTGAAGAGCCTCTTCCTGCTCAGCGAGGGCGCCTGGGGCGTCGTCCTCGTCCGCGGCGACGACATCTCGGTGCCGCCCGTCATCGTGAGCCGGACCTACAACGCCGCGAATGCCGACGAGGTCGGCACGTTCGGCCTCTCCGTTCCGGCGCTCTCGGTCGCCGGGGGCGTGCAGCCCCAGTCCGCCGGGGGAGGGAACGTCCTCGCGGGCCTGCGGCACGACGGCGTGTTCCGGACGAACCTCGCGATCGCGAACCTGAAGGGGGAGACCGCGGAGGTCGAGGTCGTCTTCCGCGACGTGAACGGGAACGTGCTCGGCGTGCCGGCGCTGGTCACGGTCGAGGCGCGGGGCGTCAAGCAGATCGGCTCGATCCTTTCGGCCGATCCGGCCCAGAGCGGGGCGGCGATGGGCGGCGCGGGGTACGGCTCGCCGGCGTCGGACTTCTCGGCCGAGGTGAAGCTCCGTAAGGGCTCGGGCATCTATCCGTACGCGACCGTCATCGACAACGGCACGGGCGACTCGATCGTCGTCACGCCGGCGGCGCGTCCCTCGCCTCACTACAGGCTTCCGGGCGTCGTTCGGGTCCAGGGGAAGAACGGGCCGTTCTGGATGAGCGACGTCGCGGTCCTCAACCCGAGCGCGAAGGAGCGGCGCGTCCGGATCACCTACTCCTACAAGAAGGTCGGCGCCGCCGGGCGAGCCACGATGGAGAACACGCTCGTCTTCAAGCCGTGGGAGATGAAGATCGCCGTCGACTTCGTGAAGACCTGGCTCGGCCTCGCGGAGAACGACGCGGCCGGCTACGCCGATTCCTTCGTCGACATCGCGCCGGCCGCGGACGACGCCGCTCCGACGGAGAACCTCGTCGTCGTCGGCAAGACCTACATGACGACGGCGAAGGGGACGATCGGCCTGCAGCTCGACGGATTCGCGTACGAGGACGGGCTCAGCGCGCAGGGGTCCCGTCAGCGCGTCGTCCTCTCCGGCCTCGAAGCGAACAGGGACTATCGGACGAACCTCGCGCTCTTCCTGACTCCCGGCTCCACGGGCAGCGCCCAGGTGGACGTCCGCGTGCTCGACTCCTTCGGCCGCGAGTCGAAGAAGATCTCTTCCGTCGGCCTGAACGGCGACGCGCCGTTCGTGCAGATCGGCAACGACAGCCTCTTCGCGGGCCTGACGACCGGCGAGATGTCTCGAGCCACGATCGTGATCGACAACCCCCGCGGCACGGCCGTCGTCGGGGCCTATGCGACCGTGATCGACAACAGGTCCGAGGACGCGACGTTCGTCGCGGGCCAGCCGGCGCCCTGAGTCCGGCCTGAGATAAGACCCCCAAGCCCGAAACCGTCGGGCTCACCCCTCACATCGGCCCGGGCTCCCGCCCGGGCCAATTTTTTCGTCGGTGCCCGGATTCAGCGCCCGAGGTGCTGGAGCGCATCCGTCGGGCTGAAGGAATCGGTGAGGATCGGGACTCCCTCGGTCCGCAGCTCGCCCTCGTGGAATTCGCGGGCCCACTCGGCGACCGGAGGATGGTGCAGGGCCGCGGCGAGGCGATCCCCCTCGGCGACGACGCGCTCCTTCGAGAGGCGGTCGCGGGAGGAGGAGGCGACGAGGATCGCGTTGCTCTGGAATGCCCGTTTGCCGGAGGAGAGCTCCGAGGAGAGGATCGCGACCGTCGGGAAGACCTCCCGGGCGGTCCGGACGAACGACCAGAAGAGCCGCTGGTCCTGGCCCATGAGCGTCCCGACGAAGTTCGCGCTGAAGACGCCGTCCGGCGAGAGACGCTCCCGGCAGAGCTCGAGGAATTCCCGCGTCATCAGGTGGAACGGAACGCTGTCGGAGAAGTAGGCGTCGAGAATGATCGCGTCCCACGGTCCCTGCTCCCTCTCGAGCACTGCGCGGCCGTCGCCGACGAGGACGCGGTCGTTGGCGTCGGGGCGAAAGCCGAAATACTCGCCGGCGACGCGGACGACCTCGGGATCGATCTCGACCGAGGTCATGGCGATCCCGGGCGCCTTCTCGGAGAAGAGGCGGGGGAGCATCCCGGTACCGAGGCCGATGACGAAGGCATTCCGGGCCGGCGCCTTCCG
>JAKLER010000290.1 GCA_022711615.1 Acidobacteriota bacterium
CCTTCCCGTCCGTCGTCGTGACCGTGACCCGGACCCGCGGCGAGGCGAGGCCGTGCGCCTTCGGGTCAAACTCCGTCCTCGTCTCGCCCAGGAGGTCGAGCCGGGCGAGATCGGCGGCGAGACCGTCGGCGGTGACGGCGTCCGCGGCGCCTCCCTTCGGACCGGCGAGAGTCCAGCGCCCGTCCTCGCGGACGAGCTCCACCTTCGCCTGTTCGGCCCGTTCGAGGGTGAGCCGCGAGACCTCTTTCGGGTCGAGGTCGACGAGCCGCTTTCGGGCCTTCGCGGCCTCGTCCGAGGTCGGCTGATGCCGCTCCCAGAGGACGACGAACGCGAGGAGGGCGAAGAAGACGCCGGTGAGGATCAGGAGCTTCCGCGTCGACATGGCGGCTCCGTCAGCGTCTCCTCCGGAGCCAGACCGCGAGCCCGAGGGCGATCGCGGCGATCGGGAGGACGAGGAGGACGAGGAGGGTGATGCGGCCCACGTCTCCGCGCGAGAGGGAGACCGAGACCTGGTCGGTCGACTTCGGCGGGATCGAGATCAGCGACTCGCGCTCGAGGAGCCAGTTGACGGCGGAGGAGAGGAGATAGAGGTTCGCGGCGTTCGCGATCCCGCCCGAGGAGGCGAAGTCGGCGTCTCCGACGACGACGAGCCGCGCCTTCTTCTCCGTCGCCGACTCCGCCGCGACGGCCAGCGGCACCGGCCCGGCGACGTCCTTCTCGTCCTTCGCGACCCGCGTCTCCAGGTCGGCCAGGTTCGTCTCTCCCCACCCCTCGGCGGAGGTCTCGGCAAGGACCGTGACCGAGACGTCCTTCGGCGCCGGCTCCACGGCCCCGACCGAACGGATGACCGGGAAGACGACGGGGAGGCCCTGGAGGAGCTTCGTCACGGGGTGAGACCGGAAGCTGCGCGAGACGACCGTCTCCGGGCCCATCAGCGGCAGGGCGTTCCGCGGGTCGACGACGATGTCGTCGCCGAGGCGGATCCCGTAGGCCTCGAGGACCGGCCCGAGGCCGAGGTCGACGAGCCGGTTCCCGGCCCCGGGGGCGAACTCGGGGTCGAGGAGGAGGAGCGCACGGCCCCCGTTCCGGAGGAACGCCAGGAGAGCGTCCGTCTCGGGGAAGGTGAACGCGGCGCGCGGGCCGGCGAGGACGACGAGGTCGGTCCCGTCGGGGACCTTCTGGTCGGCGAGGCTGTCCCACTCCTCGACGGCGCAGTTGTCCTGCTTCAGGAGGTCCGCGGCACGCTCGAACCCTTCGGAGAGGCGCCCCGAGAGCGGCCTCTCGCCGTGACCCGTCGTGAAGACGACCTTCGGGCTCCGCGACTGCGTCACCGAGAGGATCGCGCCGGTGAACTCCTGCTCCCCCTTGAACCCCTTGAGGGCGGGCTCGCCTCCCATCTCGGCGCGCGAGAAGTCCCATTCGGCGAGCGCGTCGACCGGGACGACCTTCCTCTTCTCCCCCGAGCGGAAGACGACGGAGAGGCGGATGTCGCCCATCTCCTTCAGGAAGGCCTGCGCCCGGGCCGGGTTCCGCTCCGGGTTGAGCGTCTCGACCGTGAGGAGCGGCGAGGCCGCCTGGTAGCGCTTGAGGAGCTCCTGGGTCTCGGCGTAGAGCGGGGAGCCCTCGGTGAGGAAGACGGTCGCGGAGACCGGCTTCGTCAGCGCCTTCATCACCTCCGCAGACTTCGGGGAGAGGGTGTACAGGCCCGCGCTCGTCCAGTCGAAGCGGCGGTAGTGGCGCGCCCCGAGCCAGTTCACGAGGGCGAGGATCCCGAGGCCGACGAGGATCGCGAGGCCGAGGTTGACGCGGCGGGCGGTGCGGCTCTCGCTCATCTCACTTCCCCTTGTTCCCCTGGAGGGCCTTCGTGGCGAGGAAGAGGAAGAAGACGACCGCGGAGACGACGTAGACGACGCGCCGCGTGTCGACGAGGCCGCGCGCGAAATCGTCCATGTGCTCGATCAGGTTCAGGTAGCCGAGCCCCTCCCGGAGCTTCGGGTCGGTGACGAGCTCGCGGAAGACCCCGGCGAGGAAGAGCGCGAGGATCATCACGAAGCTGACGATCGCGGCGATGATCTGGTTCTTCGTCAGCGCCGAGGCGAACGTCCCGGCCGCGATGAAGAGCGCGCCGAAGAGCGCGATGCCGAGGTAGCTCGAGGCGATCGGCCCGAAGTCGATCCGGCCGTACCGCGACAGCGCGACCGGGTAGAGGACCGTCGGGAGCCAGAGGAAGAGGAAGAACGTCAGGCCGCCGAGGAACTTTCCCGCGATCACGGTGCCCTCGCCGACGGGGGCGGTCAGCAGCGCCTCGATCGAGCCCGACTTCCGCTCCTCGGAGACGAGGCGCATCGCCACGATCGAGGAGACGAGCATCATGAAGATCCAGTAGAAGACGTTCTTGAAGAAGAGCGCCATCAGCTCCTGACGAGGGGTCTCCGGGCTGTTCAGCGACAGGAGGATCGCGTAGAAGACGTAGCCGTTGATGAAGAGGAACGCCGTCAGGACGACGTAGGCGAGCGGCGAGAAGAAGTACGCGAGGAACTCGCGCTTCAGGATCGCGAAGAGCGCCTTCACGGCTTCGCCTCCCCGGCTCCCGGCTCCTCGACGGCCGCCGGGAGGCCCTCGCCCCCCGGCCCCTCCTCCGCGTCCCGCGTCGCCAGGAGACGGACGAAGACGTCCTCGAGCGTCGCCTGGCGGGGCGCGAGCTCGAGGAGCGTCCAGCCGCGGGCGACGCACTCGCGGAAGACGGCCTCCCGCAGGTCGGCGCCGCGCTCCGCCTCGAGCAGAACGCGCGTCTCCCCGCCCGCGCCGATCCGCGCCGCGCGGACGACGCCCGGGAGCCGGCGCAGGATCCCGTCGGCGTCAGGGACCTCCCCCTGGATCGCGACCGCGAGGCCGGGCGCCTGCGTCAGCTGCTGCCGGAGCGTCTCCGGCGTCCCGGTCGCGACGATCTTCCCGCGGTCGATGATGACGACGCGGTCGCAGACGAGCTCCACCTCCGGGAGGATGTGCGTCGACAGGAGGATCGTGTGGTCCTTCTTCAGGTCCCGGATCAGGTCGCGGACCTTCACGATCTGGCGCGGGTCGAGGCCCACGGTCGGCTCGTCCAGGACGAGGACCTGCGGGGCGTGCACGAGCGCGGCGGCGAGGCCGACGCGCTGCCGGTAGCCCTTGGAGAGGTTCCCGATCGGCTTCGACGCGACGTCGTCGACGAAGCAGGTCGCGAGGGCGTCTTCGACGCGCGCCTTCGTCTCGCGCCGCGGCACGCCGCAGAGCTCGGCTCGGAACTTCACGTACTCCCGCACCCTCATCTCGGGGTAGAGGGCGAGCGTCTCGGGGAGGTAGCCGATCCGGGCGCGCGCCTCCCGCGGCTTCTGCGCCGCGTCGATCCCGTCGACCGTCACCCGGCCCGCGTTCGGCTCGAGGAACCCGGTGATCATCCGCATCGTCGTCGTCTTGCCGGCGCCGTTCGGGCCGAGGAAGCCCAGGATCTCGCCGCTCTCGACCCGAAACGAGACGTCGTCCACGGCGAGCGTCCCGTAGAACGACTTGCGGAGCGCGTCAACCTCAAGCATCGTCGTGCAGTCCCTCCGCGGACGGGCAGAGGGCGGCGCCGTCCGCGCCGCCCTCCGCCACGAAAGCGCGAGAAATATAGCAGAGCGAAGAGCACGTGAATCCCTCCCCCGCCGCCCGTTCCCGGGCCCTCCTCGGCGTCTTCCTGTGCGTCCTCGTCTGGGGGACGAACTACCCCGCCACGAAGATCGCCTACCGCGAGCTCTCCCCCCTCGCCTACACGGGCTGGCGATTCCTCCTCGCGGCCGCCCTCATCCTGGCGTGGGCCCGCAGGAACCACGCCCCCGTTCTTCCCCCGCGGGGGCTCCGGCTTCCGGGCTTCCTGCTCGCGATGACCGGCGTCGGCGTCTACCAGCTCTTCTTCGCGATCGGGGTGGCGCGGACGAGCGGCTTCGCGGCCGCCCTCCTGAACTCCGTCTCCCCGCTCCTCTCCCTCCTCCTGGTCGCCCTCCTGGGGCAGGAGCGGATCCCGCGCCCGGCCGTGATCGGCACCGTCGTCGCCTGGGGAGGCGTCCTCGCCTTCCTCTACTCGGCCCACGGCTCCGCGGACCTGGGGGGGCTTTCGGGGAACCTTCTCTGCCTCGTCTCGGCCACCTGCTGGTCGGTCTACAGCGTCCTCTCGTCGCGCTACTCCACGCGCATCCCGCACGCGACGGCGCTCGCGTCGACCTTCACGTTCGGCGTCCCCGTCCTGCTCGCGTACTGCCTCCCCGCGATGCTCCGCCAGGACTACTCCGGCGTCTCCGCCACCGCCTGGACGATCCTCGTCCTTTCCGCCGTCTTCCCGCTCTACGTCTCGTTCCGGCTCTGGGCCCACGGTCTCGCCGTGCTCGGCGTCGCCGCGACGACGCGCGTCGGAGTCCTCGTCCCGCTCGTCGCGGGGGCCGCATCGGCGCTCTGGACCGGGGAGCGATTCTCGGGCGGGAAGGTCGTCTCGGCGGCCGTCGTCCTCGGCGGCCTCGCCCTCGCCCGCCTCGGGACGCCGCGAGAGCTCCCGGCGAAGGCCTGAGGCCTCAGCGCCGGCGCCGAACGGGCTTTCTCGGCGCCTTCGTCGGCGTCGGCGTCGAGGCCGTTGAGATCGCCGTGCGCCCCTGGGGCGCCCCCTGCGGCCAGGGGCCGACCGTGTCGGGCCACGGCCCGGAGACCTCCGCCGGGGCGGACTCGGCTTCGGCGGGCGGTGTCGCCCGCCCGGGCGCGGCGGCCGGCGCCGCCACACGCTCCTCCGCCGCCCCGCCGAAGAACGCGACGAGGCCGTCCGCGAGCGCCTCGGCGCACTCCTGCCGGTTGGCCCGGGTCAGCGTCAGCTTCCGGTCCTCCTCGTTCGAGAGGTTCGAGAGCTCGAAGAGGACGCGGTTCGGGATCTTGTTGTATCGGAGGACCGCGGGGACCCACTCCCGTCCCTTTCGAATGACGTGCGTCCTCACGGGCCGGAACTGGTGGACGGGGAGGTCCCGGCGCCGGAAGGCGCCGATCAGCTTCTCGGCGAGGGAGGTCGACGCCCCTTCGGCCAGGACGCGCTCCTTCTTCGTGAACGAGACGACCGGGTCGTCGCGGACCTCGCGGAACCTCAGGTAGAACTCGGTCGCCCGTCCGTACCG
>JAKLER010000291.1 GCA_022711615.1 Acidobacteriota bacterium
TCCGCGCCGACTCGACGACGTCGTCCACCTTGACGAGCTCGACGTGGACCGGCGGCGGCACCGGGTTCCGGAAGAGCCCTGCCGGATCGACGGTGACGATCCCCTCGATCGTCGGGAAATGAAGACGGCCGTCGGGGCCCCGGGCGCCGGCGGGCTGGTTCGCCCCGTTGCACTCCCGGTTGCGCATGCCGTCCTCGACGCCGAACGGCCGGCACCGCACCCGCCGCGCCGCGCCGCGGGCCACCGCGTCGAGCTCGCGGAGCGAGACCGCGTAGATCCCGCGGTTGCACGAGATCCAGAGGTTCCCCTGGCCGTCCGGGAGGATCGCGAAGACGGCGTCGTCGTAGAGCCCCTCGCGCGTCGTCACGGCCGAGAAGAGCCCGTCGCGGAAGCGGTTCAGCCCTCCGCCGTAGGTCCCGACCCAGAGCGTCCCGTCCTCCGCCTCGTGGATCGTGTTGACGATCTCGATCGAAAGCCCCTGCTCCCGCCCGAAGCGCGTGAACCGTCCGTCGTCGAAGCGGAAGAGTCCTCCCCCGTTCGTCCCGATCCAGAGGTTCCCGTCGCGGTCCGGGAGGAGCGCGTGGACCGTCTCGTTCCGGAGGCCCTCGCCGGCTCCCCATCTGCGATAGGTCCCGTCGGGCCCGATCCGGGTCAGCCCGCCGCCGCGCCCGCCGAGGAAGACGCTCCCGTCCCGGGTGCCGGTGATCGCGCAGATCGAGTCGCTCGCGAGCCCGTCCGCCCTGCGGAGGGTCCGGACGACCCGCCCCTGCCGCACGATGCTGACCCCGCCCCCGCGGGTGCCGAGCCAGACGGCCCCGTCGGGCGCCTGCCAGATCGCCTGGACGCCCGGAGCGGCGAGACCTTCGGCCGTGCCGATCGTCGTCACCCGGTCCCCGCGCCGGACGTTGACGCCGGCCGAGTCGGTCCCCGACCAGACGGCCCCGTCCCGGTCGACGAAGACGGCCCAGGCGATGTCCGCGGAGAGGCCTTCCGCGGCCCCCCAGGGGGTGAAGGAGGCATCCGAGAGCTTGTTCAGGCCGCCGTCCTGGGTCCCGACCCAGAGCGTCCCCTCGCGGTCTTCCAGGAGGGCGAGGACGTTCGGCGCGGGGAGCCCCTCGCGGAGCGTGAACGCCGAGAGCCGGCCGCCGGCCCACCGGGCGAGCCCCCCGGACGTCCCGATCCAGAGCGTGCCGCGCCGGTCCCTGAGCGCGCAGTTGACGACCTCGCCCGGGAGCCCGTCCGCCCGGCCGAGAGCCTCGACACGCCCCTCCCGGAGGAGACGCAGCCCGTGGGCGGTCCCGACGACGAGCGTCCCGTCGGCGCCCGCGTGGATCGACTGGACCGCGTCGGTGACTCCCGTCGTGACGAAACGCCGGCCCGAGCGGCGGAAGAGCCCGCGGTCCGTCCCCGCCCAGACGACGCCCGCCTCGTCCACCGCGACCGCCCGCACCGCCCCTCCGGGAAGGCCGCTCGACGCCTCACGGGTTTCGAAGGAGCCTCCGGCCCGGGCCGCGAGACCCGTCTCGGTCCCGATCCAGAGCGTTCCGGCACCGTCCTCGGCGAGGCTCCTCACGATGTCGCTCCCGAGCCCCTCCGAACGCCCGAACGTCCGGATCGTCCCGTCCTGGAGGACGCTCAGCCCGCCTCCCTCCGTCCCGAGCCAGAGCCGCCCGCTCCGGTCCTCGAGGAGAGCCACGACGCGGTTGTGGCGGAGCTCCGGCGCCGAAGCCTTGTCCCACACGACGAAGCGGACCCCGTCGAACCGGGCCAGCCCCTCCTGCGTACCGATCCAGAGGTAGCCGTCGCGCGTCTGGGCCAGCGCCTCGGCCGAGCTCTGGGGCAGACCTTCGCGCACGCCCCACACCTCGTGCCGGTACTGGGAGATCGCTTTGCCGGGGTCGAGCGCCTCCGCAGGGGCAGCGGTGAGGAGGATCGCCAGGATCCCCGGGGCGAGCGCGCGTGGGCCGGGCGCCATGGCGTGGACCATACCGTAGAAGCGGGGCCGAGCCGGAGAGCCCGCGGGCTCGCCTGTGACGTTTCGTCTCGTTCGGGCGTCCCGACGAACCTTCTCACCGGGCAGCCGTATCGCCTTTTCGACCTTCGACGGAATCTCCCGCCCGAAGGGACACGAACCCGTTCACGGGATCGACGATCTCGGAGTGCGCGCCATGAAGAAGAAGTGGATCCTCGTCTCGGCCCTCGGAATCACGCTCGTCGGTGCCGGCGTCGTCTTCGCGTCGCGCAACGGCAAGGAGAAGCCCGCCGCCGCGGCCGAGAGCCTGCCGTTCCGGCTCGGGACCGTCACCGCGGAGGACCTCCAGGTGAGCGTCCGGGAGGTCGGGGTCGTCGACCCGGTCACGAAGGTCGACGTGAAATCGGTCGTCTCGGGGCGCGTCGTCAAGCTGAACGTCCGCGAGGGAGCGGTCGTGAAGGCGGGGGACGTCCTCGCCGAGGTGGAGCCCGACGTCACCCAGGCCCAGTCGCTCTCGGAGGTCTCGGCCGCGGTGACGCAGGCCGAGCTGGGGCTGAAGGACGCGGAGCGGCAGCTGAAGGCCCAGCAGGCGCTCTGGGACGCCGGCCTCGTCGGGCACGAGACGCTGAAGGACTACGTCGCCCGTCGCGACGTCGCCGCCGAATCGCTCAAGGCGGCGCGGACCCGCTACCGGATCGTCGAGGACCACGGCATCCCGATCTCCTCCGCCGCCTCCTCGCAGGTCGCGCGGGTCGCGAGCCCGATGACGGGCGTCGTCATCAAGCGGGGCGTCGAGCTCGGCGAGACGGTCACCTCCGGCGTCTCCTCCTTCAACGCCGGCACCGTCCTCTTCACCGTCGCCGACCTGAAGTCGCTCATCGTGAAGGTGAACCTGAACGAGGTCGACATCGCGAAGGTCGGCGTCGGCCAGCCCGTGAGGATCACGCTCGACGCCTACCCGCAGAAGGTCTTCGGCGGGAAGGTCCGCTTCGTCGCCCCGGCGGCAACGCTCGTCGAGAAGGTGAAGGTCTTCGAGATCGAGGTCGCCCTCGACGAGCTCGGCGACGCTTTTCGGACCGGGATGAGCGCGAACGTCGAGATCCTCGGCGAGAAGCGGACGAAGGCGCTCTCGCTCCCGCTCGAGGCGCTCCAGAAGCGCGAGGGGGAGACGGTCGCCTTCGTCCTGAAGAAGGACCTCGACCCGAAAGCCGTCGCGAAGGCGAAGGAAGGCCTCTCGGGCCGGGCGAAGTTCGTCTGGCTCTCCGAGAACTGGAAGGACTACTTCAACCCCGTCCCGGTGAAGGCCGGCATCGCGACCCTCGAGCGCGTCGAGGTCCTCGCGGGCCTCACCCCCGGCGACAAGGTGTGCCTCGAGGACCCGACCCGCAAGAAGGTCGAGAAGGACGAGGACAACTGAGCATGGACGCCGTCATCGCGACCCGCGGCCTCACGAAGGTCTTCGGCCTGAACGGGAACGCCGTGCACGCCCTCCGCGGGATCGACCTCGAGGTGCGTCGCGGGGAGTTCGTCGCGCTCGTCGGCCCCTCCGGCTCGGGGAAGTCGACGCTGATGGCGATCCTCGGCTGCCTCGACTCGCCGACGGGCGGCACCTACGCGCTCGACGGGCAGGCCGTCGAGGGGCTCTCGGGCGGCGCGCTCGCGCGCATCCGCAACGAGAAGGTCGGCTTCGTCTTCCAGACCTACAACCTCCTGCCGAAGGCGACCGTCGCCCGCAACGTGGAGCTCCCGATGCTCTATGCCGGCGTCGGCGGCCGCGAGCGTCGCGCCCGCGCCCTCGAGCTCCTCGAGAAGGTCGGGATCCCGGAGAAGGCGGGGCGCCTCCCCGCCGAGCTCTCCGGCGGCCAGCGGCAGCGCGTCGCGATCGCCCGCGCGCTCGCGAACCGCCCGGCCCTCCTCCTCGCCGACGAGCCGACGGGGGCCCTCGACTCGAAGACCGGCGCCGAGGTCCTCGCCCTCTTCCGCGACCTCCACGCGCAGGGGCACACCGTCGTCCTCGTGACGCACGACCCCTCGATCGCCGCCCTCGCCGAAAGGCGCGTCGAGCTCCACGACGGCCTGATCCGCCTCCCCGAGGCGAAGGCGGCCTGACGTGCGTTTCTCCGGCGCCTTCCGCCAGCGGGTCGCCGAGGCCTGGATCGAGATCCGGGAGAACCTCGGCCGCTCGGCCCTCCAGGGGCTCGGCATCATGGTCGGCGTCGCCTCGGTCCTGGGCGGGTTCGCGATCTCCGACTCGAGCCAGCGGCGCTCCGACGAGCGCTGGCGGAAGCTCGGCGGCATCGAGCGCCTGAACGTCCAGCCCGCGGCCGTCGCCAGCGACGGGAACCCGACCGCCCTCCAGCGGGCGAACCTCGGCCTCCGAAACGCCGACGCCGTCGACGGCGAGGGGATGAACCGGAAGGCCGTCCACGCGACGAGCGTCCAGCGCTTCGCCCGCGCCCGCGTCCGGTCGCCGTACGCCGACCAGGAACGTTCCGTCAGCGGGATCGGCGGCGACTTCCTCCCGCTGAACGGCTACGACGTCGAGGAGGGGCGGGCCTTCTCCTCGACGGAGCTCGCCGCGGGCGCCCCCGTCTGCCTCCTCGGCGCCGAGGCGGCGGCCGCGTTCTTCCCGTCGGGCGGCGCGGTCGGCCAGACGGTCCGTGTCGGCGACGTCCCGGTCGTCGTCGTCGGCGTCCTCCGCGAGCTCGTCTTCCGCTGGCGCGACGGCGAGCCGAACGCCATGGCCTGGCGGAACCGGATCGTCGCCGTGCCGGCCGCCCTCGTCGCCTCGCGGATGAACGGCGACCGCTACGAGAGGGTCGACCGCGTGACGTTCAAGATCCCGGAGCTGAGCCTCATGGAGGGCTTCTCCCGCGACCTCGCGTCGCTCCTGAAGGCGAACCACCGCCAGCAGGACGACGTGAGGATCGACGACATCGCGGCCCGGATCCGCAAGCGGCAGAGCCAGGGGCAGGTCTACAACATGATCTTCATGCTCGCCGGGATCCTCTCCCTCATCGGGGGCGGGATGGTGAACGTGAACATCCAGCTCGCGAGCCTCGGCGAGAGGGTCCGCGAGGTCGGCGTGCGGATGGCGATCGGCGCCTCGGGCCGCGAGGTCTTCAAGAGCTTCATGACCGAGGCGCTCCTCCTG
>JAKLER010000292.1 GCA_022711615.1 Acidobacteriota bacterium
GAGCAAGTACGGCCTTTCGAGGGTCTACAAGGTCCTGATCGACCTCCTCACCGTCAAGATGCTCAACACCTACGGCTCCAAGCCGGCCTACTTCTTCGGCAAGCTCGGGTTCGTCTTCTTCGGTCTTGGCACCGCGGCGTTCCTGCTCGTCGCCTGGAGGGCGCTCTTCCGCGGCCACCCCGAGAGCACCCCGATGGTCTTCTTCATGCTCCTGATGTACGTGGCTTCCCTCGTCTGCGTCACGTCGGGCCTCCTGGCCGAGATCAACATCCGGGTCCTGCACAGGGTCGGCGGGAAGAGGAGCTACCGGATCATCGACGAGGTCGGAAAGCGCGCGGAGGCCGGCGGGACGCCCGGGGTCGGATAGTCCGGGACGGTGCAGGGGCGTTCATGTGCGGCATCCACGGCATCCTCGCCCCACGCGGCGACCTCTCTTGCGCGCTCGAGGAGATGGGCGCGCACCTCGCCCACCGGGGTCCGGACGCCGCGGGGGTCGAGCGGCTTCCGGGGGCCCTCCTGGGGCACACGAGGCTTCGGGTCCTCGACCTGTCGGACGCCGCGTCCCAGCCGCTCTGGGACGCCCGGCGCTCCGTTTGCATCGTCTTCAACGGCGAGATCTACAACTACCGGGAGATTCGGGACGAGTGCCTCCGGGCCGGCCTGGAGCTCCGCTCGGTCTCGGACACCGAGGCGATCGCCGGCCTGTTCCTCCTCGAGGGCGAGCGGGCCTTCGCGCGGCTCGACGGCATCTTCGCGTTCTGCCTCTTCGATTCCCGCAGCGGCGACGCGTACCTCGTCCGGGACCCGATGGGCGTCAAGCCCCTCTACTTTGCGGAGCGGCCCGAGGGCCTCGTCTTCGCGTCGGAGCTCGGCGCCCTTCTCGCCAGCGGCCTCGTGCCTCCCATCGTCGACCCGGCCGCGCTCCAGGCCTACCTCCAGCTCGACTTCGTGCCGGGCCCGATGTCGATCGTCCGCGGCGTCACGAAGCTCCGCGAGGGGCATCTCCTCCACCTGGACGGCGCGGGCCGGCGGTCGATCCGGCGCTACGCGCCGCCGCCGCCGCCCGTCGCGGGAGGGCCCGGGGCCTTCGCGGCCGACGTTGCCGAGTTCGACCGCCTCGTCCACCGGACGGTGGAACGGCAGCTCGTGGCCGACGTCCCCGTCGGCGTCTTCCTCTCCGGAGGCCTCGACTCCTCGATCGTCGCCCGGACGGCGGCCGAGGTCTCGCCGTCGCGGATCTCGACCTTCTCGATCGGGTTCGAGGACCCGTCCTTCGACGAGGCCCGCTGGGCCGCCCTCGTCGCCTCGTCGATCGGCAGCGACCACCACGTCGAAGTCTTCGGGCCCCGCGCGCTGCTCGACCTCGTGCCGTCGGTCGCCGAGGTCCTTTCCGAGCCCGTGGCCGACGGGTCGATCTTCCCGACGCTCCTCCTCTCGAGGTTCGCGCGGCGGCACGTCACCGTGGCGCTCTCCGGGGACGGGGCGGACGAGCTCTTCGCCGGCTACCCGACCTACCGCGCCGCGAGGCTCGCGCGCGGACCGTCGCATCTCCCGGCGCCCGTCCGGCGGGCGCTCGCGGGGGCGGCGGACACCCTCCTCCCGGTGAACCTCGACAACCTCTCGGTCGACTTCCGGGCCCGAAAGTTCCTCGCGGGCCTCGACCCCGATCCCGTCCTCAGAAATGCACGCTGGCTCGGGACCTTCCTGCCGGAGGAGCTCCCGTTTCTCCTCCGTGCGCACGACGAAAGCCTCCAGCCGGCGTTCGAGGAGCTCCTGCACGAGCCGTCGGCGGACGTCCCGCGCCGAGAGGGGCTCGAGGCGCTTCTCCGCACCGACCAGCGCTTCTACCTGCAGGACCAGGTCCTCGTGAAGGTCGACCGGGCGAGCATGTCGTGCGCGCTCGAGGTGCGGGTCCCCTTCCTCGCGCCCGAGATGGTCGCGTTCGCGCGTGCTCTCCCTGCCGACCGGAAGCTGCGCGGCGCGCGGGGAAAGGCCCTTCTCAAGGCGTGGGCGGCGGGCCGCCTCCCCGCCGAGACCGTGGAGCGGCCGAAGAAGGGCTTCGGCGCCCCGCTCGGCAGGTGGTTCCGCGGGGAGCTCCGCGAGCTCCTCGAGGACGTCCTCTCTCCGACCTCCCTCGCGCGCCACGGTCTTTTCGAGCCGGCCTTCGTGGCGAGACTCCTCGGGGAGCACGCGGCAGGGCGTCGCGATCACCGCAAGCGCCTCTTCAACCTCCTGATGTTCCAGCTATGGTGGGGCTCATTCGTCGGGACGCGGCCGGCTGCCGCGGGAGGGGGCTGCGCGTGAGCGGGGACGGCGCGGCCGAGACCGAGGCGGCGCGGGTGAACCGTGCCTACTACGAGGCCGCGTCCGCCGGCCAGCAGGACTACTGGCGTCTCATGGCGGCGCCGCGGGCTCGGGTCTCCACGATCCTGTCCCTCGTGCAGGTGGAGCCGGTCCGATCGCTCGTCGACCTCGGCTGCGGCGGAGGGGGGCTCCTGAGAGAGATCGAGGCCCGCCTCCCCGGTGTCGAACTCGCAGGCCTCGACCTTTCGAGCCGGCAGATTGAGGCGAACCGGCGTGGCGGGTCGAAGATCCGCTGGGCGGTTGCGGACCTGGAGAGGCCCATGGCCGAGGATGAGAGTCTCTCCGGACGGTGGGATGTCGTCGTCGCGTCCGAGATCCTCGAGCACCTGGATGAGCCGGAGGCCTTCCTGGGGAACGCTCTCCGGCTCGCGACGCCGGGAAGAGGCCGCCTCCTTCTGACGACCCAGAGCGGTCCGGTCCGGGAGACCGAGCGCCGCGTCGGTCACCGCCAGCACTACACGCGAGAGGTCCTGGAATCGCTCCTCGTGAAGACAGGCTGGACGGAGCCACGCGTGTGGAACGCGGGATTTCCGTTTCACGATCTCTCGAAATGGTGGGCGAACCGGGATCCCGACGCCTCGTTCCGCCGATTCGGCGACCGACCGTATGGCCTGAGCGAAAGGCTGGTCTGCGCCCTCCTCAGGGGCGCGTTTGCGCTGAACTCCCGTTCGCGGGGAGCGCAGCTCTACGCAGTCGGACGAAGGGGACTCGAGCGCTGACGGCCGGGGCGCGTGCGAAGGCGGACCGACGTCAGCCCGGAAGCTCCCAGATCGTGATCGAAGCACCGACGCGCCCCAGCCGCCTTCCTCGTGTCCGAAGCTGGGAGAGCAGCGAACGGAGCTGATCCGCCGAGGCTTTCCCCTCCAACCCCTCGAGGAACTCCGGTCCGACCGCCTGCATCGAGTCCGAGATCGCATAGCGGCCCGGGGAGATGGGCCTCGAGGGATCGAGGAGCTGGCAAGAACGCGAGTAGTAGTTCGTGGCGAGACCGCTGTAGGCGACGATGGTCGTCTTCGTCTCCGTGCCGGTGTCACGGAGGTAGTCGCCGAGGCGCTTCATGTCCTGCCCCCAGTCGACGTTCGAGTCGGCGAACCACTCCGCGCCCCGCTCGGAGCTGCCGAGGACGAAATTGAAGTAGCCGAGCTCGAGCGGGTGGGCTGATGCGAGCGAGACCCCCGCCGAGAGGACGAGGCCGGCTGCCACCGGCGCGAAACGGCGGACCGGTAGCCGACCGGCCAGGACGACGGCCCCGGATATCGCGAGAAGCGGGTAGACCGGGAAGAGGTGGCGGACGCCGATGTTGAAGGACGACGTCATCGACATCGCGAAGTAGAAAGACGCGGCGAGGAGGAGACCGCCGACCCAGTAGGTCGCGAGCTCGCGGCGTCCGAGTGCGAGTGCGGCGGCGAGAAGGAGAAGGAAGGCAGGCGTCGACTTCAGGGCGAAGGCGGCGGGGAAGTAGGTCAGGAACCCGGAGCGCGAGATCTCGCCGCGGAAGAAGTTGACGTTCTCGCGTTCCCCCGTGCTCAGGAGCGCGACGCCCTTGATCCCGGCGACCCAGTGCCCGAGCGAAGGCACGGCGAGAGAGAGTCGCGCATACCGGTCGACGACGTCGGGTGGTGCTCCGCGGCCGGAAAGAAACCCCGCGACGCAGGCGGAGGGCCTCCCTGCCGGCATCGCCCTCATGTTGACGGCGTAGGTCGCGGCGAGGAGCCCGAGGGCGATCACGCCCGCCATTCCGATGCCGAGGGCCATCTTCGCTGCGGAACGGGCCGTCCGGAGCCTTCCTTCGGCGAGGAACGCGAGGAGCGCTATCGCGGCGAAGAGCGGAAGCAGAAGTACCGCCGAGAACTTCGTCGCGAGGGCGACCCCGAGGGCGAGGCCGGAAACGGCCCAGAGGGCCAGGGAGTTGCGCCTTGCCGCCGCGAGCGCAAGGACGAGAGCTGCCGTCATCGTGAGCGCGGCGCCGACGTCCGTATGGACAATGCTGGCGTGGGCGACGAAACCGGGGTCGAGCGCGATCAGCCCCGCGGCGAGAAGCCCGGCGCCGGGGTTCGCGAGGGTGCGGGCCGTCGCCCAGACGACGACGATCAGGAGGCCGAAGACGAGAGGGAAGGGACGCCGGGCCGCCCGAAGGATCTCGTGCGCGGGGACACTGTTGAAGTAGAGGAAGCGGGAGTAATCGTTGTGCGGAGTCCCCTCGCGGGACCTGCCTCCGGCTGGAGGGGTCAGCCGGAGCGGCTTCAGGGAGAGTCCTGCGAGAGCCTTCATCAGGGGGGGGTGCTCGAGGTTCATCCAGAAGGTGCCGTTCTCGACGTACTCGGCTCCCGCGAACAGATGGATGCCTTCGTCTGCGGTGGCCGAATCGTCCTTCTCGTGCCCCCTGACGGCCGCCAGGGCGACGATGACGAGAACGGCGAGAGCCGCGATCTCGGCCGCGAAGCCTCTGACCCTTTTGCAGTCGAGTCGTGGCATTCCGGGAGTCTACTCAGGCGTTGGAGGCTGGGTCCTCGATGGCCGTCCCGGTGTGGCGTCTCGGCCTTACGGCCTCTCCCCCGGCAGCACCCGCAGGACGACCCGCGAAGAGCTCTCCGCTCCGTCGTGGACCCGCATCGTGGCCGGGCGGAAGTCGCTCTCCTTCGCGGTGCGAATCGGGACGAACGTCTGCGGGTTTCGGTCGACGAGCGGGAACCAGCTGCTCTGCACCTGCACCATCACGCGGTGCCCGCGCCGGA
>JAKLER010000293.1 GCA_022711615.1 Acidobacteriota bacterium
CCCCGGGAAGCGGCGGCGGAAGCGGACCGGCTTGCCGTCGAGGTGGAGGTCCTCACCCTTGAGCGTGACGACGGGGAGGCTCGCGGTCGTATCGGGCCAGGGCCAGGTGGCGCCAAGGTCGAAGACCTCCCAGGCGTAGTCGTCGTCGACGACGCCGCGCGCCGCGACGACGAGCTCGTAGAAGCCCGGCGTCAGGACGTTCTCCGTGAGGGCGAGATTCCGGGAGAACTGCCGGAGGACCCGGAAGGCCGTCCGCGGCACTTCCTCGTCGCGGCTCTTCCGGTAGCGCTCCGCCGCCTCGCGGAGGAGCCGGTCGACGACGCGGAGGGTGTCGGTGCCGGCGTCGAAGCGGAAGGCGCCGCCAGAAGAGCGGGCGGACTCGTAGGCCGCCGCGACGAACGGGATCTCGCTCATCACCTCGCGGCTCGACTCGGCCGAGAGCGCCGCGAGGCGGACCCCTTCGCGCCGCACGCGGCCGAAGGGCTCGGCGAGAGGCTCGTCGAGCGCGCGGAGGATGCCGCGGGCGTGCGCGACGCCGCCCACCCAGAGGACGCGCTCGCCCGCGTCGGCGAGGCGGCGGAGGCGGACGGCCATCGCCCGCTCGCGAAGGAGGTCGGCCTCGTCGTCGGACGGCGGGAAGGCGTCGAGGAGCGCGGAGAGGAACGGCGCCGGGCCGGTCTTCGTGAGAGCGTACGGGTCGGGGAGCGCCTCGCGGCGGAGCGGGTAGCTGCCGTCGTCCCGGTCGACGAGGTGGAGCGCGACGCCGTTCTCGAGGGTGAGGCGCGCGGCCTCGGCCATCGGCTCGTGCGGCTCGACGAGGAGGTAGACCGTCTCCTCGCCGTCGGGCCAGAGGACGACGGTGAGGAGCGGGAGGCGGAGGACGGCCTTTCGGAAGGCTTCGGAGATCGTGGAGGGGAGCTCGACGGCGACGGCCGTGGGGCGAAGGGCGAAGAAGGCGCGGCGGACGAGGACCGCGAACTCGACCGACTGGTGGAGCGTCGGGAGGAGGAAGAGCCCGTCGCCCGCGCGGACGACGCCGGTCGCGGGATCGGGCGCGGGGCAGGCGACGTGCCCGCTCAAGATGCCCGAAACCTCGGGTGACGAGGCCTCGACCCGCGTCCCTTCATGCCGGCTGCCGCGTCAGACGCGGTGCGGGCCGCGCGGCTCGGGTGCGCCTTCGCGCGGGACGGGGGCGTGGACGATCGCATCCTCGCCGAGGACGAACTTCACCGCCTCGAGGAGCCGCTCGCCGGCGTCTCCCCCGCCCTGTGCGAGGCGCTTCAGCGCGTAGCGCGCGACGTTGATGCCATCCCTCACGCTGAACGGCTCTTCCGCCTCGTGGGCGCTCCGGAGGAAGCGTGTCACCCAGCGGAGGAGCGCCTCGGGCGCGAACGGGAGGTTCCCCGCCAGGATCGCGAGCTCCTCCTCCTCGTCGGGAAAGTCGACGAGGATCGTCGGCGTGAGGCGCGAGTTGACGTAGTCGGGCAGCTCGAACGTCGAGGCGTCGTCGTTCATCGTCGTGACGAAGCGGAAGTCGGGGTGTGCCCGGATCTTCACGCCCGCGACGATCGACTCGACGGTCCGGCGCGCGTCGAGGAGCGGCGCGAGCGAGGCCCACGACTTCTCGCTCATCCGGTTCCCCTCGTCGAGGATCGCGACGCCCCCCTTCAGCATCGCCGTGACGACGCCGGAGGCGACGTAGCGGATCTTTCCTTCGCCCGCGACGACCGGCGTGACGAGCAGGTCCTCGGGGCGGGTGTCCATCGTCGCCTGGAAGACCCAGGCGGGGCGCCCGATACTCTTCGCGGCGGCGTAGGCGAGCGTGGTCTTGCCGACCCCGGGCTTTCCGACCAGACGGGGGTGGAGCGGGAGGTCCCCCTTCTCGACGACGAGCCACGCGGCGAGGAGCTGGTCGAGGAGGTCGCGCCGCCCCTTCCACTCGAGCGGGAACTCGTCGGGGTGCGCGAGGGCGATCTCGACGCCGTCGATGTGGACCTTTTCCATGGACGGATTCTAGGGGCGCAGCCGGCCTCCGCGACGCCGCCGCAATCCGCCGGGGCGCGCCCCTCCGTAGATTGCCGCGAAGGGCGCCCGAGGCGCCCGTACCGGAGAAAGACAATGAAGAAGACCATCGCCGCGTCCGCCGCTGCCCTTCTGCTCGCCGTCTCCGTCGCGGCCCCCGCTCGCGCGGACCACCACCCGGGCAAGGACATCGTCGAAACCGCCGTCGCCGCCGGCAGCTTCAGCACGCTCGCCACGGCGCTGAAGGCCGCCGGCCTCGTCGAGACGCTGAAGGGGAAAGGTCCCTTCACCGTCTTCGCGCCGACCGACGACGCGTTCAAGAAGCTCCCCGCCGGCACGCTCGAGAAGCTCCTCGCCGACAAGGCCCGGCTCACGAAGGTCCTCACCTACCACGTCGTCTCCGGCAAGGTGATGGCCGCCGACGTCGTCAAGCTCTCCGAGGCGAAGACCGTCGAAGGCTCCTCGGTGAAGATCGCCGTGAAGGACGGCAAGGTGAAGCTGAACGACGCCAACGTCGTGAAGACCGACGTCGGGGCCTCCAACGGCGTCATCCACGTGATCGACACGGTCATCCTCCCGCCCGCGAAGTAGCCGCGGCCCTTCCCGGCCGGACGGCCCCGTACGACGGAGGGCGGCCGCGGCATCCCGCGGCCGCCTTCTCCCGTTCCCCCGGACGGCGCGGGAGCGCCCGGCCCGCTCCCGGTCAGCTCCCCAGCAGGTCCGCGAGAGCCTCCGGATGGAAGCCGACGAGGAGCCTTCGGCCGACGCGAAGCATCGGCGCCCTGTAGTTCCCGGTCGGACCCCTGAGGTCGTCGAGGACGACCTCCCGCGCGCTTCGCGAGGCGGCCTTCTTCCCCTTCGCGATCACGACCTCGTCGACCGCGGCGAGGAGCGCGCGGACGTCGCCGTCCTTCAGAGGAGTCGCCTTCGCGGAACGTTCCTCCGTAACCCGGGCCTTCGTCTTCTCGAGCACCTCACGGGTGCGTCCGCAGCTCGTTCACCCCGGGCGCTGGTAATAGAAGCCGACGGTCGGCATACCCTCCTCCTTCCGCGCCCTCAAGGCTGCAGGGCGTACTCGCGGACGATCCGTTTCGTTCTCTCGACCCCTTCCAGGTACGCGGGAAGGCGGATCCTCTCGTTCTTGCTGTGGATCGTCACGGCGTCCAGGAGGTTCACCGCGAACGGCGAGACGCCGTAGGAGCGGATGCCGCGCGCCCGCAGGTAGGAGAGGTTCGTGTAGCTCCCCGTCAGGACGTACGGTCCGACGTCCGCGTCCTCGTCCGGATCGAGCGCGAGGACCGTGTGGAGCGTCTCCCACGCGCGACCTCGCCGCTCCGCCGGGACGCTGTCGGGGGTGACGTGCCGCAGCGTCAGGCGCACGCCGAGCGGCGCCGCCCATCGCTCCATCTCCTCCCAGCGGGCACGTGCCGAACGGCCCGGCAGCAGCGTCGCGACCAGGTCCATGGAGAATCCGCCCCCCGTCGCCGCGCGCTTCGGCTCGCCCCAGTAGTACATGTCGCGAAAGAGCGACCGGTAGACCTCCGGGATCCCCTCGGCCAGCCTCCCCGACGCGACGGCCGCCCGGGCGTCGTTCATCTGGTGTCCCCAGATATCGGATCGCGAGGGGCCGACGAAGGAGAGGAAGTCCTGAACCTCGTCGAGGACCCGGAACGGCTCCTCGGACATCTTCCGCTCGAGGAGGTCCCGAAGCGCCCGAAGGGCGGCTTCGTCCCGGGCATGCGCCGTGGCGATGACGTTCGACTTCTGGAGGACCTCGATGCCGAACCGGGCGATCCTGTCCCCGCTGACCTCGTTCACGCCGCCTTCGTTGAGGACATCGGTCACTCCGTCGAGGAGGTCGGGACGGTTCTCCAGGACCCATCCGATCCCGATCTCGGGCGTGTAGGTCTCCTCCCCCGGCTCGGCGACGAAGACGACGTCCCGCTCGGGGACGATTCCGTCCCTGCGGAGCGACGCGATCGCGAGGAAATCGGCGATCCCCTGTCCCTTCATGTCGAGCGTCCCGCGCCCGCAGACGTACTGGACGAGGTCGCCGACGCCGTCCGCGGCGGCGAAGGGGGGGAGGTCCCAGGCAGAGAGGTCCCCGACGGGGAAGACGTCCATGTGATGGAGGAGAAGCAGCGCGTCTCCCCGGGTGCGACCCGAGAGCCGCGCCACGACGATCGGACGCTCCGGGTCGTCTCCGACGATCTCGAACGGGATCCCCTCGCAGCCGAGCTTCTCGGCCCAGAAGCGCGCCGTCTCGACCGTCCGGCCCGGGGGGTTCTGCGAGTCGATCCCGACGTACTCGCGAAGGAGGCGCGTCGCCTCGTGCCGCCGCATCTCGGCGAGGTCGAGCGACCGCATCTCCACCCTCGGCGCGCGGGACCGGACGAGCTTCGGCCCGGCGAGCGCGGCGGCCGCGACGAGCGCGGCGCCGCCGTAGAGCGCGAGGCGGCGACGCGTGTTCCGGGAGAGGCTCATGCGCTCGCCGCGCGGGGCGACGGGTTCCGGCGAAGGAGAGCGACCAGGGCGAGGAGCCCGAGGATCGTCATCACGGCCGCGATCATCAGCCATCCCCCCGAAGGCCGCAAACGGACGACGTGCCGGCCGGGCGGAACCGCAAGGCCCGTGTAACCGACGTTGGCGTCTTCGACGACGGCCGGCCGACCGTCGAGCGTGGCGCGCCGGGCGGCGACGAAGGGACGGGCGACGTACAGGTAGCCGGGCGCGGGGCCGGCGACCTCGACCTCGACCTCGAGCCGGTCGGGACGGTCCGAGACGCGCAGGACCCGCCCGGCCGAAGGGACGAGCGGAGGCCCGGGAGCGGAGAGCACGGCCGCGTCGACCGGGGCCCGATCGCGGAGGAAGCGCGTCGAGGCCGCGAGCGGCCCGGGCTCGCGCACGACACGCGACACGAACCGGACGGGCGGGACCGGGCTCGCGACGGGAAGGAGCCGCGCGACGGGCCGCCCGCCCGGCGATGCCTCGGGGGCGACGACGGCGACCGCGCCGGCGGAACGGGCGAGCGCCGCGGCGAGAGTTCCGGCGGGCGGGGCCT
>JAKLER010000294.1 GCA_022711615.1 Acidobacteriota bacterium
GGATCGTCAACGTCGCGCTCTACGCCGTCGTCTTCGCGCAGGCGAAGCTCTACGCCGACATGGGGCTGCAGGGGGTCTTCCTCGCCGTCTGCGCCTACGGCTGGTGGGAGTGGCTCCACGGCGGCGAGGGGGGCGGGAGGCTCGCGGTTTCGCGCGCCTCGCGCCCGCTCCTTTCCGGTCTCGTCCTGGCGGGCGCCGTCTTCGCGGCGGCGCTCGGCTGGGGTCTCCACCGCGGGACGGACGCCGCGTTCCCGTTCGTCGACTCGACGCTCGCCGCCTTCAGCCTCGTCGCCCAGTACCTCCAGTCAGTCAAGAAGCTCGAGACCTGGTGGTTCTGGATCGCCGTCGACGTCGGGTACGTCGGGATGTACCTCGCGAAAGGGCTCTGGCTGACGGCGCTCCTCTACGCGATCTTCCTCGCGCTCTGCGTGATCGGCCTGCGCGACTGGCGGCGCTCGCTCGAGGCGCCTCCGGCCTCGGACGCCGCCCCGGCCGCGGAGCCGGCGTGAGGCCGCTCCGCGTCGTCGTCACCGGCTCGGAGTGCACGGGGAAGACGACGCTCGCGCGCGCGCTCGCCGAGCGGTTCGGCGCGCCGTGGGTGCCCGAGTTCAGCCGCGGCTACTGCGAGGCGAAGCCGGCGCCGCTCGGGCCGGAGGACGTCGAGCCGATCGCGCGCGGGCAGATGGCCGGGGCCGACGCCGCGGAGGCGCGCGCGACGAGTCTCCTCGTCCTCGACACCGACCTCCTCTCCACGGTCGTCTACGCCCGGCACTACTACGGCGCGTGCCCCGAGTGGGTCGAGGAGGCCGCCCGCGCCCGGCGGGCCGACCTCTACCTCCTCTGCGCGCCCGACCTTCCCTGGAGCGCCGACGGGGTCCGCGACCGCGGCGAGGCGCGGGAGGAGATGCACCGCCTCTTCGCCGAGGAGCTGGCGCGGGCCGGGGTCCGCGTGATCTCGATCGCGGGCCCCGGACCCGACCGCTCCGAGGCGGCCGCCGTTGCGGTCGCGGAGGCGGTCGCGCGCCGCTCCTTCGCGGCCGGCTCTGCCGGATAGACTCGCCAGAGCGCATTCCGCCCCGGGAACGAGACCGATCGAGCCGATCGGGAAAAGGAGACCGACATGGGCAAGGACGCGAAGCTCTCCCGCCCCTACCGCGTCGAGAACGGGAGGAAGTTCCGGATGAAGGACTTCGACCCGGGAGACACGGGCGGGCTGAAGCTCGAGAAGGATCACGCGGCCGAGAAGCTCGAGAAGGGGGTCGAGCTGCTCGCCTCCCTCCAGGACAGGCTCTACGCGCAGGACAAGAGGGCCCTTCTCCTCGTTTTCCAGGCGATGGACGCGGCCGGGAAAGACGGGACGATCAAGCACGTCATGTCGGGCGTGAACCCTCAGGGGTGTCAGGTCTTCGCGTTCAAGACGCCGTCGGCCGAGGAGCTCGACCACGACTTCCTGTGGAGGACGACGAAGTGCCTCCCGGAGCGGGGGCGGATCGGCATCTTCAACCGCTCGTACTACGAGGAGGTCCTCGTCGTCCGGGTCCACCCGCAAATCCTCGCGGGGCAGAAGCTCCCTCCCGAGCTCGTCACGAAGAAGATCTGGAAGGAGCGCCTCGAGGACATCGCTTCCTTCGAGCGCTACCTGACGCGGAACGGGATCGCCGTCGTGAAGTTCTTCCTCAACGTCTCGAGGAAGGAGCAGAGGAAGCGCTTCCTCGACCGGCTCGAGGAGCCCGACAAGAACTGGAAGTTCGCGCTCGGCGACGTCGAGGAGCGGAAGTACTGGGACGCCTACCAGGAGGCGTACGAGGAGGCGATCCGCGCGACCGCGACCCCCTGGGCGCCGTGGTACGTCGTGCCGGCCGACGCGAAGTGGTACACCCGCCTCGTCGTCGCCTCGGCGGTGATCGACGCGCTCGAGAGGATGGAGCTCGCCTACCCGGAGGTCGACGAGGCGAAGAAGGCGGAGCTCGCGAAGGCGCGGGCCGCCCTCGAGGCCCCGAAGAGCTGACCCTGCCGGCTCCCGTACCGGCCGAAGGCCCCCGTCCGGGGGCCTTCGCGCTTCCGGGCGCGCCGCGCGGGCTCAGGCGTGCAGCTCGACGACGTCGCGGTCCGCGAGGACGTGGGCCCGGTCGACCTGCTGCCCGTCGAACTTCGCGTGACCCCAGATCCGCGCGAACTTCAGCGCGGCGGCGACGTCCTTGTGGACCCGCTCCGCGAGGTCGTGGACCGTCGCGCCGTCGGGGAGGACGAACGGGGCGGCGAGGTCGGGCTTCTTCCCGGGCTCCTTCGCGTAGACGCGGATCCGCCGCAGCTCGCGCCAGAGGAGGAGCCGCAGGTCGTCGAGCCCTTCGCCCGAGAGGGCCGAGACCGGGTGGAAGGGCAGGTCCGCCCCGATCGCCTCGCGCGCCATCTCGGCGAAGGTCCCGTCGTCGAGGTCACGCTTGTTCCCGAGCGCAATCACGGGCCTCACGGCGAGGAACGGCGGCGCGTCGGGCGGGAGGGGCCTCACGCGCGGCCAGACGCGCGCCTTCTCGAGGAGCTCGAGGAGGAGCTTCGCCGACTCCTCCCCGTCGTCCGCGGCCACGTCGAGGACGAGCAGGACGCCGTCGGCGTTGTGGGCGAGGTTCGTCAGGTAGGGCTCGGTATGACCCGCGGCGACCGCCGGGGTGTCGACGAGCTGCACCTGAACGTCTTCGAACGGCATCATGCCGGGGAGCGGGACGCGGGTCGTGAACGGGTACTCCCCAATCTCCGGGTGGGCGTGGGTGAGCGCGGCGAGGAGAGAGGACTTCCCCGCGTTCGGCTCGCCGAGGAGGACCCACTGGCCGGCCCCCTCGCGCTTCACGTGCCCCGGGTCCGCCCGCCGCCCGCCGTGCGCGGCGTGCTCGACCTCGCTCTCGAGCTTCGCGAGCCTCTTCTTGAGGTCCGCGTAGAGCTTCTCGGTCCCCTTGTGCTTCGGGAGGAGCGCGATCATCTCGCGCATCGCCGCGAGCCTCTCCTCGTGCGTGGTCGCCGCCTTGAACCGCTCCTCGGCGTCGTGGTAAGGCGGCGTCAGGTTCGCGGGCACGACGAAATTATGCTTCCGGACCGGGCAATCGGGAGACGCTATCCTTCCGCTCGTCGTGAGCGCGCTCGTCGAGACGGTCCTCTCCGCAAGCTCGCCCGAGGAGCGCGCCGACGCCTTCGTCCGGCTCCTTCGAGACTCGCCCGCCCCCCGGCCGGGCGCGAACGGCCCGCGCTCCCGGATCGGCGCGATCCTCGACGCGCTCGAAGCCTCCCCCGACCTCCGGGCCGGGTTCCTCTCGGCCCTCTCGGCGCTCTTCGCCGAGGGCGACGGCACCGCGCTCTTCGGCGACGTCGGCATTCCGAGCGACAAGGGCTTCTTCGCAGAGCTCGGGGGCCGCGTCTCCGCACGGCTGATCCCGTCTCCCCGCGACGCCCATGACTTCGTCGAGATCGCCGCCCGGCTCTTCCGGACCGAGGCCGACGTCGACGCCTTCGGCGACCTCCCCCTCTCCGACCTCCACCGGCTCGTCCGCCTCTTCGAGACGGGGCTCACCCGCGAGGCGGCCGCTTCCCTTTCGAGGGCCTTCGCCGACGGCTTCCGGCTCCTGCTGGCGCGAATCCACGCGCAGGGGCTGTCGCGGGAGCTGCGCTCGCGCGCGACGCCCGGCTCCGTCTCCGCGTCCCCGTTCCATCGGCTCCTCCGCTCCGGAGACGCCCTCCTCGAAGCCTGGCTCTGCGAACGGGAGGTCGGCGCGGTCCTGCAGGCCTTCAACAAGGATTCGGGGGAGTGCCGAAAGGAGGTCCGGGCCATCCAGAGGCGCCTCGAGGAGGCGGGCGTCAGCGTCGACGTCGTCTTCGGCCTCGAGGTGATCGACCGCTGCCTGACACGAACGGCCCTCATGGCCGACGTGATGACGCTCCCTCCCGGCCCCGACCGCTCGCGGGCCCTCCACAGGCTCCTTTCCCGCCTCGTGAGGCACGCCCACGAAGACCGGAGCGTCCTCCACCTCGTGAGGTGGAACCTCCACCTCCTCGACCGGAAGATCGTCGACCGGACCGGAAAGACCGGGGAGCACTACGTCGCCGCGTCCCGCCCGGAGTACCGACACATCTGGCTCGCGGCCGCCGGCGGCGGGATCGTCACCGTCTTCACCGCGGCGTTCAAGATGCTCGTCCACGAGTGGCACCTCGCGGCGTTCCCCGAAGGCTTCCTCTACGGCCTCAACTACGCGATCAGCTTCCTCGTGATGCAGGCGTTCGGCCTCATCCTCGCGACGAAGCAGCCTGCGATGACGGCGGCCGCCCTCGCGAGCATCCTGCGCGAGACGAAGGGCGACGACCGCGAGGAGAAGATCGCCGGCTTCTTCGCCCGCCTGACGAGCTCGCAGCTCGCCGCTGCGCTCTCGAACGTCTTCGTCGTCAGCGCGGGAGCGGCCGTCTTCGTGGCGGCGTGGTCCGCGCTCGCCGGGCGCCCCTGGGTCGACGAGAAGACGGCGCGGGAGACCTTCTTCGTCCTCAGCCCGTTCGACAGCGGGACGATCTTCTTCGCCGCGCTGACGGGGGTCCTCCTCTGGCTCGGCAGCGTCGCGGGGGGCTGGTTCGAGAACTGGTCGACCTACCACCGGCTGCCCGAGGGGATCGCGCGCCACCCGCTCGGCCGCCTCGTCGGAGCCGACCGGATGCGGCGCGTCGCCGACGCCCTCGCGCGGAACGCCTCGGGCTGGGCGACGAACGTCGCGCTCGGGTTCCTGCTCGGGTTCGCCCCCGCGATCGGCCGCTTCTTCGGCATCCCCTTCGACGTCCGGCACGTCACGCTCTCGACGGGACAGCTCGGGCTCGCGGCCTCGAGCCTCGGGCAGGGCTGGTTCGCCGAAGGGGCGTTCCTGCGCGGCCTCGCCGGGATCGGCGTGATGTTCGTCCTGAACCTCTCGGTGGCGTTCTCGCTGTCGCTCTTCAACGCGGCGCGGGCCTACGAGATGCCGCCCGGGGAGCTCGCCGGGGTGCTGAGGCACGTCTTCGGCAGGGCCCTGAGGCGTCCCCTGGAC
>JAKLER010000295.1 GCA_022711615.1 Acidobacteriota bacterium
CGAGCGAGCCGTCGGGCGAGCCGAGGTCCCGGCGGCCCGCCTCGGCGAACGTCTCGTACGTCCCCTGGAGGATCCCCTGTGTCCCGATGTAGATCCACGAGCCGGCCGTCATCTGACCGTACATCGTCAGGCCGAGCGCCTCGAGCCTCCGGAACTCGTCCCAGGTCCCCCACTTCGGGACGAGGTTCGAGTTCGCGATGAGGACGCGCGGGGCGTCGGCGTGGGTGCGGAAGACGGCGACGGGCTTGCCCGACTGGACGAGGAGCGTCTCGTCGTCGCCGAGCCTCTCGAGCTCGCGCAGGATCGCCTCGAGGCACTCGGGATTTCGGGCGGCCTTGCCGGAGCCGCCGTAGACGACGAGGTCCTCGCGGCGCTCGGCCACGTCCGGGTCGAGGTTGTTCAGCAGCATCCGGTAGGGCGCTTCCGTCAGCCAGGAGCGGCACCGGAGCGTCGTCCCGCGCGGGAGGGCCGGCGGGGCGTAGCGGGCGGGGGCGGAGACGGTGCTCATGCCGCGGATGTTAGTCCGGAAGGCGCGGACGCCGGCGCTCCCCCGGCCCCGGGCCGAACCGAAACGCGCCGCATCAACGCGTCGTGCTACTTGACATTCATTACGCGGCGCGTCAAATTGTACGGGCGATGACGAGCCGTCACAGGGAGATCGTCCGATACCGGAACCGGAAGCTCTACGAGAAGAGCGAGCGCCGATTCGTGACGCTCGACGACATCGCCCGGGCCGTCGCCGGAGGAGACCGCATCCGCGTCGTCTCCGCCGACACGGGCGAGGACATCACCGCGAAGATCCTCTCGCGCGCTCTCGCCTCCGATCGTGTCGCGTTCCCCGCCTCGACGGATGCCCTCGCCCTCCTCCTCCGCGCCGGGAGCGACGCGGCCGAGACGGTGGCCGGCGTCGCCGAGAGGGTCGGCGCGGCGCGCATGGCCGGCGCCGTCCGAAAGGCGGCGCAGCCGGAGCGGATCGCCGAGACGTTCGCGCCCGTCACGCGGAGGGTCGAGACGGCTCGCCACGACGTGGAGCGGATCGTCGCCGGCCTCGTCGGCCGAGGACGGCTCACCTGGGAGGAGGGGGCCCGTCTCCGGGAAGACGTGGGAACGGTCTTCCGGGAAAGCCTTTCCGACGTCGTCGGTCGTGTCCGGGACCTCGTCCGCAGGGTCCCCCCCGCGTCCTCTCCGGCCATCCACGCGGAGATCCAGGAGCTCGCCCGCCGGCTCGACCACCTCGAGGCCCTCGCCGCCGCCTCGTTCCCGAAGGGGAGCTCCGCCGCGCCCCGATCCGAATACGCCGCGCGCCCCGCGCCGGCACGAAAGAAGGAGACCAGAAAGCCATGACGAGGAAGACGACCCGCCGAGCCGCTCCTGCCGCCAAGCCGCTCCCCTTCGACGTCCCGCCGCAGATCGACCGGGCCCTCCGGACCGCGGTCGAGAAGGTCGACGCCGTGAGGGACGAGACCCGCACCGTCGCCTCGAAGGTCGAGAAGACGGTCCGGGCCGCCGCCACCAGCGCGAAGAAGACCGGCGAGACGCTCGCCCGCGATCCGAAGCGCTTCGTGGAAGGCGTCGTCCGCGACGCGAAGTCCAACCTGAAGACCGTCGGGGCCGACGTCTCGCGCGAGGCCGGACGCGTCGCCGACGAGGTCGCCCGCCGCGTCTCGGCCGTCGTCGAGCCCGCCCTCGAGAAGGCCCTGCACCGCCTGAACGTCCCGACGCAGAAGGACCTGAAGTCCCTGGTGGCGAAGGTCGACGCGCTCGGACGCAAGATGGAGCAGCTGCACGCGCCGGCCCGGAAGCCGCGGAGCCGAACGCGCGCCTGACACCGCGGCTCCTTCCCCGATCCGGATAGACTGGCGCCGGCGCCCCCGGCGCCCGTCTTCTTTTCAGGAGGTTCCGTGGCGGCACCCCGGCTTCGTCTCGTCTCCTCCCGCGGCCCGTCGAGCCCGCGCCCCCTCTCGAGCCGTCGCGGGCTCGTCTGCGCCGGCGGCGGGATCACCGGCGCGATCTACGAGATCGGAGTCCTCGCCGCCCTCGAGGACCGGCTCGACGGCTTCTCGCTGACGGACTGCGACGTCTTCGTCGGCGTCTCCGCGGGCGCCTATGTGGGGGCTCTCGTCGCGAACGGGACCTCCCCCTCCGTCCTCTACCGCAACGCGACCCACCCGCGCGGCGAGGGGCTCGACCGGCTCTCCTTCTACCGCCCCAACCTCGGCGAGATCGCCTCGCGGGTCGTGTCCGCCCCGAGGATCGTCCTCGAGGCGCTCCGCGACCTCCGCGACAGCCCCGGCGACCTCACGCTGACCGACCTCGTCGCCTCGCTCGCCGGCCTCCTCCCCTCCGGCTTCTTCCTCCTCGACGGCCTCGAGGCGTGGCTCGCCGAGTGGCTCTCCCACCCCGGGCGGACGAACGACTTCCGCGCCCTGCGCCGCGACCTTCGGCTCGTGGCGGTGGCCCTCGACTCGGGTGAGACGCGCGTCTTCGGCTCCTCGCGCGACGAGGCCGTCCCGATCTCGCGAGCCGTGGCCGCCTCGTGCGCCCTCCCCGGCTTCTTCCGTCCCGTGAGGATCGACGGAGTCGACTACATCGACGGCGGTGTGAGGAAGACGGCGCACATCTCCCTCGCCCTCAAGGAGCGCTGCGGCCTCGTCCTCTGCGTGAACCCGATCGTCCCGCTCCGCTATCCGCTCGCGCCGTCCCTTTCCCCCCGCTACCCGGGGCAGGGAGCGCTCGCCGGCCGCGGCCTCCTCTCCGTCCTCGACCAGGTCTTCCGCCTGTCGCTCCATTCCCGGCTCCGCTACGGCCTCGACCGCTACCGTCGCGACTACCCCGACGCCGACATCGTCCTCTTCGAGCCGAAGGCCGAAGAGCTTCCGCGCCTCATGCGGAACATGATGCGGACGTCGGGCCGCGTGCGAATCGCCGAGTACGCCTACCGGACGACGCAGCAGAAGCTCGACGCGGAGTACGGGCGCCTCTCGCGCGTCTTCGAGCGCCACGGCCTCCGGCTGCGTCCCGCAACGTCCGTCCGCCGGGCGCTGCGCCGCGGGACGGTACCGCGGCCCGCCGCGGCCCGGGCCCCGTCTACTCGCCGGTGAAGACGTTCCCGCGGCGGGCGAGGCGCGAGTCGATCATCCGCTGGATCGTCGACCGGACGAGGTCCGTCACCTCGTTCACGATCATCGGACGCTCGGCGTAGGCCGGGTCGAGGCCCGCGTCGATCGGCGCGCCCACGTCGATCCACCACTTCGTCGGCGCGGGGACGAGGCCGAGCGGCCCGAGGAGCGGGAACGTCGGCGTCACCGGGAAGTAGGGGAAGCCGAGCGGCCGCCCGACGAACGCGAGGTTGAGGAGCATCGGGTAGATCTCCTCGGCGCCGACGACCGAGACCGGCACGATCGGCGAGCGCGTCTTCAGCGCGAGGCGGACGAAGCCGCCGCGTCCGAAGCGGGCGACCCGGTAGCGGTCGCGGAAGTTCTTCCCGACGCCCTTCACGCCCTCGGGGAAGACGGCGACGAGCTCGTCCCGCTCGAGGAGCCTCTCGCCGTTCTCGGGGCAGGCCCGGACCTCTCCCAGCTGGCGGAGCCAGGGCTGGAGGAACGGCAGCGTCGTGAACATGTCGAGCGCGAGCATCCGGGCCTTCCGCCGCGCGGGGTGCTCGCGCGCGAGGCCGTGCTTCAGCATCGCGCCGTCCCACGGAAGGACGCCGGAGTGGTTGATGACCAGGAGCGCGCGCCCTTCGTTCGGGACGTTCTCGACACCGGTCAGCGTCACGCGCCACCAGACCCGGTAGAGGAAATCGAAGAGAGGCTCCCAGACCTTCGCCGCCGACTCGTCCCATCCGAAGTCGTCGAGCTCCAGCGACTGGTTGCGGTGCAGGAAGAGGTTCCAGAGGTCGATCCAGGTCCGCGGCGAGGCGAGCTCGGGGTGGGCGACGAGGAGCTTCCCCGCCTCTCCCGCGAGCTCCCGGAGGAGACGCGCGTCGGGCGCCGCCGGAACGAGGCTGGGCGCGAACGGCTTCTCCGCGGCGGGGCGCACGGTCGAGGCTCTCGTCTTCATGCCGTCCTCCGCGTCCCGTCGGAGCGGACCGTCCGCTCCGCCTCTCCCTCGGGGGGCGGCGGCGCGGGCCGGCGGAGCCGCTGCTCGAGGCGCCACGTCGCCGTCCGCACGACCTCCTCGACCGCGTCGAAGTCGATCGCGCGCCCGCGCCCCCGCCGGGCGCGGGCGGCCTCGACGACGGTCTCGAGCGTCGTCTTCGCCGGCGAGAAGCCCAGGACGCGGCGCGACTTCGCGTTGTCGGCGACGCAGGGGAACCGGACGTAGTGGGCGTGCGCACCGGGCGCCGTGGCGAGCCCGGCCAGCCACGCCGCCTCGGCTGCCGCGTAGGCGACGGCGTGCGGCAGCGGGACGGAGACCGTACCGAAGAGGAGGAGCGTCGAGGAGAGCGGGAGGACCCCGTCCGGAGCGACGTTGAAGACGCCGTGCGCCTCCGGCGTGTCGACTGCGCGGAGGAGGGCCTCGCTCGCGTCGTCGGGGTGGAGCCACTGGAGAAGCGGGTCGTAGCCGAGCATCGTCAGGGCGATCGGCCCCTCGAGGTAGCGGATCCGATAGTCCCGCCTCTCGGCGGCGAGGATCGGGGCGAAGCGCAGGACGGCCACCTTCGCGTCCGGGTGGCGCCGCGCGAAATCGCGACAGTGCCGCTCGGCCTCGACGGAGTCCCTCACGAAGCGGTCGGTCACGTCGGCGCGCATCGGGTGCTCCTCGGAGAGGAACGCCGGGTTGTCCCCCCGGGCGCCGTAGACCATCGTCGTCGAGTAGTGGATGAGGCGCCGAACGCCGGCCTCTCCCGCGGCGCCGAAGACGTTCAGCGTGCCGATCGACTTCAGCTCGTGGGAGTAGACCTCGTCGCGGAGCGGGCTCCGGAGGCCGGCCAGATGGACGAGGACGTCGGGGCGCTCCTCCTGCAGGATCTTGAAGACGGTCCCGTCGGAGTGCGGCAGGTTGAGGTCGAGGAAACGGTG
>JAKLER010000296.1 GCA_022711615.1 Acidobacteriota bacterium
TCCGGACCGGCTGGGCCGCGAGAGGAAACGCGACGAGCGAGAGGAGAAGCATGGCGGCGACGACGCCGACCGATCGGGGCGCGCGGGTCTCTGGCATGGTCCCTCCGTCTGGAAGTGGTCCGCACCTAACGCCGTCCCGGGTCCGCCGGGTCGGGCCGGACCCCGAACCGACCTCGGCGTGACCCGGCGCACGCGCAACGCGGACGGCCGGACGTCCGTAGAACTCCCCTGTCATGAAGCTCGCCCTCCTCCCTCTCGCCGCCGCCCTCCTTGCTCAGCCCGCCCCCGCCCAGCCGGGTCCGGGAGGCGCCGGAGCTCCCCAGCAGCAGGCCGGACCCGGGATCGCCGCGGCGCCCGAGGCCCGGAAGACCCCGGCCCCGCCGGTCTACGACGAGGCGGCCGACGCGAAGGCCGACGTCGCCGCGGCCGTGGCGAAGGCAAAGAAGGAGAAGAAGCGGGTCCTCGTGACGCTCGGCGCGAACTGGTGCGGGTGGTGCCGCGCACTCGACCGGCTCTTCACGAAGAACGAGACGGTCGCCGCGGAGCTCGCGGCGGGTTACGTCCCGGTCAAGGTCGACGTCGGCCGGATGACGAAGAACCTCGAGCTCGCGAAGGGCTGGGGAGCCGACCCGAAGACGGGCGTCCCGCTCCTCGTCGTCCTCGACGGCACGGGCAAGGCCGTGAAGGTCCAGGAGACCGGGTCGCTCGAGTCCGGCAAGCGCCACGACCCGGAGAAGGTGATCGCCTTCCTGAAGGCGAACACCGGGGTCTGACGAACCCGCGGGCCGCGTCGTCCGCGCGTCTCTCCCCGGTTCCTCGCGGCTCCCGGCACGGCGGCGTCACGCGACGCCGCCGTGCGACATTACCGTGTCGTGAGCGACCTTCCCGACGAGCTCTCCGGAGCGCCGCCGGCTCCCGCGGTCGAAGAGGCGCTTCGGATCGGTCCGGACCTCCGGGCCTTCCTGGAGCGCCGGGGTCACGGCGAGGACGCCCGGGACCTCGTCCAGGACCTCCTCGTCCTCCTCCTCAGCCGGCCGGGACGGTTCGGTGCGCCGGCGCCCGGCCCGCTGCGCTCCCTCCTCTTCGCGATCGCGTGGAGGATCGGGGCGAACGCCTCGCGGCGGCGCCGGGCCGCGACCGCGGTGACGGCCGGAGAAGAGCTCCGGGCGACGAACGACCTCGATCCCGAATCGCAGGCCCTCCTCTCGGAGAGGGTGCGGCGCGCCGCGGCGGCGCTCGAGTCGCTCCCCGAGGGAACGAGGCGCGCGCTCCGGCTCGTGGCCGACGAAGGGCTGACCCCGGCGGAGGCCGCGCGGAGGCTCGGCCTCGGGGAGGAGGCGCTCCGCGCACGGCTCTGTAGAGGCCGCCGCCGCATCGCCGCGATCCTGGAGGAGGAACCGTGAGCTGCCCCGACTTCGACGATCTCGACGACGCCGCCCTCGCGGCGCACCTCGCCGCGTGCCCGGCCTGCGCCCGCTTGGCGCGGCGGGACGCGCTCCTCGCCGACCCGCTCGTCGCCGCCCAGACCGCCGCCGGGAGGTTCCGCCGCGCGCGGCGGAGGGCGGCCTCGGGCCTTCTCGCCGCCTCGCTCGTCGCCGTCGCGCTCCTCGCCGTCGCGCTCGCGCGCCGGCCCGAGCCGCCGGTCGTCTACGTTCTGGAAGGGGACGAGACCGGCGTTGTCCTGAGCGGACCCGACCTCGTCCGCCGGGCCGAATCGCTTCCGCCGTCCCGACCGATGAAAGGAGACCGGCTGTGATCCTTCCCGTTCTCGTCGCGGCGGCCCTCGCGGGCGCGCCCGCCGTTGAAGCCGCACCCGCGCCCGTCCCGGTCGAGATGGACACGCAGGACCGCCTCGACGTCCCCATCGCCCTGCAGCTGAAGGACGCTTCCGTCGTCGACGTCCTCGAGAAGCTCGCCGACCTGCTCGGCGTCACGCCGATCCTGGACCCCGGCGTCGGCGGCCGCGTGAGCGTCGAGATCTCGAACGTGCCGCTTCGGAAGGCTCTCGAGATGATCGGCCAGGCCGCGAACGTCGACGTCACGGTCTCGTCGAAGGTCCTCCGCGCACGAGCGAAGGGGGCTTCGAAGGCGACCGGGGCGGCGACGGCCCCCGCGGCGCGGACGTCCGATCCCGTCCCGCTCGGCGGAGTCCTCCGCTTCTGGCTCGACGGCGCCGGCGCCCCCCCGGTCGCGGTCCGTGTCCCCGACTTCGCCGGCCGGGTCGAAGTGCCCGGCTGCGCCGAGCCCCTGACTCTCGGCCGCCTCGGGGCGAGAGGGGGAGCGACGGATGGCATCGCCCTCGCCGCCGTCGATCCTTCGGGTGGAGGTGCGAAGGGGAGGATCCTCGGCGAAGCCGCCGCATCCGGGACGAAAGTGTGGCTCGCCGGCTGCGATCCCCGCCTGCTGGTGGAGGTCGGAGATCCGCTGCCCGGAGCGGTGGTGAAAGAGCCCCTTCGCGTCCCGAAGCCGGAGCCGCTCGTCCTGACGATGAAGCTCCTCGAGAGGACGGAGGACGCCGAGGAAAGCCTCTCCGAGCCGAAAGTCGCCTTCCGCTCCGACTCCGGCTTCAGCACGAAGTCCGGCTTCGAGGCGGGACCGAAGGACGCCTTCAGCCAGGTCGCCGAGATTCACGGACTGCCGCTGGAGCTGCGCGCGGAGGACGAGAGCCTTCTCTTCGCCGTCTTCGCGGCGGTGACGAGGACGCCGGCGGCGGGCGGCGCGTCCCTCGTGGCGCGCCGGGCGGAGACGTTCCGGCTGCAGATGGGCAAGCCGCTCCGCTGGACGATCGACTCGAGCTGGGACGGCGGGCGTGCGGCGATCGTCCTCGAGCTCCTGGTCGAACGGATGCCGGCGCGGCGCTGAGGAGCGCCGGCAGCCGCCCTGCAACGAGCTCGACCGGGTCACCGGGAGGGCGTGAGCGGCGCTACTTCAGCCACCTCGCGAGCCACCCGAGGACCTCGCCGTACCAGTGCTTCGCGTTCGTCCCCTTGAGGACCCAGTGGTTCTCGTCGGGGTAGGCGACGAGGCGAGCCGGGACCCCCTTGGCGGTCAGGACGCCGTAGAGCTCGAGCCCCTGCGTGATCGGGACGCGGAAGTCCTTCTCGCCGTGGACGACGAGCATCGGCGTCTTCAGGCTCGCGGCGTAGCGGTTCGGGCTCCAGCGCTCGATCGCCGACGGGTTCGTGAAGGGGTAGGCGCCGTAGGAGTGCTGGCGGCCGTAGGCGAGGTCGGAGCCGAACTGGCCGAGGAGGCTGTAGATGCCGGCGTGGCTGACGAGCGCCGCGAAGCGGTCGGTCTGGCCGGCGATCCAGTTCACGAGGTAGCCGCCGTACGACCCGCCGGCGGCCGCCACCCGCTTCGGGTCGACGGAGCCCTCGGCGACGAGGAAGTCGGTCGCGGCCATCACGTCCTGGAACGGCTTGTCTCCCGGGGCGCCCAGGATCGACTCGACGAACGCCTGGCCGAAGCTCGAGGAGCCGTGGAAGTTGACGAGCGCGACGACGTAGCCGGGGGCGGCGAAGGCGTGGGCGTTCCAGCGGAGGTGGAACTCGTCGCCCGAGGTGCCGATCGGGCCGCCGTGGACGACGTGGACGAGAGGGTACGTCTTCCCCTTCTCGAAGCCGGGAGGATGGACGACGAACATCTGCACGTCGTCGCCGCCGGCTCCCTTGAAGACGACCTCGCGCTCCTCGCCGAAGGCGATCTGCTCCATCAAGGCGTCGTTCCACGACGTGAGGTTGCGGAAGCCCGAGCCGTCGAGCTTCGCCGTGGCAAGCTCGGCCGGCCGGCGGAACGTCGTGTAGGTGAAGACGAGTCCGGCCGGCCCTGCGACCTCGAGGGCGTTCGCGCGGCCTCCCTTCCAGACGACCTTCGGCGTCCCGCCCGAGACCGGCAGCGACCAGACGTGCGTCCGGGCGCGGTCCTCGGCGAGGAAGACGAGCGTCCGGCCGTCGGGGGTGAAGCTCCAGCCCTGGGGGACGCGGTCCCAGCTCTCCGTGAGGACCTTCGTCTTCCCGCTCGCGACGTCCAGGAGGGCGAGACGCGTCCGGTCGGGCCAGCCGTCGCCCTTCGCCTCGCGCCCATAGGCGATCGTCTTCCCGTCGGGGGAGAAGACGGGGGAGGAGTCCTCGGCGGGGTTGTCGGCCGTCAGGTTCCGCGGAGTGCCGCCGCCGGCCGGGACGAGGAAGAGGTCGGTGTTCAGCGTCCGGAACGGGGGCTCGGTCGCGTTCGCGGCGAAGACGACGGAGCCGTCGGGCGCGACGTCGAACTCCAGGCCGCCCTCGAGGCGCCCGAGCCTCTTCAGCCCGGGCGTCAGGTCGGCGACGACGCGCGTCGCGACGTCGACGGAGAGGAGGTGCGGCCACTCGTCCTGCTCGACCCAGCGGTCCCAGTAGCGGACGAGCCGGCGTTCGGAGACGGTCGCGAGGACGCGGGTCTTCTCCTCCTTCTTCCGGCGCGCGAGCTCCGCTTTCGTCGTCTCGAGGCTCTCGCCGAGGACGTTCGCCGAGAAGACGATCCGCTTCCCGTCCGCCGTGAAGCGGGGCGAGCCGGGAGCGGCGGGGAGGTCGGTCAGGCGCTCCGCCTCGCCGCCGTCGAGGCGGAGGACGTAGAGCTGCGCGACCTCGTCGCCGTCGCGCTTCGCGACGAAGGCGACGCGCGAGCCGTCGGGCGAGATCGCGGGGGAGGACTCGCCCGCCTCGTGCGCGGTGAGCCGGCGTCCCGGCCCGCCCGCGACCGGCTGCAGCCAGAGGTCGGAGAGGAGCCGGTTCTTCTCCGCGTCCCAGACGGAACGCGGGTAGACGGCGACCGTCCCGTCCCGCGAGACGACCGGCGCGCCGACGCGAACGACGGACCAGATGTCGTCGATGGTGAGGGAGCGCTTCGCCGCAGGCTCGGCGGCGAGCGGGAGCGCGGCGAGGAGCGTCAGGGCGAGGAGAGCGGGACGGCGCATCGGGACCTCCGGAGCGGATCGTACGGGACGCTCGGTGACGGGCGCCGAGGGCCGCCGGGGCGGCC
>JAKLER010000297.1 GCA_022711615.1 Acidobacteriota bacterium
GCCCGCCGGCTCGCCGGCTCACCGCATCGCGCCGAACGTGTCGCAGGCCTTGATGTCGCCCGACTCGAGGCCCTTCCGGAACCAGGCGACCCGCTGCTCGGAGGAGCCGTGCGTGAACGCGTCGGGCGTGACCCGCCGCCCCGCGGCCCGCTGCATCCGGTCGTCGCCGATCGCCGCGGCCGCGTTCAGCCCCTCCTCCACGTCGCCCCGCTCGAGGATCCCGCGCTGCGCGGTCTCGTGCCCCCAGACCCCGGCGAAGCAGTCGGCCTGGAGCTCCATGGCGACGGAGTAGGCGTTCTCGTTCCGCGGGTCTGCCGCCTGACGCTGCCGCACGGCCTGGTCGATGCCGATCAGGTGCTGCACGTGGTGGCCGAGCTCGTGCGCGATGACGTAGGCCTGCGCGAAGTCGCCGGGCGCTCCGAACCGGTCCTTCAGCTCCTGGTAGAAGCCGAGGTCGACGTAGACCTTCTGGTCGCCGGGGCAGTAGAACGGCCCGGTGGACGAGCCCGCGTAGCCGCAGGCCGAGTCGACGCCGTCGCGGAAGAGGACGAGCTTGGCCCGCGAATACTCCCCGCCCACCGCCGGCAGGATCTTCGTCCAGGTCGCCTGCGCGTCATCGAGGACGAAGGAGACGAACTCGACGAGCTCCTCCTCGCGCGGGTCGTCGATCGCGCCCCCCGCGGAGCCCGTTCCCGCCGAGACGTCGGCGGCGGGACCCATGCCGCCCGCGCCGACGAGGGAGAAGAGGTCCTTCTTGAAAACGAGGCTCAACACGGCGAGCAGCAGGAAGCCGCCGATGCCGAGCTTCATCCCCGGCCGTCCGCCTCCGTAACCGCCTCCGCCGCCCCGCTGGTCCTCGAGGTCCGCGCTGCGTCCGCCGCGAGTCCACTTCATGGTCCGTGCCTCCTCTCGCCCACAGAGGGGTTCACGAAAGATTAGCGGACATTCCCGCCCCCGCGTGGATAAGATCCCAGACCGCTTTCCGCGCGAGCCCGCCCCCGAGCGCGCATTTCACTCCCGAAGGGAGATCCCGATGAACCGTCCGGCCCGGAGAGTCGCCCTCGTTTCGTTCGTGGCCCTCGCGGTCGCAATCAGTGTGTGCTCGGCCCCTCCTGCGGAGGCGGTTTCGACGAGCATCGTCATCAGCCAGGTCTACGGCGGCGCGGGCTGCGGCACGGCCGGATGCTCGACCTACAAGAACGACTACGTCGAGCTCTTCAACCTCGGGTCGACGCCTGTCAGCTTGAACGGGATGTCCGTGCAGTACGCCTCGGCGGCAGGGAGCTTCAACGCCGCGACCGCGCTTCCGGATGTGACCCTGCAGCCCGGCCAGTACTTCCTGGTCGCGCAAGCCTTCAGCAACAACGGCGTGACCGCGCTCCCGGCTCCCGACGCGACGGGGAGCATCGCGATGAGCGCCACGGCCGGGAAGGTCCTCCTCGCGAATACGGCGACCGCGCTCGGCTGCGGAGCCACAGGCGCCTCCCCGGCGCCCTGCTCCACTTCCCAGCAGGCACTCATCGTCGACCTCGTAGGGTTCGGCACGACGGCCACGCTGTTCGAGGGGACGGGGCCCGCACCGGCGCCAAGCACCACGACCGCCGACCTGAGGAAGACGAACGGATGTACCGAAACGGACCAGAACGCGGCGGACTTCGCGGCAGGCGCACCCACGCCCCGTAACACCGCTTCTCCGCTGAGCGCTTGCGCCGTTCCCGACACCGCACCCTCCGTCGTCTCCACGAACCCCACCGCGGGTGCAACGGCCGTCCCGGTCGCCTCGGACGTCAGCGTCACCTTCACGGAACCCGTGACGGTCTCCGCGGCCTCGTTCACACTCGAGTGCCCCTCCGGGACCCCCTTCGCGGGAGGTTTCGCCGTCTCGGGAAGCGGCACGGCGACCATCACGATCAACCCCACGGGCGACCTGCCGGCCGGCACGGCCTGCAACGTCGGGATCGTCGCCGCGAACGTCACGGACCTCGACGGGACGCCGGACCCGATGGCCTCGCCCTACGCGTGGACGTTCACGACGGCCTCCGCCACCCCGGCCCTCTCCATCAACGACGTCACCCTCGCCGAGGGGAACTCCGGGACGACGACGTTCCAGTTCACGGTCTCTCTCAGCGTGCCCGCCGGGCCGGGCGGCGTCACGTTCGACATCGCGACCCTCGACGGCACCGCCACGACGGCCGACAACGACTACGTCGCGAGCTCGCTCACCGGGCAGACGATCCCCGCCGGGAGCTCGACCTACACCTTCAACGTGACGGTGAACGGCGACACGACCGTCGAGGCGAACGAGACCTTCTTCGTGAACGTCTCGAACGCTACGGGCGCGACGGTCGCCGACGGGCAGGGACAGGGCACGATCACGAACGACGACGTCGCGTTGACGCCGATCCACGACATCCAGGGGAACGGCCTCCTCTCGCCCCTCGACGGAACCACCGTCACGACCCGGGGCATCGTCACCGCGCGCAAGTTCAACAACGGGTTCTTCATCCAGGAGCCCGACGCCTCCGTCGACGCCGACCCGGCGACCTCCGAGGGGGTCTTCGTCTACACCAACGCCGCACCCACCGTGGCCGTCGGCGACCTCGTTCAGGTGGCCGGCACCGTCGACGAGTACGTCCAGAGCGGCAACTTCGGGTCGATCACCGAGCTCGTCGGCCCGCTCACGATCACGGTCGTCTCCAGCGGGAACCCGCTCCCGGCGGCGACGGCGCTCACGACGACGATGCCCTCGCCGGCGGGGAGCTGGTACCAGCTCGAGCACCTCGAGGGGATGCGGGTCAGCGTGCCCGGCTTCCTCGTCACGGCCGCGACGGACGGGAACCCCGGCGGCAACTACACGACGGGGACCTCCTACGGCGACTGCTACGGCGTCGTCACCGGCCTCGCCCGGCCGCTCCGCGAGGACGGGATCGCGTACCCGAACAACCCGCCCGCCGGCACCAGCATCCCGCCGCTCCTCCGCTGGGACGGGAACCCCGAGCAGCTCCGCGTCGACACCGACGGCCAGGTCTCGGCGACCCGAATCAACCTCTCGGCCCGGACGGTCCTCCCGGCCTTCGACGGCGTTCTCGACTACGCTTTCTCCCGGTACTCGATCCTCCCCGACGTCGGCAGCCTCCCGGCCAGCCCCGCCGAGTTCCCCCCGACGGCCGTCACGGCGCCCCTTGCGAGCGAGTTCACGGTCGCCTCGTACAACCTCCAGCGCTTCTTCGACGACGTGAACGACCCGGCGATCAGCGAGCCGGTCCTGACGCCGACCCAGTACGAGGCGCGCCTCGCGAAGGCCTCCCTGCACGTCCGGAACTTCCTGCTCATGCCCGACGTCGTCGGCGTCGTCGAGGTCGAGAACCTCTCGACGCTCCAGACGCTCGCGACGCGCATCAGCACGGACGCGGTGGCGACGTCGCAGCCCGACCCGCTCTACCAGGCGTATCTCATCGAGGGGAACGACGTCGGCGGGATCGACGTCGGGTTCCTCGTGAAGACCTCTCTCGTCGGCGCGAACCCGCGCGTCCAGGTCCTCACCGTGACGCAGGAGCTGGACGGGACGCTCTTCACGAACCCGGACAGCTCGACCGAGACCCTCAACGACCGGCCACCGCTCATGCTCCGGGCCATCGTTCACGGCGCCAGCGGCGGAACGTACCCGGTGACCGTCCTCGTGAACCACCTCCGGTCGATGAACGACGTCGACAGCGACGCCGCCGGTTCGTACGGCTGGCCGACCCTCGGCGCACGCGTCCGCGCCAAGCGGCAGGCGCAGGCCGTCGACCTCGCGAACCTCGTCCAGACCCTGCAGGGCGAGAACGTCATCCTCGTCGGCGACTTCAACGCGTTCGACGTGAACGACAGCCTCGGCCACCTGATGGCGACGATCGTCGGCGCCCCCGCCGACGACGCGACCACGGCGGTCTCTGGCGACGGCGCGGACCTCGTGAACCCGGACCTCGTCGACCTCGGCGCGGCTTCGCCGCCCGCCGAGCGCTACTCCTACGTCTTCGGCTTCACGGCCCAGAAGCTCGACCACGCGCTCGTCAACGCCGCGCTCGTGAGCTCGAGCCTCGCCCGTCGCGTCGAGTACGCGCGCATCAACTCCGACTTCCCCGAGATCGACCGATCGACGCCGACGGCCCGCCTCTCCGACCACGACCCCCTCGTCGTCTACGTCCAGGCCGCCGCCCTCGCGTCCGCCGGCGTCTCGGTCACCATGACCGACGCTCCGGACCCGGTCTTCCCCGGCGCCGGCCTGACGTACGCGATCACGGTCACGAACGCCGGGCCCGACGCAGCCACGACGCTCGTCCTGACGAACGCCCTTCCCGCGGGCACCGTCTTCGCCTCCCTGTCCAGCCCCGCCGGCTGGAGCTGCACGACCCCCGCGGTCGGCGCGTCGGGCACCGTGACGTGCTCCGCCGCGACGCTCGCGCCTGCCGCGAACGCGGCCTTCACTCTCGAGGTCACCGTCGACGCCGCCACTCCCGGCGGCACGGTCCTCTCGAGCACCGCGAGCGTCGCGGCCTCCTCCGGCGACCCGAGCCTCTCCGACAACTCGGCGACCACCACCACGACCGTACTGACGCCGCCCGCCGTCTTCGCGACGAAGACCGTCCTCGGCGTCTACCGGCCCGGCGGGTCGGTGACGTACACGATCGTCCTTCGGAACAACGGCTCGACCGCCCAGGCCGACAACCCGGGTGACGAGCTGACCGACGTCCTCCCTTCGAGCCTTGCCCTAGTCTCCGCTTCCGCGACCTCCGGCACGGCCGTCGCGACGGTCGCGACGAACACCGTGACCTGGAACGGCTCGATCCCGGCGGGCGGCTCCGTCACGGTCACGATCGTCGCGACGATCTCGCCTTCGGTTACCGTCGGCACGTCGATCTCGAACCAGGCGACCGCCGCGTATGACGCCGACGGGAACGGCACGAACGAGGCCTCGGCCCCGAGCGACAACCCGGCGACGGGCGCCGCGGGCGACGCGACCGTCTTCA
>JAKLER010000298.1 GCA_022711615.1 Acidobacteriota bacterium
CGCGCGGCCTCGACGTCACGGTCTTCCCGGCGACGGCGCCGGCCTCCGACCTTCTCGGCTTCGACGGTTTCTTCCTCTCGAACGGGCCAGGCGACCCCGCGGCCCTCCCCGCGTGCGTCGAGACGATCCGCTCGCTCGTCGGGACCGGCAAGCCGCTCTTCGGCATCTGCCTCGGCCACCAGCTCCTCGGCCTCGCGCTCGGCGCGCGGACCTTCAAGCTGAAGTTCGGCCACCGCGGCGTGAACCATCCGGTGAAGGAGCTCGCCACCGGGGCGATCTCGATCACCTCGCAGAACCACGGCTTCGCGGTCGACCCGTCCTCGCTCCCAGCGGGGCTCGAGCTGACTCACGTGAACCTGAACGACGGCACGTGCGAGGGATTCCGCCTCGCGGGCCGCCCCGTCTTCGCCGTCCAGTACCACCCCGAGTCGGCCCCGGGGCCGCACGATTCCGGCGCGCTCTTCGACGAGCTCGCGCGGCTCCTCGCCGCTCGTTGAACGTCTCCCTCTTCCTCGCCCGGCGGTTCCTTTCGGGGCGGCGCGGCAGCCTCCTCGGGACGGTCTCGTCGCTCGCCCTCGGCGGCGTCGCGCTCGGGACGGCGGCGCTCGTCGTCGCGATGGGGCTGATGTCGGGCTACCGGAGCGAGCTCTTCGAGAAGCTCGCCGGCACGAACGCCGAGGTCCTCGTCCTGCCGGGCGTCGAGGCGGACGACGCGGCGGTGCGGACGACGCTCGCGGGCCTCCCGGGAGTCGCGGCGGTCGCGAAAACCGCCTTCGCGCCCGGGCTCCTCCTCGGGCCGAAGGTGCCGGCCGGAGTCGACGCGGTCGTCAAGGGCCTCGACGTCCCGACCGGTCTCGCCACGACGCGCCTCCTCGGGAGCGACCCGGCGGTCGCCGGACGGATGAGGGCGCCCGCCCGTGGCGAGAGGGTCCCCGTCCTCCTCGGCTCGGGCCTCGCCGCGCGGCTCGGCGCCGGGGCGGGAAGCCCCCTCGTCCTCGAGACGGCCTCCCTCTCCCTCGCCCGGGGCGTGGCGCCGCCGCGACGGACGGCGCTCGTCGTGGCGGGGATCGTCACGACCGGATTCACGGAGGTGGACGAGGGCTGGGCCGTCGTCCCGATCGGAGCGTTCGACCGCTTCGCCCCGCCCGACACGCGGAGCGGCGTCTGGGAGCTGAAGCTGGTCGACCCGTCCCGACCGGACACGGTCGTCGAGGCGGCCCGTGCGGCGCTTCCCGCGGCCTCCGTCCTCGACTGGCGCGCCCTGAACGGAGACCTCTTCCGCGCCCTCCTCGTCCAGCAGACGCTCCTCTTCGTCGCGCTCGCGCTCATCGTCGCCGTCGCGGCCGGCACGGTCGTCTCCTCGGTCGTCGTCCTCGTGGCGCAGAAGACCCGGGAGATCGGGGTCCTCGCCGCGATCGGAGCCGGACCGCGCGCCGTCGCCCGGACGTTCCGGCTCGCGGGGCTGGCGGTCGGCGGGGCGGGCGTCCTCCTCGGCGCGGTCGCGGGCGTCGCGATCTGCGCCCTCCTCACCGCCACGCGAGCCGTCCGCTTCCCGGCGGAGATCGCCCGCGTCTACTACGTCTCCTGGATGCCTTTCCGGCCCGAGCCGCGCGACGTTCTCGCGATCGCGGCGACCGGGCTCCTCCTCGTCCTGCTCGCCGCGGCCTTCCCGGCCCGCCGTGCGGCTCGGCTGGCCCCGGCGGAGGCGCTCCGCTACGAGTGAGCCGTTGCGGAGATTTGATCTCAGCGATCCTCCCCGGGAGATCGTCCGTCCGCGATGACGGATTGGCCTAACGCAGGTGGAACGCCTCTTGCGAATCAGGCTCCAGCGAGGCCGATTTACGTTAGCATTTCCCGCTCGTCGAGACTCGCAGCAGGAGGAACAAGGAATGAAGAAGACCACCACCGCCGTCGTCGCCACGATCGCCGCTCTCGCCCTCGGCAGCTCCGCCCTCGCCACGATGCAGCTCCAGAAGGAGTACAAGGCGAAGGACCCGAAGGCGAACTGCGCCTCGTGCCACGTCGACAAGATGCCGAAGAAGGACAAGCACGACCTGAACGACCTCGGCAAGAAGGTCAAGGGCGCGACGGGCGCCGACGGCAAGGTCGACTGGTCCAAGGTCTGAGGACCCTCGAAAGCCGGGCGCGTGAGGCGCCGTATCGAACGCTCCCGAGCCCCGCGCCCGGGGGCGTTTCCCTTTTCGGGCAGCCGAGGGCACGAGATGGTCGATCCTCGCGGCCTCTCTCGACGTCGCTCCGCGTAGAATCCCCCTCCCATGTCGCGGCTGAAGATCGCACTCGCCGCCGACCACGGCGGCTTCGACCTCAAGGAGCGGCTGAAGGAGCACCTGAAGGCCGGCGGCCACGACGTCGCCGACCTCGGGACGAACGGGAAGGAGCCGGTCGACTACCCGGTCTTCGCCCGCGCCGCCGCGCTCCTCGTCTCCCGGGGGGAGGCCGACTTCGGCGTCGTCGTCGACGGCGCCGGGATCGGCTCGGCGATGGCGGCGAACAAGGTCCCCGGGGTCCTCGCGGCCACGTGCAACACCGAGGCGCTCGCGAGGAACGCCCGGGAGCACAACGACGCGAGCCTCCTCGCCCTCGGCGCGGGGCACGTCGACGAGGCGGCGGCGAAGCGGATCGTCGACGTCTTCCTGTCGACGGAGTGCACCGCCGAGAGGCACAGGAAGCGCGTCGCGATGATCCGCGAGATGGAGAAGGAGAGAGGGATGTCGGAGCTGTCCGCCGAGGACATCGAACGGATCGCCGCGAAGGTCAAGGAGATGCTCGGGAAGGGGGGCGCGGCCCGGGGCGCCGAGCCCGCGATGACGCCCGAGAAGGTCGCGAAGCTGATCGACCACACGCTGCTCAAGCCCGACGCGACCGCGGCCGACGTCGAGAAGCTCTGCGCCGAGGCGCGGCAGCACGGCTTCTTCTCCGTCTGCGTGAACCCCGTCTTCGTCCCGCAGGTGAAGAAGCTCCTCCAGGGCTCGGCCGTGAAGGTCTGCTGCGTCGTCGGATTCCCGCTCGGCGCGCAGGACCCGCAGATCAAGCTCCTCGAGGCGAGGAAGGCGATCCGCGAGGGGGCCCAGGAGGTCGACATGGTCATCAACGTCGGCGCCCTGAAGGGGAAGGACGACGCCCTCGTCCTCAAGGACATCCGCGGCGTCGTCGAGGCGTGCAAGGACGGCCGGGCGCTCTCGAAGGTGATCCTGGAGACGGCCCTCCTGACCGACGAGGAGAAGGTCCGCGCCTGCGAGCTCTCGATGAGGGCGGGCGCCGACTACGTGAAGACCTCGACCGGCTTCTCCTCCGGCGGCGCCACCGCGGAGGACATCGCCCTCATGGCCCGGACCGTCGCGCCGAAGAAGCTCGGCGTGAAGGCCTCGGGCGGCGTGCGGACGTACGCCGACCTCCTGAAGATGGTCAAGGCCGGGGCGACGCGCGTCGGCGCCTCCGCCAGCGTGAAGATCCTGGAAGAGGCCCGCGCCGCCGCGGGGAAGTGAGGGGACCGATGGGTGAGCTCCGCTGCTACTGCTTCATCGACAGCCTCCAGCCGCAGTTCGCCTCCTTCCTCGGCACGGTCGCGCAGGGTTTCCTGCCGGTGCCGGGGCAGGCGTCGCTCTTCGTGGAGGTCGCGCCCGGGATGGACATCATGAAGGTGACCGACGTCGCCCTGAAGGCGACCGACGTCAAGCCGGGGATGATGATCATCGAGCGGCTCTACGGGATGCTCGAGGTCCACTCCGACTCGCAGGCCGACGTGCGGCAGGCGGGGGCGGCGATCCTCTCGGCGCTCGACCTGAACGAGGCGGACCGGATCAAGCCCGAGATCACCTCGAGCCAGGTCATAAGGAACATTTCCGACTACCACAGCCAGCTGATCAACCGGACGCGGCACGGCGACATGATCGTGCCGGGCGAGACCCTCTATGTCCTCGAGTGCGCGCCCGCGGGCTACGCCGCGATCGCCGCGAACGAGGCGGAGAAGGCGGCCCACATCAACGTCCTCGAGGTCCGCGCCTTCGGCAGCTTCGGGCGCGTCTACCTCGGCGGCGAGGAGAAGGACGTCGACGTCGCCTGGCGGGCCGCCGAGGAGGCGCTGAGGACGATCTCCGGCCGGGTGCCGAAGAAGGGCCGCGAGTAGCGGCCGGACCGGGAAAACGAACGCGGTAACGCGACGGGTCGGCGCCGTGCGACGATCCGAGGAGAGGAAAGAGCCATGACCGAAGCCCTCGGGATGATCGAGACGAGGTCCTTCCCCGCGGTCGTCGAGGCCGCCGATGCCGCCGTGAAGGCCGCCAAGGTGGAGCTGGTCTCCTACGAGAAGACGGGCGGCGGCTACGTCACCGTCATCGTCCGCGGCGACGTCGCCGCCGTGAAGGCCGCGTGCGACGCGGCGCAGGTCGCCGGCGGCCGCGTCGGCGAGATGGTCGCCGTCCACGTCATCGCCCGCCCGCACGCGAACGTCGACGCCGTCCTCCCGCTGGGCCGCAAGCCCGCCGAGGCGAAGTAGCGCCCCGGGGCGCGGGAGAGCGCCATGCAGCTCGCGAAGGTCGTCGGGAGCGTCGTCGCGACGCGCAAGGAGGAGAGCCTCTCGGGGCTCAAGCTCCTCCTCGTCCGCCCGGTCGACGAGGAGGGGCGCGACGGGACGGCCGTCCTCGTCGCCGCCGACGCCGTGGGCGCCGGCCCGGGGGAGGTCGTCCTGATCGCCGCCGGCAGCTCGGCGCGGCAGACCGTCGCCACCGACAAGCGCCCCGTCGACGCCGTCGTCATGGCGATCGTCGACTCCTGGGACGTCGGCGGCGACGTGAAGTACAGGAAGTGACGTGGCCGCGCGCCTGACCGAATCCGAGATCGAGGCGATCGCCCGCCGCATCGTCTCGGACCTCGACGGCAAGCCCGCGACCGCGCCGCCGGCCGGCGGCGCGGCCGCAGGGGACTCCGGAGCCTCGATGGGGATCCACCCGACGGTGAACGCCGCCG
>JAKLER010000299.1 GCA_022711615.1 Acidobacteriota bacterium
GGTCCTTGAACTTCTTGTAGTTCCGCTTGTTCATCTCGAAGAGCTGCTCCTCGATGGAGCAGACCTTCGAGAAGTCGTCCTTCGCCTGCGTCTCCTGCGGCTTGAAGCGTTCCTGCCGGAGCTGGAGCTCGGGGAAGTCGACGAGGTGGCCGTCGAAGTCGGGGCCGTCGACGCAGGCGAACTTCGTCTCGCCGCCGACCGTGACGCGGCACGAGCCGCACATGCCGGTGCCGTCGACCATGATCGCGTTCAGCGAGACCATGGTCTTCACGCCGAACGGGCGCGAGGTCTCCGAGCAGGCGCGCATCATCGGGAGCGGCCCGATCGCGACGACGAGGTCGGGCTTCTCCTTCTCGAGGACCTCCTGGAGCGCCGCGGTGACGAAACCGGGCTTGCCGTAGGAGCCGTCGTCGGTGCAGACGATCAGGTCGTCGCAGTACCTCTTGAAGCGGTCTTCCCAGAAGACGAGGTCCCTGTTGCGGAAGCCGATGATCCCGGTCGTCCGGTTCCCGGCCTCCTTGAAGGCGCGCAGCTGGGGGAAGACGGGAGCGACGCCGAGGCCGCCGCCGACGAGGACGACGTGGCCGACCTTCCCGACGTGGCTCTCGAGGCCGAGCGGCCCGACGAAGTCGGCGAACGTGTCGCCTTCCTTGTAGGCCCGCATCATCTCCCGCGTCGTCTTGCCGAGCGCCTGGATCACGATCGTGACCGTCCCCCACTCGGGGTCGTAGTCGGCGACGGTGAGCGGGATCCGCTCGCCCCCCTCGTCCAGCCGGAGCATGACGAAGTGGCCCGGCCGGGCCGCCTTCGCGACGTCGGGAGCGTGGACGTCCCAGAGGAAGGTCACGTCGGAGAACTGCTCGCGCTTGACGATCTGGTACACGAATCCCCCTTGCCGGGGCCCTGCGGGACGCTGCGACCGCCGAACCCGACCGCGGATGATGCCCGAAACGGCGCTTCGGCGCTCCCGCGGCTGCGGACGGTCCTGCCCGGTGCGGGCTTCGCGGCCTACCGACGCGTCGTCCGCGCCTGCGCGAGGGCCGACGTCCCGGCGGGGGCGTCGGAGCGGCTCTTCCGCACGCAGAAGCAGGAGGTCTCGAGGCTCGTGTCGGCGCGCGCCCAGGCGGCGGTGAACCGTTCCTCGACGGCCGCCGCCTCGGCGGACTTCTTCTGCATCTCCAGCGCCGTCGCGAGGCCCCGGAGGGACCAGCCGTTCCCGGGATACGTCCGCAGGTCCTCGCGGTAGACCGCCTCGGCCTCCGCGGGCCGCCTGGCGTCGAGGAGGATCGCGCCGAGCGCATGGCGCGAGGGGACGGTCCAGGCCGGCGGCTCGTCGTACTTCAGCGCATCCTCGAGGCGGACGGCCTCCCGGAGCTTCTCGACGGCTCCCGCGTGGTCTCCGAGCCGGTAGGCGATCTCGCCGTCGAGGTAGGGAAGCCCGACCGCGAGGACGTCCGCCGCGAGGTTCGACCCCCAGTAGAACTCCTTCGGAACCTTCGGGAGAGCCGCGGCGAACGCGGCCCGCTCCCTCTTCGCCTCCGCGACCTCGCCGAGCGCGGCGTGAGCCACCCCGCGCAGGAAGTGCGCGTGCGCCGCCGAGACCGGGAGACCTTCGGGGGGCGCCTTCGCGGCGAGGATCTCCTTCCAGAGTCCGAACCTCTTCCGCGCCTCCCCGACGACCGTCAGGAAGGCGTCGGCGAAGGCCGCGTTCTCCTCCACGAACGCCGGGTCGAGGCCGGCGACGACGCCCGTCGCCGTCGCGAGCGCCACCTCGCGCCGACCCTCCATCATCGCGGTGTAGGCGAGGAAGTGGGCGTTGTGGGCCATGTAGATCCGGTAGAAGCCGATCTGGCCGGTGCGGCCCTGGTACCTCCGGTCGGCGGCCATCGCCCGCTCGTTCGCCTCCGCGGCCTCCTTCCAGCGGCCCACCCGCACGTCGATGTGGGAAGGCATGTGGACGAGATGGCTCGAGTCGGGAACGAGGGCCCGCAGTCGGTCGGCCGCCTCGGTGGCGCGCTCCGGCCGGGGCGAGGCCTCGAGCGCGTGGATCGTCAGGTGGAGAGCTCCGGGGTGGTCGGGCGCGAGACGGCGCGCTTCCTCGAGGCCGGCGAGCACCTCCGCCGTCCCCGGCTGGGGCTTGCCGTCCCTCGTCCACTGGTCCCAGGGACGGGTGTCCATGAGGGCCTCCGCGGCGAGGGTTGCGACGTCCGCGTCGGCGGGGAAACGGCTCCGGACGGCGAGCATCGCCTTCGCGTAGGCGGCGTCGAGCGGCGCCCGGTCCGGAGGCGGCGGCGACGCGTAGCGCGCTCCGAGCGCCTCGATCAGGGCCTTCTCGACCTCGCTCGCGCCGGGCGCGAGCGCCCGGGCCTTCGTCAGGGCGTCCCACGCCTTCCTCGACTGCGCCTCGCTCATGACGGGGTTGTTGATGTGCGGGCCGTTGACGAGCGCGACGCCCCACCACGCCATCGCGAGCGAAGGGTCGCGCCGCGCCGACTCGGCGAAGGCCCGCTCGGCCTCGTCGTGGTTGAACGCGAAGGCCCAGACGAGCCCCTGGTCGAACGCCTTCTGGGCCTCGGCGACCCGCGTCGAGACGGGCCGCGTGTACGAGCCGAGCTCGAAGGGGCGCCAGGCGGCCGGCGGGGCGACGTCCTCGGGCGTGGAAGCCGGCGCGGCCGCAACCGACACGAGCGCGACGAGCAGGGGAACGGAGAGGACGGGGCGGGCGACCTTCATGGAGACCTCCGGTGCGACGGCTTCGCAGAATCTGGAGCCTGCCCGGGCTGCCGTCAACCGAAATCGGCCCCCGCCGGGTCGGGACGAGACCACGCGCGAGGGCTCGGAACCGCCCTCCGCCGACCCTCGCGCGTGGCGGCCGCTCGCCGTGCTCAGGCCGTCGCCAGCACCATCGCCCTCGCGACGGCGGTCCGCGCGGCTCCGGCGATCGCGTCGGCCTGCGGGACGAACGCCTGCTCGAGGACCCAGCTCGAGGCCGCGGGAGCGTCGGGTCCCGCCAGCCGAACGATTGGAGCGCGCAGCGCTTCGAACGCCTTCTCGGCGACCGTCGCCGCGATCTCCGCGCCGAAGCCGGCTGTCCGGCTCGCCTCGTGGACGACGACGAGGCGGCCCGTCTTCTTCACGGACGCGAGAACCGCCTCCTCGTCCCAGGGCTTGATCGTCCGGAGGTCGATCACCTCGGCGGAGATCCCCTCGGCGGCGAGCGTCTCGGCGGCGGCCAGGCAGCCGAGGACCGTCTTCGCGTACGAGACGAGCGTCACGTCGGAGCCGGTTCGCCGGATCGCGGCCTTCCCGAGCGGGACGACGTGCTCGCCCTCCGGCACCTCGCCGGGAGCGTGGAGGAGCGCGACGTCGAGGAAGAAGGCGACCGGGTTGTCGTCGCGGATCGAGGACTTCAGGAGCCCCTTGAAGTCGGCGGCCGTGGACGGCATGACGACCTTCAGGCCGGGCGAGTGGGCGAACCAGGCCTCGACGTTGTGGTTGTGCTGGGCGCCGACGCCCCAGCCGGCGCCCGTCATCGCGAGGGCGACCATCGGGAAGGAGAACTGCCCGCCGGACAGGAAGCGGAGCTTGCCGGCGCTGTTGACGAGCTCGTCCATGGCGAACGTGAGGAACGGGGCGAAGAGGAGGTCGACGACGGGGCGGAGGCCCGTCGCCGCCGCGCCGGCGGCGGTGCCGGCGATGATCCCCTCGGCGAGGGGCGTGTTGCGGATCCGGGCGGCGCCGAACTCGGCGACGAGGTCGTGGCGCTTCGTGGCGATCCCTTCGCCGAACGCGAGGACGGTCGCGTCGCGTCGCATCTCCTCGGCGAGGGCCTCTCCGATGGCGTCGTAGGGGGTCATCGTCTTCATGGCGGCTTCCTTCTCAGGCGTAGACGTGGGTGGTCAGCTCGTCGAGCGAGGGCCAGGGGGAGTCGGCGGCGAACGTGAAGGCGGCGTCGAGACGCTCTGCGACGCGCCGCTCGATGGCGGCCGCGCCCCCGGCGGTGAGCGCGCCGCTCTCGAGGAGGCTGGCGCGGAGGGCCGCGATCGGGTCGCGGGCCTTCCAGGACGCGAGCTCGGCCTTGTCGACGTAGCCCTGGTCGTCCGGCTCGAAGTGGCCGCGGAGGCGGTAGGTCTTCGTCTCGAGGAGGAACGGCATCCGGGTCGCGCGGACCTTCGCGGCCGCCTCGGTCGCGGCGGCGAGGACGGCCTCGACGTCGTTGCCGTCGACGGTCCGCCCCTCGATGCCGTAGGCGGAGGCGCGGGAGGCGATGTCGTCCGTGAGCATCGTCTCGCGGCGGTGGACGAAGGCCTGCCACTCGTTGTTCTCGCAGACGAAGAGGACCGGGAGCTTCCAGACCGCGGCGAGGTTCAGCGCCTCGTGGAAGATCCCCTCGCAGGCGGCCCCGTCGCCGAAGAAGCAGGTGACGATCTCGTCGCCCCCCTTCATCGAGACCGAGAGCGCGACGCCGGGCGCGAGCGAGAGCTCGCCGCCGACGATCGTGGACGTGAGGATCACGCCGAGCTCTTTCGCGGAGACGTGGAGCGTGCCGCTCTTGCCGCCGCAGTAGCCCGTCGCGCGGCCCATGACCTCGGCCATGAGGCGGCCCGGGTCGGCGCCGCGGGCGAGGAGGTGGCCGGCGCTCCGGTGGTTCGTCAGGATCAGGTCGTCCTCCCGCAGCGCGGCGACGACGCCGACGGCGGAGGCTTCCTGCCCGACGCAGGTGCAGGTGCCGGGAGAGCGCCCCTCGGCGAAGGAGGCGGCGCTCCTCTCCTCGAAGGAGCGGATGAGCTGCATCTTCTCTAGGAGCTCGGCAGGGCTCGGACGGGACGGGGGCTTCGTCATC
>JAKLER010000003.1 GCA_022711615.1 Acidobacteriota bacterium
GATCCCGCCCGAGGCGGCGAGGAGCGCGTCGCCTCTCGCGCTCGTCGGCCTCGTCGGCTCGATTGACAACGACATGGCCGGGACCGACATGACGATCGGCGCCGACACGGCCCTGCACCGGATCGTTGAAGCCGTGGACGCGCTCGTCTCCACCGCCGCCAGCCACCAGAGGACCTTCGTCGTGGAGGTGATGGGGCGCCACTGCGGCTACCTGGCGCTGATGAGCGCGCTCGCGACGGGCGCCGGGTGGGTCTTCATCCCCGAGGCGCCGCCCGAGGGGGACGACTGGGAAGAGAAGCTCTGCGCCGTCCTGGCCGAGGGGCGAAAGGCGGGCCGCCGCCACTCGACGGTGATCCTGGCCGAAGGGGCGGTCGACCGGCAGGGGCGCCCCATCGAGGCGGAGCGGATCCGGAAGCTCCTCGAGGAGCGCCTCGGGACGGAGACGCGGACGACCGTCCTCGGCCATGTCCAGCGCGGCGGCGCCCCGAGCGCCTTCGACCGGACGATGGGGACGCTCCTCGGCGTCGCGGCGATCGAGGAGGTCGTCCGCTGGGGGCCCGACGACGTCCCCTGCCTCATCGGGCTCCGCGAGAACCGCGTGACGCGCGTGCCGCTCCTGGAGAACGTCGAGAAGGCGCGGGCAGTCGGCGAGGCGATCCGCTCAGGCGACTTCGAGCGGGCGATGACGCTCCGCGGGACGTCCTTCCGGAGCTCCTTCCGGATCATGAAGACGCTCGTCCGTGCCTTTCCCCACGGGCCGCGAGACGGTCAGCGGCGGAGGCGGTTCCTCGTCCTCCACGCCGGACCGCCCGCGCCGGGGATGAACACCGCCGTGCGCGCGGCGGTCCGCCTCCTCGTCGACCAGGGGCACGTCGTCCTCGGCGCGCGGGGCGGATTCGACGGGCTCCTCGCCGGCGACGTCGTGCCGCTCGACTGGATGAGCGTGAACGGCTGGGTCTCGCTCGGCGGCGCCGAGCTCGGGACGAGCCGCAGGGTCCCTGCGGCGGAGGACCTCGGGGCGCTCGCCGAGGTGCTGGCGGCGCGCCAGGTCGAAGGCGTACTCCTCGTCGGCGGCTGGGCGGCCTACCAGGCGGCGGGCCGGATGCAGTCGGCGCGCGCGGAGCACGCGGCCTTCCGCGTCCCGCTCGTCTGCGTGCCGGCGGGGATCGACAACTCCCTCCCCGGCTCCGAGCTCGCGATCGGCGCCGACACGGCGCTGAACGCGATCGTCGAGGCGGTGGACCGGATCAAGCAGTCGGCCGTCGCCTGGAAGCGGACGTTCGTCGTGGAGGTGATGGGGCGCTGGTGCGGCTACCTCGCGGTCCTCTCCGGCCTCGCGACCGGAGCCGAGCGGGTCTTCACCCACGAGGAAGGGATCACGATGAAGGCGCTCGAGCGCGACGTGGCGAGCCTCGTCGAGGGGTTCCGGAAGGGGAAGCGCCTCGCGCTGATGATCCGGAACGAGAACGCGAGCCCCGTCTTCACGACGGACTTCCTCCGGCGGCTGTTCGAGGCGGAGGGCCGGGGCGCGTTCGACGCGCGGCAGGCGATCCTCGGGCACCTCCAGCAGGGGGGCGACCCGACCCCCTTCGACAGGATCGTGGCGACCCGCTACGCGGCCCGGGCGGTGGAGGTCCTCCTCGAGGAGAGCGCGAAGGAGAGCCCCGCGGCCGTCTTCCTCGGCGTCCAGTCGGGCCGCCTGACGGCGTTCCCGCTGGACGCTCTCGCGTCGATGGTCGAGCCGGAGTTCGAGCGCGCCAGGGAACCGTGGTGGCGCTCGATCGAGCCCGTCGTTCGGCTGCTCGGACAGCCGGGGCCTTCGGCGAAGGCGTGACCGGCCAGGGCGTCTCCCCCTCGAAGAACGACCCGCTCCCGAGGCCGGTCTCGTCGCGGTGGCCGGGCGAAAAGGGAGTCTCCTGCCGGTCGAGGCGTGCGGCAGGACGGGGCTTCGGCGACCTTCCTATTCCTGGAAGCGGTACTCGTAGTGGAAGTGGATCGCGGCGCCGTTCCCGCCGGCCCCGGCTCCCTGCCCCCACGTTCGCACCGTGACGACCTGGACGTCCCCGTCCTCGGGGCTTCTCCAGCCGAGGTCGAGGGTAACGGACCGACTGTCGGGCGGCTTCCGGGCGGCTGACCCCAACCCTCCCTGGAGCACGCTCCCGTTCCATGTCGTCTGACTGACGAAGTTCGCGGCCTTGGGAGGCGCCGTCGCGCGTATCGCCTCTGTCCGGCCCGTGGACACGGCGATCTCAGCGCCCCAGCCTACCCGTGGCTCGGGGACCCGGATCGAGTCGAGTCGAAGCGTCACGTCGAAGGTCTCGTCCCGTCCGACCGAGGCCGGAAGAGGGCTCCAGCTCATTGCGTAGTCGAATTGCCACGTCGTCTGCCGGTCGGGCACCGTCACGTGAATCTTCGCGGAGTTGACGCCGGCCTCCGCCGTCGCCCGGGAGCTCGTGACCCGTGGGTCCTTCCAGACGTCGTTCCATTGCCTCACGAGCACCCATCGCCCGGGGCCCTTCTTCGCCACCGGCGTCGGAGGGGCGGCCGTCTCCTTCTCGACCGCGGCGGTGGCGCGGTCCTCGGCCAGCACGGTCCCGTCGGGATGGACGAGCTTCACGGTGAACGGGTACTCGCCTTCCCGGACGAGGACCGGGGCCACTTTGGACGTCGAGCCCTCGGTCGCCACGACCTCGCCCGCGCCCGGCCACGACCATTCGAAGCGGTAGACGCCCTCGGGCCGGGCGTGAGCTTCGAAGTCGAACGTGGCTCCGGGCGGTCCGACGCCGCGCCGAGGCTGGATGACGACCTCGTGCCGGAGCTCGTACGGCGGGCTCTCGAAATGGCGGCTGCCGGAGTCGATCTCGACGTGGAGCTTCTGGCCGTGCGCGAAGGAGTAGAGCTCCTCCTCGCCGGTCAGAGCGGTTCGACCGTCCGACACGAAGACTCGGAGCGGAGCCTTCACCATCTTTCCCGCGACGTTCTCGATCGTGTCGAGGAGGCCCTTCCGGAAGTGCAGCTTCCGGGTGGCCTCCACCTTCCCGCCGCGGGTGATGACGAGGGCGCCGGGCCCGGTGTACGCGACGTCGAGGTCGAAGGCCGACCATGCGGGGTCGCGCTCGCGGAGGTGGACCATCCCGGGCTCGATACGGACGACCTGACGCCCCGAGGAGCCGTCCGGGCCGGGCCCCTCGAGCCGGTACTCCGCCTTCAGCTCGAGGGTGGGGAAGAAGAGGTCCATCAGGTCGGCGCAGGCGTGGATGGCGACGGGCAGGAGGGCGGCCGCCTGCTCGCGGGCGAACGCCTGGGGAACCATGTACGGACCGAGCTTGCTCGTGAAGCCCGAGGCGGTCTCGAGCCCGGGGCCGAAGATCACCGAGTGATCGGGGTCGAACCAGTGGAAGCTGAGGCGTTCCTGGGCCATCGGGACCTCGCGCCCCGCGACCCTGCCGAGCAGCTTCGTCACGGCCCGCTTCCCGACGAAGCCCCGGACCGTGGCCGTCCGGACCACGAGGTCGCCGAACTGGGGCGAGGGATAGGGCGGCATGCCGTTCGTCGGGAGCGTCCCGGTGCGCCGGTCGAAGATCGTGTCCATCGAGTAGAAGGTGCGATTCGTGAAGAGAGCGACCTGGCGGGAAAGCGCCCTCGGCGCCTGGAGCGTCCCGCCGGCACTTGAGAGGTAGGGCCTCAAGGCCGCGTCGATGACGGGGCTCGCGGCGGCGAGGCGGACGTCCGAGGTCGTCACGGCGGACTCGATCGGCTCGTCCATCGGGTGCGAGTCGTTTCGCACGTGGGCCGGCTGGGTCATGTCGCCGATCATGTGCATCGCCTCGCCGAGCGCCCGGTAGGCGCGGGCGAGGTAGAGGGAACGCTGCTCGGCCGCGTTCCCCGGCACGAGGCTTACGTTCGTCTTGAAGTGGCTCTCTCGGAGACCGGGAGGAGGCGGGACGTCCTCCGGAGTCTCCATCGCGAGCTTGTACGCGACCATTCCTTGACGAAGGCTGAAGGGATTGTCCGGGTGGTCGAGGGCCCAGGTCACGGCCTCGATCCCCGGGCTGTCGTAGGTGCCGTGCGCCCAGAGCTGATCCGTCAGGAACGGCACCCCCGCCACCTGGAGCGGGTCGTAGAAGTGCCTCACCGAGGCGTAGAGGTGCGGCTCGTCGGCCCAGTCGCCGCCGAGGCTGATCCAGGCGGGCATGGCGTGACGCGCTTCGCCGATCTCGTAGGCCTCTGCGAGGCCTCCCGACGGCTTGACGAACATCGTCGAGCTCGTCACGGCGATGCCGCGGTGCAGGGCCTTGCGCTCGTCGGTCGGGACCGGCCCGAGCCGGAACTTCTCGGACGGCTCCCGTTCCATCTTCGCGAAGAACGCGGCCACGGCCTCGGCATTGATCTGCCTGTGGGGGGCCTGCGTCCAGCCCCGAAGCGGCGTCACGACGCCCAGAATCGTCAGCGCGAGCGCGCCGGAGGCGACGCGCGCCGTCCGGGCGCCCCTCAGAAGTCGAAGAGGACCCATCGGTCGTCCCTCCGGCACCATCGGAGGTAGAAGTCGAATCCGTCGATCGTCACCGTGTACTCGGCGGTCCGGACCGTCGTCGCGACGGACGGCTCCGCGGGGGGCGCGAGGAAGGTGAGCTGCGATCTCTCGAGCAGGTCGGCGAAGGAGGCCATCGCCGCCGGCTTGTTGCGGAACAGGGCGGCGTACGTCGCCTGCCGCTCCGTGGCGATCCAGGAGACCGCCTCGTCCACCGCGCCGGCCCTCAGCGCCCGCTGGAACGCGCTGAGGCTGTCGCCGATCCGCCGCCGCTCGGCTTCGAGGTCCGGGTACTCCTTCCAGTCGTCGACGGGCGGGGGGGGCGCCGGGGGCGCCTGCGCGGTCGCGGTCTCGATGGCCCGTCGATTCCCGTCGCCTGCGTCGCCGCCGTCCGCGCCCGGGTGCGACCCCCAGAACCACCAGCCGAGGGCCCCGAGCAGGAGGAGGAGCGCGGCCGCTGGCGCCGCGACGAGAAGACCCCGTGCGAACGGCGAGCGTCGCCGCGCGGAGGTTTCGGGCCGCTTCGGGGTGGGGCGGGGGAGAGGCGCGGGGACCGGGGGAAGGAGGCCGGGGATCGCAGTCGCCGGGGTCCATCGATCGAGGCCGGGGCCCCAGAGCTCGTCGTCAGGCGCAACCTGTCCGTTCGCCGCGAAGCCGGTCAGGTCCTCCCAGGCGTACGGGCCGAGGCGTTGGCCGCCCCGGGCGAGGAAGTAGCTCGCGTCCCCGTCGGCGGCGTCGGGCGGCGTGCCGGCCGCCGGGACGTCGCGAAACTCGAGCTCGACTCCGCAGAGCCGGACGCGGTCGCCGTCTTTCAGGAGAGCTCTGGAGACGCGGCGCCCGTTCACGCAGGTGCCGTTGGAGCTGCCGAGGTCCTCGATCGCCCAATCGTCCCCGCTCCGCACGAGGCGCGCGTGGTGGCGGGAGACTCCCGGGTCGGCGAGGACGAAGTGGTTGTCGGGCTCGCGGCCCAGGCCGAGCGGGCCGTCGCCGCCCAAGGGCTCGGAACGGCCCGTCTCCCCCGTGCACCACCGGATCTCGGCCATGAACGACCTCTGCCGGGTCTCCCCGGAAGAGGGAACGGACGCCCGCTCCCTCCGCGACTTCCCAGTATCGCCCAGGCGGTCCCCGGCCGCCCCGAACCCGCCGGCTACAGCGTCTCCCCCTCGAAGTACGACCCGCTCCCGGGGCCGGTCTCGTCGCGGTGACCCGAGGGCAGGAGAACGATCGGCGGGAGCTCGTTCTCGACGAGGTAGCCGAAGCGCTGCCGGAAGTCGGCGAGCGACATGCCGCAGGTGGCCGCGAACTTCGCGAGCTCGTGCGGGTCCTCGAAGTCGTCCTTCCGGAGCCGGATCATGTAGCGGCGCGCGATCGCGTACCGGGTCGAGTGGACGTCCACCATCCTCACTTTCGTCCGTCCCGTCGCCGGGTCGAGCATCTGCTCGAACGGGATCGCGACGAAGTTCCCCCCCTGCATCGAGACCATCGCCCCCGTGCCGCCGGAGAGGATGTACTTGGCCGCGCAGTACCCGAGGTCGCGCGTGTACTCGAGGTCGAACGGGATCGGGTCGGCGCAGCGGAGCTCGTAGCCGATGTTCTTGTCCGTGACGGTCGCCTTCACGCCGAGCTTCTTCAGCTCCTCCTGGACGGCCATCTTCAGGATCTCGCCGATGTTCACGTCGGCGATCCGGAGGTGCCCGTGGGCGTCCCTCTCGGCCTCCGCGAGCCCCTTCAGCTCCTCGGGGTCGAGCTCGAGGACGAGCCCCTCGGCGATGATCGCCACGCCGTCTCGCCGCCCGTAGCTGAGCCTCTTCAGGATCGCCCCGACGAGCGTGTCGACGATCGCCTTGAACCTCACCTTCTGCCCCTGGAACTCCTCCGGGATCAGCGTGAGAGTTGCTCCCGCGGCCTTGCCGATCCCGAGGGCGAGGTGGCCGGCCTTCCTCCCCATCGCGATGACGAAGTACCAGCGCGAGGTCGTCCGCGCGTCGACCATCAGGTTCTTGACGATCTCGACGCCCACATGGCGCGCCGTCTGGAAGCCGAAGGTGTCGACGTCGGGCGGGAGGTCGAGGTCGTTGTCGATCGTCTTCGGGACGTGGACGACGGCGATGCGGCCGTCGGCCTTCTCGGCGAGCTTCATCGCGGAGAAGGCCGTGTCGTCGCCCCCGATCGTGACGAGGCGGGAGACGTTGAGGCGAAGGAGCGAGATGACGGCGTTCTCGAGGAGCTGCGGGTCCTTCGTCGGGTTCGCGCGGGCGATGCCGATGTGCGAGCCGCCGCGGAAGTGGATCCGGCTCACCTCTTCGATCGTGAGCGGGTGGACGTGCTCGATGTTCCCCTGCATGAGCCACTGGAAGCCGTCGCGGATGCCGAGGACGGAGACGCCCTCGAGCTCGGCGCGGATCGTGGCCGCGCTGATGACGCTGTTGATGCCGGGCGCCGGCCCGCCGCCGACGAGGATGGCCATGTTCTTGTGCGGGCTCGTGGTCATGAGGCCTCCGTGAGGCGGGGAAGTCTACGGCAGCGGGAGGGAGACGGAGGCCTCACGCGGACGGAACGAGCGGGCGCGTGAGCGCGGCGAACGTCGCCGGCCAGGACGCGGGGCGGGCTCCGTCGCGCCCGAGGGCGGTCCCGGGGAAGAAGGGGGCGGCCGCCTCGCCGAGGCGCGCGGCGAGGGCGAGGTCCCCGGCGTCGCGGGCGGCGAGCGCGCGCACGACGAGGACGGCGGGGGCGGCGGCCCGCTCCTCGGGGAGCGCCGCCAGCGCCGCGCGGAGGGTCTCCTCTCGGCGGAGGAGGCGCAGGCTCTCGAGGAGGAGGGCGTCGGACCCTTCGCCCGGGTCGAGGCGCGCGAGCTTTCGAGCGAGCTCGAGGGCCCGCTCGAGCCGCCCCGCCTCGTGCGCCCGCCCGACCTGCTCGGAGAGGGAGGCGAGGTAGACGGCGAAGGACGCCGGGTCCGCGATCCCCCGCCCGAGCGCGCGACCGAAGAAGCTCCAGCCCAGCGGCGGCGCGACGACGTCGGCGAGCTCCGGCGGGAACGGCACGAGGCGCGGCCCGAGCTCGGGCCGGCGCTCGTACCAGGGCGGACGGGCGAGCCGCTCCGCCCGGCTCTCCGCGGAGCGCGGCGCGGAGGCGGCCGCGTACCACGGGTAGAGGAGGAACGGCGAGGCGAGCGGCTCCTTCGAGAGGACGTTCTCGGGGGAGACGCTCGGCCTCCCCGCGTCGTCGGGGCCGACGGCGAGAGGGGGGACCACGCGCTCGAGCTCCGGCGTGAGCGGGGCGCGCCGGCAGTTCGCGACGTAGGTGTCGACGAGCGAGGGGTGGACGAGGAGCGGCGGAAGGTTGAGCGCCACCGAGAGGACGGCGACGGCCCGTCGGCCCCCGGTGCCGAGGCCCTCGGCGGCGAGCGCGGCCCACGGCGCAAGGAGCGGCACGGCGGGGATGAGGAGACGCGGTCCCCAACCGCCGACGCCGTGCCAGGCCCACCAGGCGGCGGCGGTGGCGAGGAGGACCAGGAACGCGAGGACCGAGCCGGCCGCGGCGAGACAGAGCGGCGCGTCGCCCGGGCGGCGGAGCGCGCGCGAGAGAGCTGCGGCCGCGAGGAGCGCCGCCGGGAAGAAGAGGACGAGGCCGCGATTCGGCCCGACGAGGAGCCGCCAGAGGCCCTCGGGGAGCGGGTGCGTGAAGCCCTCCCCTTCGTAGCCCGAGAAGAGCCGGCCGAAGCGGTGGAGCTCGAAGGCGACCCATGCGGCGACGGGGAGAGCGGCGCCGGCCGCGGCGGCCGCGAGCCGCCGTCCGCGGAGCGCGGACGCGGCGAAGAGCGGGAGGAGGAGGATCGGCGCAACGGCGGCGAGGCTCGACTTGACGAGGAGCGCGGCTCCGGCAGCGAGGCCGGCGCCGAACGCGCGGCGGCGGGAGACGCGCGGGTCGTCCTCTCGGACGGCGCCGAGGGCGAGGAGCAGCGTGCCGGCCAGGGCGGCCGCCTGGAGAGCCTCGGAGAAGTCGGAGGTGGCATACGACCCGAGCGGCCCGCCGAGCGACGCGAGGAGGATCGCGAGCCCCTGGAGCGAGGTCGAGGCCCCGGCGAGCCGGGCGATCCCGCCTGCGGCCGCCGCCGCGAGGAGGACCCCCGCGAGCGGCGCGAGGAGGAAGAGGGGCTGGGAGGTGCCGGGCCCGAGCGCGCCCTCGACGGCGGGCGCGGCGGCCGCCGCCGGGAGCTGGGCGAGACTCGCCCCGAGGCCGTAGCGCGAGACGGCGTCGGCCTCGCGCTCGAACGCGCGCGGGGCCCCCTTCCCGATCCCGAGCTCGCCCGTCTCGACGATCGCGACGGCCGTGCCGATCGTCTGCCGCCCGTCGGAGACCTTCCCCGCGTGCCGGTCGTCGGCCGTAAGGAGGAGCGCCGCGGCGACGGCGAGGAGCGCCCCGCGGGCGGGGCGCGGCAGGGCGGGGGCGGGCCGGGATGGCACGGCGGGAGGGTACCGCAACGACGCGGCGCGGCGCGGCCGGGACGTTGCCGGACGGCGCCGGGGGCGCGTGGATAATCCGTCCGAATGAACGCCTCCCCGGACGACGTCTCCCGATCCGCCGCGCCCCTCTCCGGCGCGGCTCGCCTGGTGGCGAGCCCCTACCTCCATTTCGACGGCTGGCAGGTCGTCAACCCCCTCACGAATGTCACGCTGACCCCGGCGGACCGCCTCTTCGCCCCGCTCCACGACCTCCGGGCCTCTCGTCCCGTCGACGGCGCGATCGGGCGGGAGCTGCAGGACGGGCTCTGGGCGATTCCCGACGGCACCGACCTCTCGACGCGGTTCCGCCTCAAGGTCGTGTCGCTCGAGGCCCACTCCGTCTGCAACCAGGCCTGCTACTTCTGCCCGGTCTCGGTCGCCCCCCGCGAGAAGAGCTTCATGCCGACCGAGCTCTACGAGCGGATCGTCGCGGAGCTTTCCGCCTTCCGCGACACGATCGAGGGCGTCTGCATGAACAACTACAACGAGCCGACGGTCGACCGCCGGTTCGTCCAGCAGGTGGCGACGATCAAGGCGGCGGGCCTTCCGCCGGCCGTCCTCTCGAACGGCTCCGGCCTGACGCCGGACCGGGTCGACGCGCTCCTCGGCCTCGGCGGCCTGCGCTACCTCTCGGTGAACATCTCGACGCTCGAGAAGGACCGCTACGCCCGGGATCGGGGCGTCGACCAGCTCGAGACCGTTGTCCGGAACCTCGACTACATGCGCGACAAGCCGGTCGCAGAGGAGATGGACCTCGTCGTCCTCGGCGGGGGGGACGAGCCGCACCAGAAAGCCCACCGGGAGATCACCGAGCGGTACGGCGGGAGCCGTTTCAACGTCCGGCCGTTCGAGGCCCGGGACCGTGCCGGCTGGCTCCCGACCGGGGTCCGGCCCGCGGAGAAGCACCGGAAGCTCCGGGGATGCGACAACGTCGGCTCCCGGCCGCTCGAGCACCTCCACGTCACGGCGGAGGGGAAGTGCATCTTCTGCTGCGAGGACTACGACGAGAAGCTCGTCGTGGGCGACCTGAAGACGCAGAGCGTCCGCGAGGTCCTGGAGGGGCCGGCCCTCGCCCTCCTGCGGCGGTGGTCGTACGGCGTCGAGGAGGCCCCGGACGACTTCATCTGCCGCTCGTGCATCGCCGCCCGGACCGAAGGTGAGTGACGCCGCCTTCGCCTTCGAGGGCCTTTCGAAGGTCTATCGCCTCTATGCGTCTCCTCGCGACCGCCTCCTCGAGGCGCTCACGGGGCGCCCCCGGCACACCCCGGTCCACGCCCTCCGGGGCGTCTCCGCGACGGTTCCCCGCGGCTCGGTCCTCGGGGTCATCGGCGAGAACGGCTCCGGGAAGTCGACGCTCCTGAAGATCCTCGCGGGGACGACGGAGCCGACCTCGGGGACGATCCACCTCCCCGGGCGCGTCGCCGCGATCCTCGAGCTCGGCTCCTCGTTCCACCCCGAGGTGACCGGCCGCCGGAACGCGGTCCTCCAGGCCGCGCTCGCCGGCCTCACGAAGGCCGAGATCGCGGCGGCGCTCCCCGAGATCGAGGCCTTCGCGGAGCTCGGGGACTTCTTCGACCGGCCGGTGAGGACCTACTCCTCGGGGATGACGATGCGCCTGGCGTTCGCCGTCGCGACGGCGGTCCTCCCCGACGTCGTGATCCTCGACGAGGCCCTGGCCGTCGGGGACGGCCGCTTCCAGAAGAAGTGCGTCGACCGCCTCCACGACCTCCGCTCGCGGGGCCGGACGATCTTCCTCTGCAGCCACGCCCTGTACTACGTCTCCACGCTCTGCGAGACGGCGATCTGGCTTCGGGACGGGGAGGTCGCGGCGCTCGGCGAGGCCCAGAAGGTCGTTCTCCAGTACGAGGAGTACCTCGCGCGGAAGGAGCAGGAGCGCACGGCGGCGGCGCCCGCGGCCCTCCAGGACTCGCTCGGCCGGTTCACGTCGATCCGGCTCCTCGACGGGGCCGGGAGGGAGTCGGCGGTCTTCGCGCCGGGGGACCCCTGGGTCCTGGAGCTCGCGTTCGAGGGGGACACGCCGGAGCGCCCCCTCCACGTCCACGTCGCGATCGTCACGCCGGACCAGGTCACCTGCTTCGTCGCCGACTCGAAGGTCTCGGGCACGGGGCCCTTCGTCGGGAAGGCGCGGCACGAGATCCGCCTGACGGTCGAGTCCCTCCCGCTCGCGAAGGGGGAGTTCATCCTCGTGATCTTCCTCGGCGACGAGAAGGGCCTCGCCCTCTACGACGCCCGGAGCGACGTCCGGTTCCGGGTGGAGTCGGACCGCTGGACGAGCGGCTTCATGACGGTCCCGGTCGGCTGGGAGACGCTCGGGTGAAGGTCGTCTACCTCCTCAACGGCACCGCGCTCTGCGGCGGGGTGAAGGTCGTCTACCAGCACGTCGCGATCCTGCGCCGCCTCGGGGTCGACGCCGAGGTCGTCAGCACGACGCCGCCGAGCGACTGGGCGCCGGAGTCGTGGTCGTTCTACCGGCAGGTCCCCGACCTGACGCCGGAGGCCATCGGGCCGGCCGACGTCGCGGTCGGCACGATGTACCACACCGTCCCGCAGGCGATGGCCGTACCGGGGGCGCGAGCGTTCCACTTCTGCCAGGCGTACGAGGCGATCTACGAGCCGGCGCGTCCCCTCTGGCCCGAGATCGAGGAGGTCTACCGCCTCCCGGCGACGAAGCTCGTCGTCTCGCCGCACCTCGCCGAGCTCGTGAAGGAGCTCTACGGGCAGGAGGCGGTCCACATCCCCCAGCCGTTCGACGCCGACGCGTTCTCGCCGCGGAGCGGGGCGCGCCCGCAGGACGGGACGTTCCGGGTCCTCCTGACGGGGCAGTGGAGCGTCCCGTTCAAGGGAATTCCCTGGGCGACGGAAGCGCTCCGCGCGCTGAAGGGCGAGATCCCGCGGCTGCGGCTCGTGAGGATGTCGCAGGACGCCCCTCCCGAGGAGGTGGCGGCCTGGCCGGAAGCCGAGCGTCACATCTGGGTGCCTCCCGCCTTCGTCCCCGACGTCTATCGGAACGTCGACCTCTTCGTCGGTCCGTCCACGGAGGTCGAGGGCTTCGGCCTCCCGACGATCGAGGCGATGTCGTGCGGCCTCCCCACGGTCCTGACCGACATCGGGGCCTTCCGCGGCATCGACCCCGACGCGCGGGCCTCGATCCGGATCCCGGTCTTCGATTCGGGGGCGCTCCAGGCGGCGGTCCGCCGCCTCGCGGACGACCCGGGCCTCCGCGCGCGGCTCGGGACCGAGGGTCGGCGAATTGGCCGGACGTATCACGCCGGCCGGACGGGCGAGGCGCTCCTGGCGGCGTTCGGGGCACGACCGGCGGGCGCCGGGTCGGGTCTTCGTCGGGGAGCGCGGGCGCTGGCGTCCTTCGTCCGCGGCGGAGCCGGATGACGCCGAAGCGCGGGGACCGGCGGACGCGCCCTGGCGCGCCGGCGGGTCTCGGGCGGGCGGAAGCCGACCCCGGGCGCTGGGATACCATCCCGAAGGAATGAGACGGAGACGCACCCATCGGCCCCGCGGGAGTCGCCCGTGGCCGACCTGAAGACGACCTGCGAGACGGTGGTCTTCTGCTCCTCGGCGGGCCACTGCCAGCTCGACTGCGACTACTGCATCATCCACCCCGTCGTGAAGCGCGAGCCGTCCCTCGTCTACGAGGACGTGCGCTTCTTCCTCGACGAGGTCGGGACGCGGACGTTCTTCATCTTCTCCGGCAAAGGGGACTTCTTCGCCGGCTACCCGAAGCGGGAACGCTTCCTCGACCGTCTCCTCGACCACGACGTCGAGGTGGCGCTCGACGTGAACGGCGTCCTGCTGAACGAGTACCCGGAGCTCGCGGAGGAGAAGCTCGCGAAGGTCCGCGCGGTCAACCTGACGCTCCACTACAAGCAGGTGCGGGACAAGAGGGTCGAGAAGGCGTGGGAGACGAACGCGCGAACGATCCTCGAGAAGCACCGGGGCGAGCTGATCCTCGGGACGATCTTCTCGCCGCTCCTCTCGGACCTCTGGGAGGAAGGGCTCGCGTACTACCGCGACACGGTCTTCGCGGCGACCGGCCGGAAGGTCTGGGCGATCCGGGACTGCGACCGGCCATTCGACGCGGCGCAGGAGGAGCTCTTCGAGAGCCTCCTCGAGCGCTACGCGGCCGTCGTCGAGAAGGAGCACAAGGACGACTTCTCGGCCCCGTTCGCCGGGAGGGAGGCGGTCCTCTGCCCGGCCGGGCGCGACTACTTCCGGATCTGGAACGATGGACGGGTGCAGGGCTGCCCCTGGATCCCCGGCCTCGCGGATCTCGGGAACCTGAAGGAGCGCCGCCTGGAGCGGCGGAACGCCCCCTTCCGCTGCACGACGCCGCGCTTCTGCGACTGCTACGACATCCACCAGCTTGGGAAGATGGGCTACGAGGACGCGACCCCGGCGCTGCCCGTCCTCTCCTCCGGGGCCGCGCGGTGAGCGATGCCGTCCCGCAGGGCGCGGAGCTCGAGGTCCGCGCCCTCTTCCGGGACGAGGCGGCGGAGACCCACGCGGAGCGGCGGGCGCGGCTCGCCTCCGACGATCCGGACCTCTGGGAGGGGATCGCCTTCCCGGTCGAGTTCGCGCTCGAGCTGGCGGCCGTCTGCAACCTCGCCTGCGTCATGTGTCCCGTGCCGACGACGAGCCGGAAGCGGCGCCTGATGGACGAGGCGCTCTTCCGGAAGGCCGTCGACGAGGTCGCCTCGGAGACCGGCTTCGTCCTCTTCCCGCAGGGCTTCGGCGAGCCGATGCTCCACCCGAAGTGGGCGGAGCTCCTCGCCCACGCGAAGGCGAAGAGGATCGGGCCGATCGTCGTCCTGACGAACGGGACGCTCCTGGACGAGCGGAACGTGGCGCGGCTGCTCGACCTCGACCTCGACGCCCTGGTCGTCTCGATCGACGGCGTCGAGCCGGAGACCTACGCGGCCGTCCGGGTCGGAGGGGACCTCGGCGTCGTCGAGGCGAACGTCCGGCGATTCCTGGCCGCGCGCGGCCCGGCGCCGCGTCCGCGCCTCGTCCTCCGGATCATTCGGATGAAGGAGACCGCGGCCCAGATCTCCGCCTTCTTCGAGCGATGGCGGCCGCTCCTCGGGCCGGCCGACGAGATCGCCATCAACGAGTTCAACGACTGGGCGGGGAAGGTCGAGGACCGGAGCGACGCGCCACGTCCGCAGCCGGCCGCCGCGGCCGCGGGCCGCCCGCCGTGCCGGATGCTCTGGATGAACCTCTCCGTCCACGCCGACGGCAAGGTCTCGGCGTGCTGCCACGACAGCGAGGACGAGCTGATCGTCGGCGACCTGTCGAAGGGGGACACCGTCCGCGGGATCTGGGAGGGGCCGGCGCTGGCGCGGCTGCGGCAGGTCCACCGCGAAGGGCGCTTCGAGGAGCTGCCGATCTGCCACGCCTGCCGCAACCAGGCGTAGACGGCGGCGCAGCCGGCGCTCAGAAGACGTCGTGGTCGGCGAAGCGATAGTCGAACGACGAGCCCGGAGCGAGGAAGTCGAAGCCGTCGGCGATCGGGTGCATCAGGAGGACGGTGTCCGAGAGCTCGGGCACGAACGCGAGCTCTCCCTCGAGACGCGAGGCGAGGAGCCCTCGCTGGGGGGAGCGAAGGACCATCCGGTCCGCCGCGACCGCCCCGAGCCCCTCCTGGATCGCCGCGAGCAGGTCGACGAGCGTGCCGTCGGACTCGGAGGCGACCTGGAGGTCGACGAGGGCGACGCGCCCCTCGCGGATCGCGGCGACGGCGTAGCCGCGAGAAGTCCCGCGCCAGTCGAGGAGCTGGAACGTTCGATAGGCGAAACCGGGCCGGGAGAAGCGCCAGGCGAGCGTCCGGACCGAGCGGTCGGTCCGCCAGCCGGGCCGCGCGTGGAGGAGCTCGGCGAGCGGCTCGTGCGCGCGTCCGAACGGCTCCCCCTCGCTCACGCGGAGGAGCCGGCGCCGCAGCCGTCCGAGGAGCGGCGGTGCGTCGAGCCGGCGGCCCCGCTCCGCGCACGGCTCGGCCAGGACGCAGCCGAAAAGGCGCTCCTCGATCTTCCTCGCGCGCTCGTTCGGGAACCCGAAGTCGAAGAGCGTCCCGGCCTCCGCGTTGATCCGCCGGAAGAGCTCGCCGAGGCGCTTGAACATCCCGGCCCGTCCGAGCGCGCGCGAGTCGGGGCGCGTCATGACGTCGACGACGGTGTTCCCCTGCTGGTCCATCCCCTCGCCCCGGTAGCGCGTCCCGAGGGCCCCGATGAAGCCGAGCGCACGGCCGTCCTCGATCGCGAGGGCGCTGAGAGCCGGGTGGGGGTTGACGTCGTACTTCCAAGCGAGGTCGGCGGCGTTCGCCGGCGCCTTGAACGCCACCTCGAAAAGCTCCAGGATGGCGGCCCGATCGCTCTTCCCGGCCGGTCGGAATTCGATCGCCACGGCGCGCGGAAGGGTACCACCCGATGATCTCGACCGCTGCCCTCTCCGGCTCGAGAACGTCGACGCCGCCTCAGCCTCCGGAGTCGCTCCGTTCGGGCGAGCCGAGGAGGGACGCGGGTCCGCCGGCCGATGAAGCCGGCGGCCCCGAGGCTCGCGACGGGTGCGCACCGGCGCCCGCTGGGGGGCGCGGGAGACGTCCGCGAAGGCGCGCCGCCGGCCTGATCGCCGTCGCCCTCGTCGCGATCGCCGGCTGGGTCGCCGGCGAGCACTCGCGCCGAAGCACGTGGTGGACGATCGACGAGCCGGCGCACGTCAAGGCCTCCCGGGAGCTGCGCGAGGGACGAGGCGTCGTCTCGAATTTCGAGCACCCCGTCCTGATGAAGGTCCTCGGCGCGGCCGGTCTCGGGGCGGCGCCCGCGGGGACCGCCATCGAGACCGTCCGCAGGGCCCGGAGGCTCTTCCCCGTCGTCTTCGGCGCGCTCCTCCTCGTGACGGGACTGTGGGTCCGCGCGAGAGCCGGAGCGGCGTGCGGGGCGTTCGCCGCGGGAATTCTCCTGATCGAGCCGTCGTTCCGCTCGAGCTCGGGAATCGTCCACACCGACGTCCTCCTGACGTTCTTCCTCGTGTCGGCGGCTGCGGCCCTCGACCGGTCCACGCGAGGCCGCCGCGTCTCGGTCGTCGGCCTCGTCCTCTCGGGACTCCTCTACGGCGGGGCGCTCGTGTCGAAGTACTCCGCTCTCCCTTTCCTGGCGGCGTTCGCCGGCGTGGCCTGGCTTCGCGTCGCCGCCGCGGGCCGGTCGCCCGTCTCGCGGGCGCTCCGAGCCGGCCCTCTGGCCCGTGCCGCCGCCCTGACGGCAGTGACCGTCGTGACGCCGGCCCTCGCGACTCTCGTCGCCGTGCAGCAGGCCGTGACCGGGCCGACGCCGCCCGAGGCTCTGCGCGCGGCGATCCGGCGGAGCATCGCGGACCGCGGATTCCACCCGAGGACCTCCGCGACGGAGCTCCTCTCCACGGCGGCGGAACGGCTGCCGCGGGGACTCGCGGCGTACGCAGCGGGGCTCGAGTGGGTCGAGAAGGGAAGCCGTCCCGGCGGTCGGCTGAACTACCTGTTCGGGGAGGTCTCCGGAGACGGGTTCCTCCTGTATTTCCCCGTCGCGCTCGCCCTCAAGATGACGACGGCCACCGTGGCCTTCTTCGGCCTGGCGCTTCTGGCGGCGCCGGGACTCGTGGTCCGGGCCCTCCGGCGGGGCCGGAGCCGCCTCGTGGGCGTCGCCTGCGCCCGGACCTTCGTCCCCCTGACGCTCGGCCTGGCCTATTTCGTCCTCGCGATGGCGGCGAGGCTGAACATCGGGGTCCGTCACGTGATGCCGGCCACGGCGCTTCTCGTCGTCGGGGTCCTGATCGGGCTGCGCGCGGTCTCGCCCTTCCGGCCTCGCGCTCGCGCGCTCCTCCTCGCAGCGACGGCGCTCCTGGCGGCGGTCGAGGCCGGGCCGGCCTGGGGGCGGGAGACGAGCTTCGGGAACGTGATCGCCGGTGGAGCCCGCGGCCTCCGTGGAAAGCTCTCGGACTCGAACGTCGACTGGGGCGCGGGACAAGGACGGATGTTCGAGCGGGTCCGGCGCGGGGACCTCGGTCGCGTCGCGGCCCTGACGTTTCCGCTCTGGCTCGATCCGGACCAGCGCGCCCAGCTCGCGATCGACGCCCTCGAGGCCCCCGTGACGGCCGAGAGGATCTGCTCCTACGATTCCGTCTTCGTCTCCGTCTACGTCTGGGATTCCCTCGAGGCCCTGATGCGGAACCGCGAGACTCACGCAACGTTCGAGAGCCTGAGGAGGTCCTACGGCCCGGCCCTGGCCGTGCGCGGCTGCGCAGCCGCCGTGGAGGAGGTCGGGCCGGAGTACCTCCTGTTCCGGGTGGGGAGGCCGGCCGCGCGGGGCCCTTCGACCACGAGGTAGAGCGGGGGGGCGCCGGCCGCGCGTCTCAGCGGGCGAAGTGGTACGGCGGGCGCAGCCGCGAGCCTCCCGGGCCGGACACCGCGCGGAGAGCGGGGTCGGTAAGCGACAGGTCCCGAGCCGCGTTCGCGCAGAAGAGAGCCATCGCGAGGGCGGCGACGATCCTCCGCCCGCGACTCCACGCCGCCGGGACTCGGGACGCACCGAGGAGACCCGCCGCCGCGCAGAGGGCGGGATAGGCCGGGAGGAGGAAACGCGGGTCGCCGATCGAGACCTGGTACGGGAGGAGGACCGCGGCGGTCATCGCCGCCGCCAGGCGGAAGGCCGGCAGGTGTCCGGAACGCGCGAAAGCCAGGAGGGCGACCGCGAGCAGGATCGGCAGGGAGAGCGCGACCGTCGCGTAGGTCGCAAGGACCACGGATCGCGGTCTCTCCCCGGCCCAGCCGTGCCCGTAGACGTAGATCAGGTCCCGTTTGGGCGGAGCGAAGTTGTAGGAGGCGCGGGCGAGGAAGAGGCGCACCTGCTGGAGAGGATGGTCCCGGAGGAACGCCCGGACGCGCGGCGCGAGGAGTCTCGCCTGGGCCTCCTTGTCGAGGTCGACGCCCGGGACGACGGGCATCGGGTCGATCCGCCCGGTCGCGTCCGGGTTGTTGCCGACCCAGAGGTTGTAGACGTCGTTCGGACAGCCGATCCGGAAGACCCCCGTCGTCCTCCATCGCGAGACCGCGTGAAGGAACAGTCCCGAGAAGGCGACGAGGACGACGCCGAGCGAGGCAGCGAGGCGCCGGGAGAGGGACCCGCCGCGAGCGGGCCGGGGAAGGAGGACGAGGACGGCGAGCGGAACGGCGAGGAGCACCAGTCCCGTTCGGACGAGCGCGAGGCCCGAGACGACGAGCGCCGCGGAGAGCAGCCTCCAGGCCGCGGGTCTGCGCGACCCGTCGAGGGAGAGCCAGAGAACCAGCGCGACTCCCGGCAGCGCGAGGTTCTCGCTGGCGAGAGTCGAGGTCGCGAGGACGGCGTAGGCGTTGAAGGCGAGGAGGGCGGCGGCGAGGGCGCCGGCACTGGTACCGGCGACCCGGCGAATCGAGTCTCCGGCGAGAAGAGCGGCCCCCGCGCCGAGGACGGCCTGCAGGAGGTAGACGATCCGGGGCCGGACGCCGAGCGCTTCGTAGACGAGCCAGAGGAACCACGCGTAGCCGGGAGGGTGATGGGACGTCGGAACGGAGGCCCCGTTCGCCGCTGCGAGGGCCATCGCGTGGTAGCCGTCCACGTCGAAGAAGCCGGGCTGAAAGCCGATGGCGTGGACGAACCCGAGCCGCAGCGCGAGACCGGCCGTGGAGATCAGCGCGAGGAGAGCGAATCCGCTCGCCGGTGCGGGAGCCGGTCGGCCGTGGTCGGGGAAAGCCATCAGGAGCCGCGCGTCGCGACTCGAGCGGCGTCCGACGTGAAGACGGCCCGCCGGTCGAGAAGCCCGGCGCTCGCCGGCGCCTTGAACGCCACCTCGAAGAGCTCCATGATGGCAGCCCGATCGCTCTTCCCGGCCGGTCGGAACTCGATCGCCACGGCGCGCGGAAGGGTAGCACCCGATGATCTCGGCCGTCTTCGTCTCCTACCGATCCGCGGCGCTCGCCGAGCGCGCGATCGCGACGTTCCGCGGGGAGGCCCGCCGGACGGGGCGGGAGGCCGAGGTGGTCGTCGTGGTGAACTCGGGCGACGGCGCGGAGCGGGACGCCCTCGTCCCCCACGCCGACCGCGTCCTCCTCCCTCCGCGGAACCTCGGCTTCGCCGGAGGGCTGAACGCCGGCATCGCGGCGGCTCGGGGCGGCACGCTCCTCCTCGCGAACCCCGACCTTCTCTTTTGCGAGGGCTCCGTCGCGGCCCTCGTCGACGCGGCCGAGGCCGGGGGCATCCTCGCAGCCGGGCCGGCGCTCTACGCCGACGGCGCGCGAAGCGTTCTCCTTCCCCCGGCGGAGGAGGGGCGCCCGGAGGAGCTCGCGCGGAGAACGCTCGCGGCCGACCCGGCCCGGGCCGCCCGTGTCTTCCGGCGCGACGCGCGGCGGGCGGCGGTCCAGGCGGAGCGCGCCGCGGCCGGCGAGAGCGCTGCCGTCCGCGGCCTCTCGGGGGCGCTCGTCGCGGTCACGCGCGCCGCGCTCGAGGCGGTCGGGCCGTTCGACGAGGCGTACCCGCTCTACTACGAGGAGAACGACTGGCAGAGAAGGCTCCTGGCCTGCGGGGGAGGGCTCGTCTACGTCGGCGGCGCGCACGTCGTCCACCTCTTCGCGCAGAGCACGAAGACCGAGCCGCGGGTCGCCGCCTGGTTCGCGGAGTCCGAGCAGCGCTACTACGCGAAGCACTTCGGCGAGACGGGGCGGAGGGGCCTCGCCCGCCTCGCATCCTGCGCGCCGTTCGAGGCGCCGCCGCTCCCCGTCAGGGACGGCCTCTCCTGGGACGACGCGGCCCTCGCGGCGGTCGCGATCTCGCCGTTCCGGCACTTCCGGCCGTTCGCGCTCGCGCTCGTGCCGCCCGGCGAGAGACGCTGGACGCCCCCGGCCGACCTCGTGGCGGCGCACGCCGGCGAGGCGCTCTTCGTCCGCGCGTTCGCGCGGACGACGGGCTCGACCCTCGCCGAGGCCCGCCTCGCCGGCTGACGCGGCGGCTCTCCCGGGCGCCCGGCCGGTAGAATCGCGCCGCGTGGCTCCCCCCTCCCCGGACCCCTTCCCCGAGCGACGACTCCTCCCGTACGAGACGACCCGCCTCGAGGCGCGGCGAGTCCTCGTCCTGGCGCCGCACGCCGACGACGAGACGTTCGGCTGCGGCGGGACGCTCGCCGCGCTCGTCGACGGCGGCGCGCGGGTCGACGTCCTCGTCGTCACCGACGGCGCCGGGGACGAGCCGGACGCCGAGGCACGGCGGCTCGTCGGCGCGCGGCGCCTGGAGGAGACGCGCGAGGCGCTCCGCCGGCTCGGCGGCGGCGCGGCGCGCTGCGCATTCCTTCCCGACCGTGGGCTCGGGCGCACGGGCGACCCTCTCGCGGCGGCGATCGAGAGCGGCCTCCTCGCGGCCCTTCCCGACCTCGTCTTCGTCCCCTCGCCCGTGGAGGTTCACCCCGATCACCGAGCCGTCGCGGAGGCGTTCCTCTCCCTCTTCGCGGGCGACGCCGGGCGCCGCCTCGTCGCGGCGCTTCCCGAGGGGGCCAGGGCGGCCTTCTTCGAGGTCTCCCAGCCGTTCCGCCCGAACGTCCTCGTCGACGTCTCGATGACGATCGCCCGCAAGGAGGCCGCGGTCGCGGCGTTCGTCTCCCAGCTCGACGGCCACGACTACGCGGCCTTTGCGCGGGGGCTGGGGCAGTACCGGAGGATGAGCCTTCCCCGGAGCGTGGCGTCGGCCGAGGGGTTCTTCCTCGTGGCGCTCGCGGAGCTGCCCGCCATCGACGTTCACCGTCTCGCGCGGGCGATCGGCCCAACGCTGTCGCCGGGGGAGCTCTTCCCGGCCACCTCCCCGGAGCTGCCGACGGTCGAACCGGCCGCCGGTCTTCCGGTCGGGAGGGGAGACGGCACGCCGCTCGTCAGCGTCGTCCTCCGGACGAAGGACCGACCGGAGCTCCTCGCCGAGGCGCTCGCGAGCGTCGCGGCGGAAACGGGCGTGCCGCTCGAGGCGGTCGTCGTGAACGACGGCGGCGCCGACGTCTCGGGCGTCCTCGCGCGCTTCCCGGGTCTCCGCCTTCGGCTCGTCGACCTGCGACCGGGGCGCGGCCGGGCGGCGGCGGCGAACGCGGGGGTCGAGGCCGCGACCGGACGGTTCGTCCACTTCCTCGACGACGACGACCTCCTCCTCCCGGGCGGGCTCCCGGCGCTCGCCGCGGAGGCGCGGGAGGCCGAGGTCGTCTACGGGCGCGTCGAGGCGTTCCGCTGGAGCGGGACAGGGGAGGGACGGCTCCGGACGCCGTTCCGTTCCTTCGCCGAGCCGTTCGACGACGCGGCGCTCCTCCTGGAGAACTTCATCCCGATGAGCGCGCCGCTGCTCCCGCGGGAGGCGCTGCTCGCGGCCGGCGGGCTCGACGCGGCGCTGGAGAGATTCGAGGACTGGGACCTCTTCCTCCGCCTCTCGCAGACGCACCGCTTCCGGCTCGTCGACGTCCCCGTCTCGGAGTACCGCGTCTTCCCGGGGCACTTCGTCGACGACCCCGACGCCGCGACGACGCAGGAGAGGGACCGCGTCGCCGTCCTGCGCAAGCACGCCGGCCGCTACGGGCCGGAGGCGCTCTCGGCGATCCTCCTCCACGTCAAGAAGGACCTCCTGCCGAGGGAGGTCCGCCGGGAGGTCGCCGCGGTCGAGACGCTCCTGTCTCGCGCGACGGAGGAGTCGGTCCGCGAGAGGGACCGCCTCGAGGCGGAGCGGGCCGACGCGGAACGGCGCGCGGGACGGACGCTCGCGACGCGGGCCTCGGTCGTCGTCGTCAACTTCGACGGGCGGCACCACCTCGAGAAGTGCCTTCCCGCCCTCGAGGCGTCGGACCCGAAGCCGGGAGAGGTGATCCTCGTCGACAACGGCTCCTCCGACGACAGCGTCGCGTGGGTCCGCGAGCGGCACCCGGCCGTGAAGGTGCTGCCGATGGGGGCGAACCTCGGCTTCGGCGAGGCGAACCGGCGCGGCGCGCTCGAGGCGCGCGGCGACTTCCTCGTCCTCCTGAACTCGGACACCGTCGTCGAGGAGGGCTGGCTCGCGGGGCTCCTCGCGCCCCTCGACGCCGAGCCCGAGATCGCGGCGACCTGCTCGACGCTCCGGCTGCTGGCGACGCCGGAGCTCCTGAACGGCCTCGGCGGCGGGATGACCCGCCTCGCCTACGCGTACGACCACGGGTACCGCTTCCCGTACGCGCCATGGGACCCGTCGGGGGAGGAGCCGCGCCGGCACGACGTCCTCTTCCCGACGGCCGCGGCGATGGCGATGCGGCGGCACGAGTTCTTCGGCCTCGGCGGCTTCGACCCGGCGTTCTTCATGTACCACGAGGACGTCGACCTCGGCTGGAGGCTCTGGCTCCTCGGCCGGCGCGTCGTCGTCTGCCGGGACTCGGTCGTGAGGCACGCCTTCCTCGGGACCTCGAAGGCCGTCCGGGGCCTCGACTGGAGGCTGAAGCTCGGGGTCCGCCACGCCGTCCGCTCGATCCTGAAGTACGTCGAGCCGGTCGAGGCGGCGAAGGTCCTTCGGTGGCACGCGGTGCTCCTCGCGCGGGCGGGTGCCTGGCGCCTCCTCGCGCACGCCGTCCTCTGGAACCTCCGCCACCTGCCGGGGACGCTCCGCCTCCGCGCCGAGACGAACGCGAGGCGCAAGCGGTCCTCGGAAGAGCTCCGCCGCGCGGGCCTCGTCCTTCGGGCGCTGCAGCCGCCACCGCCGCCGGAGGCGCCGCGCTTCCGCGAGGTCCGGTGCGACGCCTGGATCGTCTCGAACGTCCTCCTCCCGGGCGAGCCTTCCGGCGAGAGCCGTCTCGGCTGGGGCTGGTACGGGCCGGAGCACGACGGGACGGCCTCGTTCCGCTGGACCGCCGGCGACGCCCGGCTGGGGCTGCGGGTCGCGCCGGGCGCGGAGGGGCGGCTGAAGATCGTCGCCCTCGGCAGCCCGGCGGCGCCCGCGGGCCCGCTCCGGGTGACGTGCAACGGGCGGGAGACGACGGCCGAGCTCGAGCCCGGCGCGTGGCGCAACCTGGAGGTCCCGGTCTCCGCCGCCGCGGACGGATTCCTCGACGTCGTTCTTCGATCGCCGTCCGGCGTTCCGGACGACGCACAGGGGAGCTGGGACTTCCGGAGGCTCGGCGCGGGCGTCCGGAGCGTCGCGTTCGTTCCCGCGGCGCCCGAGGAACGGCACCCCCTCGCGTCGGTCTCCGTCGTCATCCCGACGTACGAGCGGAAGGCGGTCCTCGAGGAGACCGTCCGCGCGCTGGCGTCGCAGACCGTCCGGCCCCTCGAGGTGATCGTCGTCGACGACGGCTCGAAGGACGGGACGACGGAGCTGCTCCATCGGCTCCGGGAGGAGCTGGCCGACCGGCTCGACCTCGTCCCGCTCCGCCAGCCGAACCTGAAGCAGGGACGGGCGCGGAACCTCGGCGTCGCCCACGCGAGGGGGGCGCTCGTCCTCTTCCTGGGAGACGACACGATCCCCGAGCCCTCCTGCGTCGCCGAGCACCTCGCCGCGCGCGCGTCCCGTCCCGGCGCCTGCGCCGTCATCGGCTTCACCGGCTGGCACCGGGAGAGGATGCGGGTGACGCCGTTCCTCGACTTCGTCAACGGCCACGGCCCGCAGTTCTCGTTCGACCTCCTCCGCGACGGCCAGGAGGTCCCGTTCACGACGCTCTACACCTCGAACGTCTCGATCCCCCGCGACCTCCTCGGCGAGGAGCCCTTCGACCACCGCTTCACGTCGTACGGCTGGGAGGACTGCGAGCTCGGCTGGCGCCTTTCCTCGGCGGGGCTCCCCATCGTCTACCGGAAGGCCGCCGCCACCCGGCACGTCCACCCGCAGACGATGGCGCAGTTCCTCGCGCGCCAGGCGCACGTTGGCCGGGCGATCGACGTCCTCTACGAGATCCACCCGGAGCTCGAGGGGAACCGCTGGCTTCCGCCGCCGCGCCCGCGCTTCCGCCACCGGGCCTTCTCGTTCGCCTATCGAGCGCTGGGGCGGGTGGCCGCGCGCCTCGACTCGGCCGGGGTGCCGCTCCCGCTGCGCGTCTACCACGCGCTCGTGGCCTGGGCCTTCCACTCCGGCCGCTGACCCCTCCGCCGGAGGGGCCGTCTCGCCGGCGGGACGGGCGTGGACGGCAGGGAGATTGCTTCTGACTCGTCGAGCGGTCCGCCGGTCCCTCGGGGAGGACGGGCCGCAGCGGAGGCCGCCATGACCGATCCGAAGCTCTCCCGCACATCCTCCCGGACGGCGACCTGGTCGCGCCCGGGCCTCGCCGGCGCGCTCGTCGCGCTGCCGGCTCTCCTTCTCGCGCCGACCGCCTTCGCCCAGCGCGAGCCGGGGACGGCCTCGCCGAGCACGGGGTCCGCGCCGGCTCCGTCCTCCTCGGCCTCCGCGCCGTCCCGCTCCTCCCCGTCGCCGAGCTACTCGGCGCCGGCGCCTTCGGCCCCGCGGAGCGCTCCGGCGCCCTCGGCGGGCTCTCCTTCGACGCCGCGCCGCGCGGCCGCCCCGAGGGAGACGAGCGCGGGAGCGCCGGCGCGTCCGGGACGGGGCGTCGTCGCCGCCGAGCCGCGCGACGGACGGAGCGGCGGCTCGACGTCCGCGACCGCCGGCGGCGGGGGCGGGAGGGTCCCCGGGGTCGTCGCGGCGCATCCACGCGGGCCGGGCTCCGGGTCGCACCGGCACCCGCGGCGCCGGTACTACTCGCCGTACACCGGTTGGGGCGGGACGTCGTGGTGGTGGGGCGGTCCCTGGGACTGGTGGTGGTGGGGGAGCCGCTTCGGCCCGTACCACTGGGGCTTCGGCGGTGTCGTCATCGTCGAGGACTACAGCCCCGACCCGTACCGCTACGCCCGGGTCGACACCGACGTCAGCCCGGAAGCGGCCGAGGTCTACCTCGACGGCACGTTCATCGGCTCGGCCGACGACTTCGACGGCTATCCCGACTTCCTCTGGCTGGAGGCCGGCAAGTACACGATCGAGTTCCGCCACCCCTCGTACGAGACCCTCAAGCACGAGGTCGAGGTTCGGCCCGGACAGGCCCTTCGCTTCCGGGACGACCTGAAGCTCGAGCCCGGCAAGAAGCGGCTCGAGGCGACCGAGCCCCCGCGCCGGGGCACGCCCCACGGGCGGGTCTTCGGCAAGCCCGAGGAGCCCCGCCGGGACCGGACGGGACGCTTCGAGGCGCGAGCCGAGGCCGATCGCGAGCGCGACCGGGAAGAGCTCGACGACCTCGATGAGCTCGAGGAGCTCGCCGAGGAGCTGAAGGAGGCGGACGAGGACATCGCCCCGGCGCCGAAGCCCCGCACCGACGCGAAGGAAGGGCGCTCCGCTCGCGAGGCGCTCCCCGCCGAGCGAGGCCGGCTGCGCTTCGAGATCCAGCCGGCCGACGCGGCGGTCTACCTCGACGACGAATACATCGGCACCGGCAAGGAGCTCGCCGGGCTCCGCCGGGGCGTTCCGGCCGATGCCGGCAGGCACACCGTCTCGGTCGTCCGCCCGGGTTTCGTCACGAAGACGATCGAGGTCGAGGCGAAGCCGGGAGCGGCGATCGACGTCGTCGTCGAGCTCGAGAAGTAGCGGACCGCATCGCCGCCCGGGCGGGGCGCGCCTTCGGGGGCGCCCCGCCCGGCCCGCGTCTCAGAGCGCCCGCAGCGAGAGCGCGAAGGCCTCGGCGGCCAGGCGCGGGTTCCGGCGCGAGTCGGGAAGGTCGCCGGCCTCGCGGAGCGCCCGGCGCGCCGCTTCGAGCAGGACGTCGACCCCCGCTTCGGAGAGCCGGGCGAGGTCCCGGTAGCGCTCGACGTGATGGACGGTCCTGCCGGCGGGGTCGGTGCCGGCGGCGACCGCGTCCCTGAGGAGGCGTGCGAGGAGCGAGAGGCGGTCCGCGGTCGCCCCGGCGTCCTCGGCGGCGAGCCGGCCGGCGAGGACGAGCGCCCAGCCCGTGGAGCGCGACAGGAGGAGCCCCGAGACCGCCTCCAGCAGGGCGTCGCGCGTCTCCCGCGCGGCGCCGAGGTCCAGGTCGCGCGCCTCCTCCTCGCCCGGAGGGCCGAAGGCCGCGCGCGCGGACGCATCCTCGGGCGGCATTCCGCCGGCGACGAGGGCGGCGACGAGCGCCTCCCGGGAGAAGGCGGGGAGCCTGCGGAGGACGAGCCGCGAGAGGATCGTCGGCGGGAGGAGGCGGGGGCGCGTGGCGGTCAGGACGAACCGTGCGCGCGACGGCGGCTCCTCCAGGACCTTCAGGAGCGCGCTGAACGCGGCCGACTCCGTCCGGTCGACGTCGAGGAGGACGAGCACGCGGCGCGTCCCCTCGTACGGCAGGCGCGAGGCGTCGGCCGAGATTGCGCGGACGAGCGCCGTCGGGATCGTCGTCTCCTTCGACTCGGAGGACTCGACGAACGGAGGCGTGTTCGCGCGGCGCGCCCTCTCGGGGGCGGCGACGAGGAGGTCGGGGTGCTCGCGGCGGGCGACGCGGCGGCAGTCGGGGCATTCGATCGTCCGGTCGCCGCTCCGGCAGAGGAGGGCGGCGGCCACGTCGAGCGCCTCCGCTTCGAGGCGCCGCGACCCGCGCCCGGTCAGGAGCTGGACGGGAACGTCGGTCATCGCGCCGCCCGGAGCGCCTCGAGGTCGCCGGCGACCTGCTCCGCAAGGGCCTCGACGGGGCGGGTCCCGTCGAGGACGAGGAAGCGGTCGGGCTCCCTCCGCGCCCGGGCGAGGTAGGCGGCCCGGACGCGCCTGTGGAAGGCGAGCGCCTCGCGCTCGATCCGGTCCTTCCCCCCGCGCGCGGCGGCGACTCGGGCGAGCCCCGTCGCGGGCGGGCAGTCGAAGAGGTACGTCCGGTCGGGCTCGAGCCCGCAGAAACGCGCGTGGAGGAGGTCGACGAGCTCCTCTCCGAGGTCGCGCCCCGCCCCCTGGTAGGCGCGTGAGGCGTCGGTATAGCGGTCGCAGAGGACGAGCGTTCCGGCGGAGAGCGCCGGTTCGATCGACTCCGTCAGGTGCTGCCGCCGGTCCGCGAACATCAGGAGGAGCTCGGCCCGCGGGTCGAGCTTCCCGGCGTGGAGGAGGAGCCGCCGAAGGCGAGCCCCGGCCGGCGTGCCGCCCGGCTGGCGCGTCACGAGGAGCGGCACGCCGAGCCGGCGGAGACGCCGGGCGAGAATGCGGAGCTGGGTCGACTTGCCGGAGCCCTCGATCCCCTCGAAGGTGACGAAGAGGCCCCTCCTGCTGCGGGCGGTCACGAGGCGCGATTCTCGCATGCAGGCGGCACGGGTCTCGGAACCGACCGGGGCGGCCTCCGTATACTTCGTGCGCCCCCGACGCGAGAGCCGATCGAGAGAAGAGTGCCGTGACCCCCGCGCCGCCCGCAGCCCGCCGGAGGGCCATCGTCGTCGTCGGGGTCGTCGGCGCGCTGATCGCGCTCATGTCGGTGGCCGACATGTTCCTTCCGAAGGCGTGGGACGGCGTCGTCCCGGACACCTACGCCGAAAGCGGGCTCCAGGTCCGCGCCGTCGTCCGGGGCGGGCCCGCGGAGGCGGCGGGCATCCGCCCGGGCGACACGATCCTCGGGATCGGCCGGCGGATGCTGAACACGCCGGCCGAGGCGGCCTCCGAGCTCGGCCGGCAGGCGGCGGGAGAGACCGTCCCGTACCTGATCAAGCGGGGAGAGCAGGTCCTCGAGCGCGAGGTCCTCCTCTCCCCCTACCGGCTCGGGTCGGCGTCGTACGTCTACTACGCCCTCCTCGGCGGGCTCTTCTTCGGCCTCGGCCTCTTCGTCTACTCGCGGCGGGCCGGAGACGAGGCGGCGGAGGTCTTCTTTCTCCTCTGCGTCCTCTTCATGCTCTTCTTCGTCTGCCGCCTGCGGCCGTCCAGCTACTACTGGATCGACTGGTTCGTGCAGGTGGCGGGGACGCTGGCCCTCTTCCTCCTCGGCGCGGTCTTCCTCCACTTCTTCCTCCTGTTCCCGCGCCGGAAGGTCTTCCGGTTCGCGGAGGCGCGCCCGGGAGAGGAGCCGCCGGCGGCGCCGCTCGTCCTCCTCCAGCGGTTCCTGAACGGGTCGCCCGCCCTCTTCGTCATCCTCTACACGCTCCCGCCGGCGTTCTACGCCCTCCAGATGGCGGTCCTCCGGAGGACGGGCGACCGCTCCGCGCTCGTCTACGGCGCCCCCCGGGCGAACTGGATCCTCCTCGCCGACTACCTCGTCCTCGGGCTCCTCGCGCTCGCCCACTCCTGGTGGACGGCGCGCGAGAAGACGACGCGGCGGCCGATCCTGGTCCTCCTGCTCGGCACCCTCGGCGGGATCGTCCCGTTCGTCCTCTTCGCGGTCTACTTCCCGTCGCTCTTCCGGGACGAGCGCTACCTCGCCTGGGGCGTCGTCCCGATGGCGCTCGTGCCGCTCACGTTCGCCTACGCGATCGTCCGGTTCCGCCTCTTCGACGTCCAGGTCATCGTCGGCAAGTCGATCGTCTACGCGATCCTGACGGCGATCGTCACGGGCCTCTACGCCCTCGCCGTCGTGGCGGGGAACGCCCTCGTCTCCTCGCGGACCCTCTCGCCGCTCTTCGCCTTCGCCTTCGGCCTCGCGGTCGTCCTGCTGGTCGACCCGCTCCGGCGGAGGATGCAGGCGGTCGTCGACCGGGTCTTCTTTCGCGACCGGGCCGATTTCCAGTCGGCGTTCCGCGACATCAGCCGGCAGGTCGTCGCGCAGCTCGACCGCGGCAAGATGCAGCAGCTCCTCACCGAGAGGACGGCGGAGCTCCTCCGGCTGAGCCGGCTCGACCTGCTGACGCCCCGTCCCGAGGACGGAGCGCTCGCCGACCCGCGGCGGGGAGACGTGGCGCTCCCGGTCGGCGCCGCCCTCGGTCGGCTCCTCGTGGAGCGGGACGCCCCGGTCCCCCTCCGCGACCTCGACGCGTGGGCGCTCGACGCCCCCTCGCGGACCTTCCTGAAGGCCCAGCTCGAGCGGGGCGTCCGGGTCCTCGTCCCGGTCGCGACCCGCGGCCGGCTCCTCGGCGTCCTCGCAGCCGGGGAGAAGAAGTCGGAGGAGGAGTTCCACAAGGAGGACCTCGACAACCTCGTCACGATCGCGAACCAGGGGGCCCTCGGCCTCGAGGTGGCGGCGCTCCACGAGCAGCTGACCCGCCGCGCCGAGGTCGAACGCGATCTCGAGATCGCGCGCGACATCCAGGTGAGCCTCTTCCCGCGCGAGCTCCCCCGGATCGCGGGCATCGAGCTCTACGGCATCAGCCTCCCGGCGAAGGTCGTCGGCGGCGACTTCTACGACTTCCTGCCGGTCGACGGCGGCTTCGACGGGCGCGTCGCCCTCGTCGTCGGCGACGTCTCCGGAAAGTCGATCCCGGCCTCGCTCCTGATGGTCGCGGCCAAGGAGATCGTCTATGCCCGGTCGATGCAGGACCCGGAGCCCTCGACCGTATTCCGCGAGTCGAACCGCCGGATCTACGAGATCAAGCGGAGGATGTTCGTCTCGCTCGGCTACTTCCTCTACGACCCTCTCCAGCTGACGCTCCACTACTCCATCGGCGGGCAGCCTCTGCCTCTCGTCGTCCGCGGGGGAGAAGCCGTCGAGCTGCCGGCCCCGGTCAGCCGGCTCCCGCTCGGCGCCCTCCGGGACACGACCTACGACGCGAAGACGTTCTGGCTCCGGAAGGGGGACCTCCTCCTCTTCTACACCGACGGTCTGAACGAGGCGATGTCGGTCGAGAACGCCTATTTCGGCGACGAGCGCCTGAAGGCCTCCCTCGTGCGCCACAGCGCGGCGCCGCTGCCGGAGATGGCCGAGGAGATCCTCGAGGACATCCGGCAGTTCACGTTCGGGGCCGAGCAGTCCGACGACGCCACGTTCGTCCTCCTCCGGGTGACGGGGGCGAAACCCGCACCGGCGGGGTCCGTATAGATTTCCGAGGGCCTCTGGGCCCGGAAGGGACCGTTCCGTGACGAAGCCGCGCGTCCGAAAGCTCTTCCTCGCGGCCGCGGCCCTCGCCGTGGTGGCCGGGGGGACCGCGTTCGCCGTCCTCGCGAGGGACCGGCGCGAGGTGACGACCCGCTCGGCGGAGGCCTACCGGTTCTACCGTCAGGGGCTCGAGAACGAGCGCCGGCTCTACCACAAGGACGCCCTCGCCGCCTACGCGAAGGCCCTGGAGCTCGACCCCCATTTCGCGATGGCGACGCTCCGTCTCGCCGGCCTCTTCGCCGGGAGGGACCGCGACCGGGCCAGGTCCCTCGTCCAGTGCGCCGCCCAGAGCCGTGAGGTCCTGAACGAGCACGAGCGCCTCATGCTCGACATCGCCGAGGCGGAGCTCCTCGCCGGCGATCCGAAGCGGGCGGCGGAGCGGATCCGGGCGTACGTCGAGCGGTTCCCCGAGGACCCGGAGGGCTACTTCCGGCTGGCGGGGGTCCTCGTCCGCGAAGGGAAGCCCGACGAGACGCTCGCCACCTACGAACGGCTCGTGGCGCTCGACCCGAACCAGGCCATCGCTTACAACTACCTCGGCTACTACTTCGTGAGGCGCCGCGACTTCGTGAAGGGCGAGGACTTCTTCAAGCGCTATCGCTTCCTCGCCCCCGACCAGGCGAACCCCTACGACTCCCTCGGCGAGCTCTACGCGAACACGGGCCGCTACGCGGAGGCGGAGGAGCACCTGAAGCGGGCGCTCGAGATCAAGCCCGACTTCCTTCCGGCCGTCGGGCACCTCGGGACCCTGGAGGCGAGCCGGGGGAACGCGGAAGGCGCCGTGACGTGGTACCGGCGCGCCTCCGACATGGCGGAGACGTGGAAGGAGCGCTACGCCTTCGCCGGAGCCGCCGTCATGGCGCTCCTCGACGTGGGGCGGCCCGAAGACGCCCTTGCCCTCCTCGACGAGGTCGTCGCCGCGGCTCCGCACCGGGACGGCAAGGACGCCGTCGTGATCCGATGGAGCTACCTCCGCTCGAGGGCGATCGTCCTCGCTCTCGCCGGGCGCGTCGACGAGGCCGAAGCGGAGCTCGCCGGCCTTCCGGAGCTCCCTCCCGACCTCGACGCGGACGGGAAGATGGCCCTTGAAAAGAGCCTGTCGGGGCCGAAGGCGGCGTTCGCTTCCGCCCGCGGGGATCTCGAGGGGGCCGTCCGGCATTTCCGGGAGATCCTCGCGGCCGAGACGGAGCGCGGGATGGGGGACTTCGGCTACTACCCGTCGATCTTCCGCGTGAGGGCTCGGCTCGCGGACGCGCTCGTCGCCCTCGGGCGGCGGGAAGAGGCGCGAGAGGAGCTGCGTCCCGTGCTCGCCGTGAACCCGCGTTTCGCGCCGGCTCTCGAGGTCCTCGCCCGGATCGACGGGCGCGCCGCCGCGACGACGGGAGACGCCGGGCGCTGAGATGGCGGTCCGGGTCGCCCGCTCCAGCGAGTCGTTCGACCTTCGCAAGAAGGTCCTCCGGCTCGAGACGCTCTACGACGTCTCGCGGGCGCTGAACGTCCTTCGCGACGAGCAGGCGCTCGTCGACGAGATCGTGGCTCGCGCCGTGGCCCTTCTCGACGCCGAGCGCGGGTTCGGGGTCGTGTTCGAGGAGCAGTCGGGCCCGGCCGTCGTCTCGACGGTCTCGTTCCCGACCTTCCCCGGAAGCCTCGCCGCCGCCTCGGACCCGTTCGTCCTCGATCTCTGCCGGGCGCGCGGCCCCCTCTCTCGGACGGGGGAGACCGTCCTCGGAAGCGCGGCGGGAAGCGTCGTCGGCGCGCCGCTCGTCGTGCGGGACCGCGTGCTCGGCGTCCTCGTCGCGCTCGAGAGGGAGGCGCGGGGAGGGGGCGCAGCGGCGTTCGACGACGGCGACCGGCGCTTCCTCGAGTCGGTCGCGGCCCTGGCGGCGCCGGCGCTCGACGCCCTCCGCCAGCTGCGCGCCCTCGAGGCCGACGTGGACCGGCTCCGGGAGGAGAACCGCGCCCTGAAGGGCTCGCTCGGGATCGACGAGCTCCTCGTCGGCGACTCGGCCGGCATGCGCCGGGTCAAGGAGCTCGTCGTGCGGGCGGCGGCGTCCCGCGTCGGCGTCCTGATCCGCGGGGAGAGCGGCACGGGCAAGGAGCTCGTCGCCCGGCTCCTCCACGCGGCCTCGCCGCGCCGGGACGGGCCGTTCCTGGCACTCAACTGCGCGGCGGTGCCGGAGACTCTCCTCGAGGCCGAGCTCTTCGGCATCGAACGGGGCGTGGCGACGGGGGTCGAGGCGCGGCAGGGGAAGTTCGAGCTCGCCACGGGCGGGACGATCTTCCTCGACGAGATCGCCGACGCCCCGCTCGCGATCCAGGCCAAGCTCCTCCGCGTCCTCCAGGAAAGGGAGATCGAGCGGCTCGGCGGCCGGCGGCGGATCCCGGTCGACGTCCGGGTCGTGGCGGCGACGAACGCCGACCTCGAGCGGTCGATCCGCGAGAAGAGGTTCCGCGAGGACCTCTACTACCGGATCCGGGTCGTCGAGATCCCGCTGCCGCCGCTGCGCGAGCGACGGGAGGACATCCCGCGCCTCATCGGGCACTTCCTCTCGCGGATCGCGGCGCGCGAGGGGCGGCGGCCGAAGTCGCTCGCGCGCGAGGCGGTCGCGCGCCTCCTCGACTACCCGTTCCCGGGGAACGTGCGCGAGCTCGAGAACCTGCTCGAGGGAGCGGTGGCGCTCGTGCCGGGCGAGACGATCGAGGCCGGCGACCTGCAGCTGCGCGGGGGCCGGACCGGGCCAGGTTCGGACGGCTCTCTCGACCTGGCGACGCTCGAGCTCGAGCACATCCGGAGGGTCCTCGAGTCGGTCGGAGGGAACAAGAGCGAAGCAGCGCGCATTCTCGGCATCAATCGCCGGACCCTCTATCGAAAACACGTGTCCAATTAGCACAGCGGGACTATTTGGCGCGTTGCGCGCAACTCATTGTGTTTGCAATAATTATAGCCTTGTGTGCTGACGGGGCTGATGTGATGTGGCGTTTTGTCGCTATCAAAACAGAGGCCAATCGGGTCTGTCGCTGTAAGTATCTGAAGATGAGATGTTTAGGATGTGTTTGATGGACGGGGTCGTTCTGGCGCAGGTGTTGCGTCATTCCGTCGCGGGAGGAGTCGATGGAACGCAGCATGGGACTGTCGGATCGGCCGGTGCCGGGATGTCCCGTCGGGCGTGCCCGCGCGGAAGGCGACCGGACCGCTCCCGTCGAAGGCGAGCGCCGGGTCCCGGGCCTGCTCTCCCTTCTCCTCCTCGGCGAGGCCGCGGCGTTCGCGGCGCTCCAGGTGTCGGGTAACATTCCCGAGATCGTGACCGTGCTCGTCCGGGCTCTCCTGCTGCTCTGACGCGCCGAGCACCGCCGATGCCGACGGCCGACACACGAGAGGTCCACCTCACCATTCCGGTCGCCCCGGAGATGGAGATCGCCGCGACGGCTCAGGTCGCGGCGCTGGGCGAATGGATGGAGCTCGGCCGCGACAAGATCGACGAAGTGAAGATGGCCGTCGTCGAGGCGTGCATCAACGCGTTCGAGCACAGCGGGACCCCCGACCACCGCGTGGAGCTGCGGTTCCGAGTCGGCACCGAGAGGTCCGAGAACGGGGGCCGCGCCTACCTGGAGGTCGACGTCCTCGACAACGGCCACGGCTTCGACCCGGCGTGCGTCGCTTCGCCCGAGATCGGGAAGAAGCTCCGCGCGCCGCACAAGAGGGGGTGGGGGCTTCGTATCATCCGGAGCCTCATGGACGACGTGAGGATCGAGAGCGGCGAGCGCGGGACGATGATCGTGATGCGGAAGTACCGCTGAAGGGCGACGATGAGCGAGACGCTGAAAGTGACCCTGGAGAAGCCCGACGGGACGGTCGCGATCCTCCGGACGGACGGGTACATCAACAACACCGGCGGAGAGGAGATCGCCCGTCAGGCCTACACGCTCCTCGGCGAAGGAACGGTCCGCCTCCTGCTCGACCTCGAGAAGACGAAGATCGTGAACTCCATCGGGATCTCGATCCTGATCGAGGTGCTCGAGAAGGTCCTGGACCAGGGTGGGCGCCTCGCGTTCTGCCGCCTGACGCCGACGATCGAGAAGACGTTCCAGATCATGGGCCTCGCGCAGTACGCGCGGATCTTCCCCGCTCCCGAGGACGCCCTGACGTGGCTGCGCGGTGAGGCGGAGTAGCACGGACCCATGCGCGCCGACGTCCCGGGGGCCCACGCGCTCCTCGCGACGCTCGACCCGGCCTCGGCCGGGAATGCCCTACTCGAGCCGGTCCTCGAAGCGCTCCTGAAGGGAGCCGGGGGCTCCCGGGGCCTCGCGGTCGACGCGGGAGCCCGATGCCACCCCGCCGCCCGCGGCCTCGACCCTCTCCCGTCGGAGCTCGCGGAGCTTTCCTCGGGCCTCGCGAAGGGGGGCGCTCCCGGGGCGAGCCGCGGCCCGGAGCTCCTCGTCCGGATCTTCGGGACGGAGCCGCCCGAGGGAGAGCCGCCGTTCGACCCGCGGGTCGTTCCGCTGACCGTGGGCGACGAGACGCTCGCCTGGGTCGCCCTCGAGCGCTCCCCGGCCGACCCGGTCGGATTCGCCTCCGTCGCCGCGCACGCGGCATCCCTCCTCGCCTGGGTGCGGATGTCGGAGAAGGTCCGCGAAGCGGACTTCGAGCTGAAGTACCGGGTCTGGGAGCTCGAGAGCATCTACGACGTCGGCCTCTCCATCGCGAGGACGCTGGACCTCGAGTCGCTCGCCGACGAGATCCTGATGAAGTCGGTCTCTCTCCTGAATGCGCGGAGCGGGACGCTCGTCGTCCGGCCCGGCGGCCCGGCGGATGGCGGGAACGCCGTCTTCGTCCGGAGCTTCGGGACCCCGCTCGTGGAGCCGGGCTCGGTGGAGGAGCCCGACGGCGCCGTCCTGGTCTGCAACCGGCGCGAAGACCGGCCGGCGTCCCTTGCGGGCGCTCCGGCCGAGAAGCTCCTGGCGGTCCCGATCTCCTCGGAAGGGCGCCCGCTGGGGCTCCTCGTCGTCGCCGACAAGGAGAACCGGCAGGGAGGGATCGACGACTTCGGCCCGGCGGACGTGCGGATCCTCTCGCTCTTCGGGAACCAGGCCGCGATCGCGCTCGAGAACGCTCGCCTGCACCGCGAGGCGGTCGAGAAGGAGAAGATGGAGCGCGAGATCGAGATCGCCGCCTCCATCCAGCGGGCGATCCTCCCGACGACGCTCCCGGCCGTCTCCGGCATCCTGATCGCCGCCGGGAACCGGCCGACCCGGCAGGTCGGAGGCGACTTCTACGACGTCTACCCGCTCCCGGACGGACGCGTCGCGTTCTGCGTGGCCGACGTCGCCGGGAAGGGGATCCCCGCGGCGCTCCTCGTCTCGACGGTCCACGCCTGCATCCACCTTCTCGTCGAGGCGGGGTCGTCCGACCTGACGGCGCTCGTCGCCCGGACGAACCGCCATCTCGCCCGCTTCTCCTCGACGCGGAAGTTCGTGACGCTCTTCATCGCGGTCTATGACCCGTCGGACCGGAGCCTCCGCTACGTGAACGCGGGGCACAACCCCGGTATCCGGATCTCGGCGGCCGGTACGGAGCTCCTGCCGAGCGGCGGCGTCCCGATCGGGATGTTCGAGTCGGCGACGCAGGCCGAGAGCCGGCTCGTCCTCGCCCCGGGGGACCTCGTCGTCCTCTACTCCGACGGGATCACGGAGGCGGTCGACGCGAAGGACGAGGAGTTCGGGATGGAGCGGCTCACGCGCCTCCTCGAGTCGGGGCGTGCGCTGCCGCCGAACGTGCTGAAGGACCGGATCTTCGCCGCGGTCGAGAGCTTCACGCGCGGCGTCGCGCAGTACGACGACCAGACGGTCCTCGTCGCCCGGCCGACCTGAGCTGCGGGGGCGCCGCCCGCGGGTCGGCGCGCCTGAGGCCATTCTCCGTTTCAGGACGGCCGGGGCGGCACGGCGCTCGCTAGAATGGCCCCTCGTGAGGACGTCGCACGCATCGCCGGCCCGAGGGTGGAGAATCGGGAGCGTGGTGGCCCTCCTCGGCGGGCTCCTCGGCTCGGGGTGCCCCGGATCGACCAGCGGCCCCGACCCGACGGCCCGTGCACGTGCGGGAATGGTCGATCGCCAGATCGTCGCCCGGGGCGTGAAGGACGACCGCGTCCTCGCGGTGCTCCGGGAGGTCCCGAGGCACCTCTTCGTCCCGCCGGACCAGGCGGCGCAGGCCTACGAGGACCATCCGCTCCCGATCGGGAGCGGCCAGACCATCTCCCAGCCCTACGTCGTGGCCTTCATGAGCGAGCAGCTCCGGCTCACCGGGACGGAGAAGGTCCTGGAGATCGGGACCGGCTCCGGCTACCAGACCGCCGTCCTCTCGCGCCTCGCCGCCCGCGTCTTCACGATCGAGATCCGGCCGGAGCTCGCCGAGCAGGCGGCGGCGCGCCTGAAGGAATTCGGGGCGGAGAACGTCGAGCTGCGCGCGGGGGACGGCTTTTTCGGCTGGCCGGAGGAGGCCCCGTTCGACGCGATCCTGGTGACGGCGGCCCCGGAGAAGGTCCCCGAGCCGCTCGTCGCCCAGCTGGCGCCGGGCGGGCGAATGGTGATCCCTGTCGGCGGCTTCTACCAGGAGCTGAAGGTCCTCGAGCGGACGCCGGACGGGATCCGGGAGACGAGCGTCCTGCCGGTCCGGTTCGTCCCGTTCGTCGGAGAGGCCGAGCGGCACCGCGAGGGAGAGGGCGAGCGTTGAGCCCGACGCTCCCTCCGCCCGCGGCGTCACGATAGTCTCGTCCGAGCATGCGCGCACCGATCGCAGCCCTCGCGGCGCTGGGCCTCCTCGCCGGCGCGCAGGCTTCGAGCGTCCGCGGGGAGGTCGACCTCGCCCGCCCCTCGGTCGCGACGTACGGCGAGCGCGACGGACTCCCGCAGGGGACGATTCACGCGATCGCCTTCGACAGCCGCGGCTACCTCTGGGTCGGCACGCAGGACGGCGCGGCGCGGTTCGACGGCCGGATCTGGTCCCCGCTCGACATGCCCGACCGGGCGGTGTCGAACTACGTGCGGGCCGTCGTCGGCACGCGGGACGGGAGCCTCTGGTTCGGCCGCGAGGAGGGAGGCGTCGTCAGGCAGCGGGACGGCGTGACCGACGTCTTCGACGGTGCCGCCGGACTCCCGTTCGGCCGGGTCAACCATCTCCTCGAGGCGGCGGACGGGACGCTCTGGGCGGCGACCCACGGCGGCGGCGTCGCCCGCTTCGACGGGACGAGGTTCGAGCCGGTCGGGACCGGGCTTCCCGATCCGAGGGTCTGGAGCCTCCTGGAGCGGCACGACGCCTCGGGTACGTCACGCATCGTCGCGGCGTGCGAAGGGGGCGTCGCGGAGCTGGGCGACGGGGGGCGCTTCGCGCCGATCGACCTCGGCGTGTCGCTCTCCGGGTTCAGCGCGAACGCGCTCCTCGAGACGGACGACGGCGGCGAGCGTTCGCTCTGGGTCGGGACGTTCGGAGCCGGCCTCTTCCGCGTCCGCGCGGGGAGCGTCACGCGATTCGGACCCGAGGAGGGCCTCGGGAGCCGGTTCGTCACGAGCCTCGCGGCGACCGGCCCCCGTGGCTCGGAGACGGTCTGGGTCGGCACGCGCGACGCGGGCCTCTACCGGCTGCGGGGACGCGCGTTCGAGCCCGTGGCGCTGGGGGCGGGTCCGCTCTCGATCTACGCGCTGGCCGCGGGCGGCGCCGGAGCGCCGGAGACGCTCTGGGTCGGAACGCGCCTCTCCGGGCTTCACCGCGTCGAGCCGACGCCCTGGGCGCCGTTCGACGAAGACTCGGGCCTCCCGGGCGACCAGGTCTTCTCTTTCCTCGAGACCCGCGGCCCGGGGGGCGGGCCGGGGGTCTGGATCGGCACGAGCCGCGGGGCCGCCCTCCTTCGCGGGGGACAGCTCTCGGTGAGCGGGCCGGCGTCGGCGCTGCCCGCCGGCGAGGTCCGCTCGTTCGCCGAGGTTCGCGGCCCGGGAGAGGCGTCGGAGCTCTGGGCGAGCCTGACCGGGGCAGGGATCTTTCGCCGGGAGGGAACACGATGGCGACCGATCGAGGCGCGGCCCGCGTTCCGCTCCGACGACGCGAGCGTCCTCCTCGCCACGCGGGACGAAGCGGGACGCCCCGTCGTCTGGGCCGGGAGCGAGAGGTCCGGGCTCGGCCGCTTCGCGGCGGGCCGCTGGACGACGCTCGGGGAGGGGGACGGGCTCCCGGCCCGCTCCGTCCTCTCGCTCCTCGAGACCCGGAGCCCTCCCGGGAGGACCCTCTGGGTCGGGACGCGCGGGGGCGGCCTCGCGGAGGTCTCGGGAGGCCGGGTCGCGAGGGTCCACGACCGGACGAGCGGACTTCCGAACAACGTCGTCCTCGCGCTCGCCGAGGTGGCGTTGCCGGGCGGCCTGCGCGAGCTCTGGGTCGGGACGCGCGGCGGCCTCGCGCGCCGGAGCCTCGACGACCCCGACGCGGGGTGGTCGATCCTCACCACGGAGAGCCGGCCCCCGCTCCCGAGCGACGTCGTCCTCTCGATCGCGCCGGTCCCCGGCGGCTCCGCCTTCCTCGGTACGAGCAGGGGCGTCGCGCGCCTCGAGCCGGCCCGGTCGGGCGGCGGGCTCGAGGTCTCCACGTTCGGCACGAACGAAGGCCTGCCGAGCGCCGCCTGCAACCAGGGGAGCCTCGTCGACGGGGCCGGCCGCGTCTGGATCTCGACGGCCGCAGGCGCGGCGATCTTCGATCCGGCCCGGGCCCGGGCGGCGAAGCCGGCTCCCCGCCCGCTCGTCCTCGAGCGTTTCGTCGCCGGCGGCGCCGCGCGCCCCGGCGAGGGGGAGGTGACCCTCCGGCGGCGAGAGGCCGACGTCGCCTTCGAGTACGCGCTCCTCGCCTATCACGGCCAGTCGCTCGTCCGCTACCGGACGCAGCTCGTCGGGCGGGAAGCCGCGCCGACGGAGTGGACGACGGCGCACCGCCGCGAGTACACGAACCTCCCTCCCGGGGAGTACGTCTTCCGGGCCTGGGGGCGCGACGCCGACGCGACGGTCTCGGGCCCGCTGGAGGTTTCGTTCCGGGTGACCCAGCCCTTCTGGCGCCGCCCCGCCGCCCTCGTCCTCTGGTCGCTCCTCGCGGCGGCGCTCGGCCTGGCGGTCGTCCACCTGCGGGAGCGCCGGCTGCGACGGAAGGCGAGCGAGCTGGAGGCGGTCGTCCGCCTCCGGACCCGCGAGCTGGAGACGGCGCGGGACGCGGCGCAGGCAGCGATGGAGAGCAAGGCCCGCTTCCTCGCCCACATGAGCCACGAGGTGCGGACGCCGCTGAGCGCGGTCCTGGGCTACGCGGACCTCCTCGCGGAGGAGCTGCGGGAGCGCGGCGCCGACGACCTCCTCCCCGACGTCGAGAAGATCGAGCGGGCCGCCCGGCAGCAGCTCTCCCTCGTCAACGAGGCGCTCGACCTCTCGAAGCTCGAAGCCGGCGGCGCCGAGCTCCACCTGACCGAGTTCGACGCGGAAGCCCTCGTCCGCGAGGCGGCCGAGACCGCGTGGCCCCTCCTGAAGAAGGGGCGCAACCGCCTCGAGACCCGCGGCGTCGACGGCCTCGGGCGGGTCCTCTCCGACGAGGGGAAGCTCCGGCAGGTGCTCCTCAACCTCCTCTCGAACGCCGCACGCTTCACGGAGGGGGGGACGGTTTCGGTGGAGGCCGCGATCGACGGGGGCTTCCTGACCATCCGCGTGGCCGACACCGGGATCGGGATGACGCCCGAGCAGCGCCAGCGCATCTTCACCCCCTTCGCGCAGGCGAGCCCGGGGCACGCGGCGCGTTTCGGCGGGACCGGCCTCGGCCTCGTCATCTCGCGCGGCTACTGCGAGCTCCTGCACGGCTCGCTCGAGCTCACGAGCGAGGCGGGAAGGGGCTCGACCTTCACCGTGCGCGTACCGGCGCGGCTCGACAGGCGGACCTCGGGGCGCTGAGCCGGCGCCGGCGGGAGGACCGCCGGGCACCTCCGGCGCCTCCCGTTCGGGCTTGCGACGCCGCCCGATCGCGCTCATCGTTCCCCGATCGGGATACGAAGCGACGACGGCGTCTGGCGCCACCTCCTCGGGCTCGCGCGGCCCTACCGGGGCCGGTTCCTCGTCATCGCGGTCCTCGCGCTCCTCGGTACGGCGGCGGACCTCGTCGAGCCGCTCGTCTACCGCGCCGCGGTGAACGACGTCGCGGGGCTCTTCGTGTCTCGGGCGGGGGCCGGCGCCTCGTCCGGGCTCGAGGACGAGGAGGAGGCGGCGCCGCCGGCCAACGGCCCCCGGGCCGCTCCAGCCGCGGAGGGAGGCGCCCCCGCGCTCCTCGTCCCGACGCCCGTGCCGACCGCCGTCCCGACCGCGGGGAACGCCGGCGCGGCGACGGCAGGACGGCCGTCCGCCCACCGCCGCCACCGCCGGGCCGCGAGGCCCGGTGCGCCGGGGCCGAAGGCGACGGCCGCCCCGGCGCCGCCGCCCGCCCGCGAGCCGCACCGCTCCGACTACGTCGCCCCGCGGACGCCCGAGCAGGCGATCTCGACGCTCCTCGTCGCGGTCGGGCTCCTCCTCGTGACGGGGGTCCTCGGCTACGTCTTCTCGCTCGCGGCGGACAACCGCAGCACCGTCCTCGCGAGCCGGATCGAGGCGGACCTGATCCAGTCGACCTTCGGGCACGTCCTCCGCCTGCCGCTCGCGTTCTTCAGCCGCCGCGCGAGCGGCGGCCTCGCCAAGCAGATCGACCAGTCCGACCAGGTCGCACCGATCGTCACCGCCTTCGCGCAGGAGGTCGCGCCCGAGGCGATCCGGATGGCGGGCGTCTTCGCGATCATGGTCTGGCAGAGCGGCCGGCTCTCGATCGTCGCGCTCGCGCTCCTCCCGCTCTACCTCCTCCTCGCGGTCCGCTCCGCGCGCCGGCTCGAGTCCGGGCTCGACGGGTACTACGAGAAGTGGGAGGAGGTCTCCGCCCGGATCCAGGACGCGCTCGCGTCCGTCAAGACGGTGAAGCTCTCCGGGGCCGAGCCGCGCGAGGCCGAGAAGCTCCGCGGGTCCGCGACGCGGGCGTACGACGACTACCTCGCCCGCAACCGGCTCTCGAACCGCTATCTCCTCGGCGAGGTCGTCGTCTCCCACTTCAGCAAGGCGCTCGTCTTCGGGTACGGCGGATGGCTCGTCCTCGAGCGCCAGCTCACGCCGGGCGACGTCGTGATGTTCGTCGCCTATCTGGACCGGCTGTACGGGCCGATCGACTCCTTGAGCAGCATGGCGGTCACGCTCCAGCAGCACGTCGCCTCGCTCCGCCGCGCCGTCCGGCTCCTGGAGACCGCGGGGGGAGAGGAGGGCGGGAGCGCCCTCGCGGCGGGACCCGGCGCGGTCGAGTTCCGCGACGTCCGCTTCGGCTACACGGAGGGCCGCGAGGTCCTCCGGGGCCTGAGCCTCACGCTCGCGCCGGGGACGGTCACGGCGCTCGCCGGGGCGTCCGGCGCGGGGAAGACGACGACCGCGGACCTCCTCCTGAAGCTCTATGAGCCGCAGTCCGGCGAGGTCCTCGTCGACGGCCAGCCCCTCTCGCGGCTCGACCCTTCGACCGTGCGCCGGGAGATCGGCGTCGTCGCCGCGGACGGGGCCGTCTTCCGGGGCTCCCTCGCGGACAACATCCGCTACAAGCGCCCCGACGCGACCGACGAGGAGGTGCGCTCGGCGGCGCTCGCGGCGGGGCTCGGACCGGCTCTCGAGAGGCTCCCGGAGGGGCTTCAGACGCCGATCGGGGAGCGGGGTGTCGGCCTCTCCGTCGGCGAGCGCCAGAGGCTCCAGCTCGCGCGCGTCCTCGTCTCGCGTCCGCGGATCCTCGTCCTCGACGAGGCGACGGCGAACCTCGACGTCGAGACGGAGGCGGAGATCAAGCGCTCCCTCGCCCGGATCGAGCCGCAGCCGACCACGCTCCTCATCGCGCACCGCTACGCGACGCTCCGCGACGCCGACCGGGTCGCCGTCCTCGACGGCGGGCGCGTCGTCGAGGAAGGGACGCCGGAGGAGCTCGCGGCGGCAGGAGGCTGGTTCGCCCGGCTCGCGTCGGTGAGCGACGACGGAGCGGCCCGGGTGGAGGGCGGGGCGTGCCCGGGTCCGGCCGACGCAGAGGACGGCGCGGAGGAGGAGGGCTCGGGAGAAGGCGACGAGGAGGCCGCTGCGGACGACGAAGGCTCGGTGGGGGTGTGAGGCCGGCCGGGGGAGCCGGCCCCCGGCGCCGGAAGCCCGAGCCGCGTCGTCAGCCGCGCGCCCCGGCGCGGCGCCCCTCCTCCCCGCCCGGCGGGTCGAGCGCGAGAAGCCGGCCGCGGACGGCGCGAGCCTCCTCCTTCCGGCTCGTCCGCTCGAGCTGCTCCGCGAGCGCGCGGAGGAGCTCCGGCTCGGACGGGTCGCACGCAGCCGCGCGCTCGAGCTCCGCCGTGGCGTCCGCGGGCCGCCCCGTCTCGCCGAGGAGGAGCGCGAGGTCGTAGTGGATCCATCCGTTCCGGCCGTCGAGGCGGAGCGCCCGCCGGTAGAACGACTCGGCCTCCGGCGCGCGCCCCCGGTCCCGGAGGAGGTTCCCGAGGCCGACGAGCGGCGCCGGGGAGCGCGGGTCGAGCCGCGCCGCCTCGCGGAGCCGCTCCTCCGCTTCCCGCCAGCGCTTCGCGGAGGCGAGGAATGTCCCGTACCCGTTCAGCGTCGCCGCCCGCTCGGGGACGTGTCCGGCGCCCTCCTGGAGCTTCAGGAGGTAGAGGAAGTCCGACTCCTCGAGCCCCTCCGGGTTCGCGGCGCCCCAGTCGGGGTCGGAGTCGACGGCCCTCACCTTCGCCTCGAGCCGCTCCTCGTCGACGTCCAGGCGCTTGTTCTCGGAGAGCTCGAAGGCTCGCCCGAACGACTCCTCGGCGAGCTTGTACTTCCCTTCCGCGACGAAGGCCCTCCCGAGGTCGACGTGCTTCTGCACGACGCGGCGCGCCTGGAAGCGATCCCACTGCTCCTCGATGGACGGGACGAGGAACGCGAGGACGACGACGAGCGCGCTGCTCGCGCCCGCGACGAAGGCGCTGAAGCGCTGCCAGCGTGTCGGCGCGGACTCCTCCTCCGGAGCCGCCTCCTCCCTCGCGATCGCGGCGATCTTCTCCCGCACGCGCGGGTCGGCGAGGAGCCGCTCGAGCTCGGCGACGCCGGCGGGGCGCCCCGGCGCGGGAGCGTACGCGCCGGATCGTCCCGCGTCGGCGGGCGCGTCAGCTCCGGGCCGGTCCATCGACCTCGAGGCGGTCCTCGACCTCCTCCACGCCCGGAAGCTCGCGGACGGCCTCCTCGGCCTGCTTCCGGAGCATCGGGAGGTTGACCCTGCCTCCGAGCGTGACGCGGCCGCTCGCTTCCTCGAAGGAGAGGAGGTCGAAGGGGCCGTCGTAAGGGAGCCGGAGGAGCTCGGTGCGGACCTTCGACCCGCGTCACGGCCGCCGGCGTCGCCGCTCGAGCAGGAGGCCGGCGAGGTACGTGACGACGGCGAGGTTCAGGAGGAGGAGCGCTCCCCTCAGCGGGGAAGGTCGGGAGACGAACGCGGCGACCTCGAAGGGGACGTAGAGGGCGGCGGAAAGGGCGCCGAGCCACTCCGCCCACTCCCGCTCCCGGAAGAGGCCCCAGCCCTCGAGGAGGCGGAGAAGCGCGTAGGAGAAGGCGCCCGCCGCGAGCCACCGGAGCCTGGCGTCGTCGAGGTGATCGGCCGCCTCCAGAAAGCTGCGCGGGGCGTGCCCCGCCGGGTTCAGGTGGAAGTGACGCACGACGTGCTCGGCGAACGCCTGCGCGTCGCGGTGAACGAGGGCGAACGCGCCGAGGCCCGCGAGGAGGACGAGCGCTCCCTTCAGGCCCTCGAGCGTCGCGACGGCGCGCCGCCCGCGCCGGCCGGGGCTCACCGCTCTCCCCGAGTCTCGTCGCCGGGGTCGTCGTCCGCCTCGAGGTGGAAGCGGTGGAGGAAGCGGTGGAAGGCGGGCGCGAAGACGACGCCCGCCGCCGCGAGGAAGACGAGGCCGCTGAAGAGGGCGTAGGCCGAGGCGAAGAGCTTCCCGCCCGTGGTCCGGATCGGGTCGACCGGACCCATACCGCCGAGGATCATCGACGCGTCGAGGAGCGCGTCGACCCACGGGAGCCCTTCGAGGAGGTGGTAGCCGAGGACCCCGATGGCGAGGGCGGCTCCGACGAGGAGCCCCGAAGCTCCCGCATGGAGAAGCTGGCGGCGGAGGAAGCCGGAGCCGGAGAGGAGGGGCTCGGCGTGTCGCTCGAACATGCGGACCCTCCATGCAATCGGGGGGCCGGGCCACGGCGGCCCGCGGCCGGCGGCGGAATCGCGAATCGCGCCGCGCCCGGCCGCGCGCTCTGCTACGGTTCGCGCCGTGACGGCCGCACCCGTCGGGGTCGCTCCGAGTCCCCGGACGCCCGGCTCCGCCGCGGCGGGGCGCGCGATCGACCTGCTCCTCCTCGCGGCCCTCGGCGCCTCGATCGCCGGGATCGTCGCGCTCGCCGAGGAGTGGGGGGCCCCGCTCCGCGAGGCGGCGCCGATCGACCTCGTACCCTCGGCGCTCCCCGGCTACACGCTCCTCTCGCTCTCGCGCGGCCTCGCCGCCTACGTCCTCTCGCTCCTCTTCACGCTCGTCGTCGGGACCGCGGCGGCCCGATCGCGGCGCGCCGAGCGGGTCCTCATCCCGCTCCTCGACATCGGACAGGGGATCCCGGTCCTCGGGTTCCTCCCGGGGCTGGTCCTCGGCATGGTCGCGCTCTTCCCGCGGACGAACGTCGGCCTCGAGCTCGCGTGCGTCGTCATGATCTTCACGGGGCAGGTCTGGAACATGGCCTTCTCCTTCTACGGGTCGCTGAAGGGCGTTCCGGCCGAGATGTACGAGGTGGCGCGCCTCAACGGCTTCTCCCGCTGGAAGACCTTCCGCGTCGTCGAGCTCCCTTCGGCCGTCATCGGCCTCGTCTGGAACTCGATGATGTCGATGGCGGGGGGCTGGTTCTTCCTGACGGTCAACGAGGCGTTCGTCCTCGGCGGGCGGGACTTCCGCCTCCCCGGCGTCGGCTCGTACATGGCGGTGGCGATCGAGAAGGGCGACACGAGGGCGATGGCCTGGGCCGTCGTCGCGATGACGGCGATGATCGTCGCGGTCGACCAGCTCCTCTGGCGCCCGCTCGTCGTCTGGTC
>JAKLER010000030.1 GCA_022711615.1 Acidobacteriota bacterium
CGTCGAAGAATGACCGCGCCGGGCGGGGACGCGGAAGGACGGGAGAAGCCGCCGAAGGTCCGGCGCCTGAGGGCGCTCGTGCCGGACCTGCTCGAGCTCGCCCGGCCGCGCCGGAAGCTCCTGGCCGTCGGCTTCGTCCTGATGGCCGCGGGACGGACGGCGGGGCTCGTCCTTCCCGCGTCGACGAAGGTCCTGATCGACGAGGTCGTCGCGAAGTCGCGCAACGACCTCCTCGCGCCGCTCCTCCTCGCGATCGGCGCGGCGACCCTCGTCCAGGCAGCGACGTCGTTCGCGCTCGCGCAGCTGCTTTCGAAGGGGGCGCAGCGGCTCATCGCGGAGCTCCGGACGAAGGTGCAGTCCCACGTGACGCGGCTCCCTGTCGCGTACTTCGACGGACAGAAGACGGGGAACCTCGTCTCGCGCGTGATGAACGACGTCGAGGGGATCCGGAACCTCGTCGGCACGGGCGTCGTCGAGCTCGCGGGCGGACTCCTGACGGCGCTCCTCGCCCTCGGCCTCATGGTGACGCTCAGCCCCGTCCTGACGGGGCTGACGCTCCTTTTCCTCGGGGCCTTCGTGGTCGGCCTCTTCGCGGCCCTCGGGTCCCTGCGCCCGATCTTTCGCGAGCGATCGAAGATCCATGGGGAGGTGTCGGGCCGCCTTACCGAGACGTTTGCCGGCATCCGCGTCGTGAAGGGGTACCACGGCGAGGCCCGAGAGGACGCCGTCTTCGGGACCGGGGTGTCGCGCCTCCTCTCGAACGTCCTCCGGACGATCACAGGGACGTCGGCGCTGTCGGCCGGGGCGACGGTCCTCCTCGGCGGGGTGGGCGCCGCGGTGATGTGGGTCGGGACGCGTCAGATCCTGTCGGGCGCCCTGACCGTCGGCGGCCTCTTCACCTACACGATCCTCCTCGGGTTCCTCGTGGCTCCGGTCTTCCAGATCGTCGGGATCGGGAGCCAGCTGACCGAGGCTCTCGCGGGCCTCGAGCGGACGAAGGAGGTCCTCGCCGAGTCCCGGGAGGACGCCGACCCGCGGCGCGCTGTCGACGTCCCTCCTCTCCGCGGCGAGGTCGTCTTCGAGGAGGTCCGCTTCGCGTATTCCGAGGGGAAGGAGGTCCTCCACGGCGTCTCGTTCCGGGCGGAGCCGGGGAGCGTGACCGCGCTCGTCGGTCCCTCCGGCTCGGGGAAGTCGACGATCATCGGCCTCGTCGCGGCGTTCGCCTCGCCGACGGCCGGGCGCGTCCTCGTCGACGGTGTCGACCTCTCGACGGTCCGGCTCTCGAGCTACCGCTCGCAGCTCGGAGTGGTCCTGCAGGAGTCGTTCCTCTTCGACGGCACCATCCGGGAGAACGTCTCGTTCTCGAGGCCTTCCGCCACCGAGGGGGAGGTCGTCGCCGCGTGCCGCGTCGCGAGAGTGGACGAGTTCGCCCTCGGCTTCGAGAAGGGCTACGAGACGGTCGTCGGCGAGCGGGGCGTGAAGCTTTCGGGAGGCCAGCGCCAGCGGGTCTCGATCGCGCGTGCCCTCCTCGCCGACCCGCGGATCCTGATCCTCGACGAGGCGACGTCGAGCCTCGACACCGAGTCGGAGGCGTTCATCCAGCTGGGGCTCGCGGAGCTGCTGCGCGGGCGGACCACGTTCGTCATCGCCCATCGCCTCTCGACGATCCGGAGGGCCGACCAGATCCTCGTCGTCGACGGGGGAGCGATCGTGGAGCGGGGGCGCCACGACGCGCTGATGGCCGCCGGAGGCCGCTACGCGGAGATGGTCACGCGGCAGGCCGGAATCGGGGTGGGGCTCTTCGGCGGTCCGGCGGAGGCGCCGATGGACGAGGAGGACGGCTCGTCGAGACCGTCGCCGGCCGGCCCGTTCTCGCTCCTGGGCCCCGGTCGGGAGTGAGAGGCGCGGCCGGTCAGGCCTTCGCCCGGGCCTCGTTCACCCAGATCGTCCGGCCGTCGAGCTGGGTCCGGTTGAGGGCGAGGATCGCCTTCCGGGCGTCGTCGTCGGCCATCTCGACGAAACCGTAGCCCTTGGAGCGACCGGTCGTCCGGTCGACGACGACCGTCGTCGAGATCGTCTCGCCGAAGGCTCCGAAGATCTCGCCGAGGCGAGGCTCGTCGACCTCGTAGGGGAGGTTCCCGACGTAGAGCTTCATCCGGTCGGATTCTCCTACACCGCCTCGCGGAGCGGGGAGGGAAGGACGGAATGGCTCCTGCTAAGCTCGTCCCGACATGGCGAAGATCCGCCCCTTCCCCGCCTCCCGTCCCGCTCCCGCCCGCGCCCGCGAGGTCGCGTCCGTTCCTTACGACGTCATCGACACGAAGGAGGCCCGGGCCCTCGCCGAAGGGAATCCCGGCTCTTTCCTGCACGTCTGCCGCCCCGAGATCGACCTCCCCGAGGGGACGTCCCTCTACGCCGATGAGGTCTACGCGAAGGGCCGCGAGAACCTCGACCGCTTCGAGTCGGACGGGACGCTCGTCCCCGACCCGACTCCCCGCCTCCTCGTCTACCGCCAGACCTGGCGGGGACAGAAGCAGGACGGCCTCGTCGCCGCCTGCTCGGTCGAGGACTACGACGCCGACGTCATCAAGAAGCACGAGAAGACGCGCAAGGACAAGGAGGACGACCGGACGAAGCACCTCGTCGTCCAGGCCGCGCACGCCGAGCCCGTCTTCCTCACCTACCGGGCCTCGGACGCCGTCGACGCCCGCGTCGCGAAGGTGACCTCGGCGCCGCCGGAGATCGACTTCGAGGCGGTCGACGGCGTGCGCCACTCGCTCTGGCTGGTCCCGGAGGAGGACGCCGCCTTCTTCGTCGACGCGTTCGACGCCATCCCGGTCCTCTACGTGGCCGACGGGCACCACCGCTCCAAGTCCGCCTCTCGCGCCTGCGCGGCACTCGTGGAGAAGGAGCCAATCCCGGCCGACCACCCGGTCCGCTGGTTCCCCGCGACGATCTTCCCGGACCGCGAGCTCCGGATCCTCCCCTACAACCGGCTCGTGAAGGACCTCCTCGGGCGGACCCCGGAGGCCTTCCTCGCCGAGGTGAAGAAGGCGTTCCACGCCTCTCCCGCCGACTCGGCCGAGCCGGAGCGGAAGGGCGAGGTCCGGATGTACCTCGACGGGCGCTGGTACACCCTGACGCCGAAGGAGCCGGTCCCGGCCGACGACCCGATCCGCTCGCTCGACGTCTCGATCCTCCAGGACCGGCTCCTCGCGCCGCTCCTCGGGATCGCCGACCCGCGCACCGACAAGCGGATCGACTTCGTCGGCGGGATCCGCGGGACGGGCGAGCTCGAGAAGCGCGTTGCTTCGGGGGAGTACGCGGCGGCGTTCTCGATGTTCCCGACGACGATCGCCGAGCTGATGGCGATCGCGGATGCGGGCGAGACGATGCCCCCGAAGTCGACCTGGTTCGAGCCGAAGCTCCGCTCCGGGCTCTTCGTCCACCGGTTCTGAGTCTCCCGGGGCCACGGCCCCGTACGACGACCCGAAGGGGAGGCCGCCGATGCGCGTATTGGTCGCCGACAAGTTCGAGGAGACGGGGCTCGAAGGGCTCCGCTCCCTCGGCTGCGAGGTCTACTACGAGCCGAAGCTCGAGGGCGAGGCCCTCGGCTGGCGCCTCCGCGACACGGCCGCCGAGGTCCTCGTCGTCCGGTCGACGAAGGTGACGGCGGCCGAGATGGACCAGGGCCGGAATCTCTCTCTCGTCATCCGGGCCGGCGCCGGGGTCAACACGATCGACCTCGCGGCGGCCTCCGCGCGGGCGATCTCGGTGTCGAACTGCCCCGGGAAGAACGCCGTCGCCGTGGCCGAGCTCGCCTGGGGGCTCATCCTCGCGCTCGACCGGCGGATCGCCGAGCAGACGGCCGACCTGAAGGCGGGCCTCTGGAACAAGGCGGAGTACGGCAGGGCCCGCGGCCTCGCGGGCCGGACGCTCGGGATCGCCGGCTTCGGCGCGATCGGGCGGGAGGTCGCGGCGCGGGGTCGGGCGTTCGACATGGAGGTCGTCGCCTGGAGCCCCTCCCTGACGGCGGAACGGGCCGCCGAGGCGGAGGTCGTCCGCGTCGCGTCGCTCCGCGAGCTGGCCTCTCGCTCCGACGTCGTGTCCGTCCACCTCGCGCTCACCAAGGAGACCCGGGGCGTCCTCGGCGGCGCCTTCTTCGACGCGATGCGCCCCGGCGCCCTGTTCGTCAACACGAGCCGCGGCGAAACGGTGAACGGCGCGGCCCTGAAGGAGGCGATCGCGACGAAGGGGATCCGGGCGGGCCTCGACGTCTACGAGCGGGAGCCGTCGGGCGGGACTGGGGCCTTCGACGACGAGGTCGGGCGCCTGCCCGGCGTCGTCGGGACCCACCACGTCGGCGCGTCCACGGAGCAGGCCCAGAACGCAATCGCGTCCGAGGTCGTCCGGATCGTGGCCGCCTTCAAGGCGTCGGGCGAGGTGCCGAACGCCGTGAACCTCTGCGGGCGCTCGCCCGCGCGCTGGCTCCTGACGGTGAGGCACCGCGACCGGGTCGGCGTCCTCGCCCACGTCTTCGGCGCGCTGCGCGAGGCGGGGATCAACGTGCAGGGGACGGAGAACGTCGTCTTCGACGGCGCCGAGGCCGCGAGCGCACGGATCCAGCTCGACAGCGAGCCGACGCGGAGCCTCCTCGCGAAGGTCGCCGAGGGGTGCCGGGACATCCTTTCGATCACGCTGAACCCGCTCTGAACGCCCCGCGCCGAGCGCGGCCCGTCGACCGTAGGAAAGCTCAGAGAGCGAGGCCGAGGAGCCGGGCCGCCTTCGCGAGCGCGCGGTGGGCGCCCGGCTCTCCCATCCTCACGGCCGCCTCCGCGAGAGGCAGCCAGGCGAGACCGAGCGACTCGGCCGCGTCGGCCCGGGCGGACGTCGGCTCGCGCGTGACCGCCGCGTAGCGGACGTCGAAGTGGGCGTGCGCCGGCTCCCCCTTCGCCGCGGGGATCGGGTGGACGTCGAGGTCGAGGATCGCCGGCGAGAGGAGGGCGAGGTCGTCGAGTCCCGACTCCTCCCGCCCTTCCCGGAGCGCGGTGGCGGCCGGGTCCTGCTCCCCCTCGTCGTGCCCTCCCATCTGGAGCCAGCGGTCGAGGCGCCGGTGATGGTGGAGGAGGACGCGCCCGTCGGAGGGGGAGAGGACGAAGAGGCTCCCCGTGAAGTGTCCCGGGGCGAACGTCGCGCGTGAGAAGCAGGCCGGCTCGCTCTCGACGAGCGCGAGCATTTCCGTGCGGTCGCGGGCCTCGGCGTCGTCGGCCGGCGCGTGCGCGAGGAGGGCCGCGCGCAGCGCCTCCCGCGGGGAGTCGAGAGGAACGGGAAGCGCGCTCACGCGGGGCGGACCCTCACGCGGCAGTCGAGGTAAGCGGCCCCCTCGCCGGCGTCGGTCGTGCGCGCGCGGACGAGCGCGTTCGCGCAGGTCCCGGAATCGAAGTGGCCGCCTTTCGGCACGATCAGGACGTCCGTCCGCTGCGAAGGGTCGAGGCGGAGGCGGGCCCGGAGGCTCCCGACCGCGCTCTCGACGACGACGTCGGCGCCGTCCGGCAGGCCGGGCGCCGCGTCGGGGTGACAGGTCGCCTCGAGGACCACCGGCGGTTCCCCGGCCCACTGCGAGCTCTGGGAGCGCTCCGTCGAGCTCGAGAAGAGCCAGAGCGGATAGCCCGGCTCCTCTTCGGGCGGCGCGGGGAGATCGGTCAGGAGGCGCATGCGGCCGCTCGGGGTGGGGAAGCGGCCCTCCTCGAAGAGGACGGTCGGCGCGAGCGGGTTGCGCACCGACTCCTTCTCGAGCCGCTCCACGGTCAGGCCGAGCGGCTCCACTTTCCGGAGGATCCGCGCCTTCCACTCCTTCGCCGTGCCGGCGACTCCAGGCGCGATCGGCTCCCGGGCCCCAGCGGTCCTGCGGTCGATCTCGGCGGCGAGCGCCTGGACGATCTCGAGGTCGCTTCGCACCCCGGGCGGAGGAGCGACGACCGGCACCGAGGCGCCCAGCCAGTGGTTGCCGTAGGCGCCCACGAGGTCGTCGTCCTCCGCGAGCGTCGTGGTCGGAAGGACGAGGTGGGCCCGGCGGGCGGTGTCGGTCAGGAACGAGTCGACGACGACGACGAACTCGCGCGTCTCGAGGGCGCGAGCCACGGTCGTCGAGTCGGGGAGCATCGCGACGGGGTTCGCGGCGGTGACCCAGACGGCGCGGACCGGCGGCTCCTTCGCCTCCAGGATCTCCCGGCCGAGGAGCGGCTCGGAGAGGGTCCTCGGCGGAGACTTCCGGAGGAACGACGTGTCGAACGCGCCGCGCCGCTTGAAGTAGAAGCTGACGCCTCCGCCCGGGATGCCGAGGTTCCCGCTGATCGCGCCGAGGGCGTCGATCGCCCGGACGATCGCCGAGCCGTTCGTCCGCCGGCCCATGCCCCAGCCGACCTGGACGTTGCAGGGACGGTCGGCGAGCGCCGAGGCGAGGAGCTCGATCGCGTCCTCCGGGACGCCGGCCTCCCGGGCCCAGGCATCGATCCCTTTCGTGAGCGCGAGAGAGCGGAACGACTCGAAGCCCTCGCAGAAGGAGGGGGCCTCGGGGACGACTCGGCCCGTCTCGAGGAGGAGCGCCGCCACGCCGAGCGCGAGCGCCAGGTCGCCTCCCGGGCGGGGCGCGACGAAAGTGTCGGCGAGCGTGGCCGTCCTGTGGCGGACCGGGTCGACGAGGACGATCCGGGCGCCGCGCGACCTCGCCTCCTTCAGGATCGGAAGGAGGTGGACGTTCGAGATGAACGGGTTCTTCCCCCAGAGGAGGATCGTCCGCGACCGTTCGAGGTCGAAGAGGTCGTGCGACTCCTCCTCTCCGAAGTCGGCCTCCTGCGCCGCGTCGCCCGCGCCCGAGCAGATGTCGCCGCGCTTCACGGTGACCGGGCCGAACGATTCGAAGAAGAGGTCGACGACGCACTTCACCATCCCGAGCGAGCCGCCGGACCGGTAGTGGAGGATCGAGGCCGGCCCGGACTCGGCGCGGATCGCGAGGAGGCGCTCGGCCGCGAAGGCGATCGCCTCCTCGAAGGAGACGGGCCGGAAGCCCTTCCCGTCCCTGAGGAGCGGGACGGTCAGGCGGTCGGGCGAATTCTGCCTTGCGGGGAACTGCGACGTCCGCGAGCAGAGGAAGCCGCGGGTGATCGGGTGCGCCGGGTCGCCGCCGAGGCGGACGAGCCGTCCGTCCTCGACGGTCGCGATCAGGCCGCAGGCGTCGGGGCAGTCGCGATTGCAGACGGTGCGCAGCGTCTCGGTCGGCATGGCGCGGATGGTAATCGGCCGGTGCCGCGGGAGCGAAACGGGCCGGCTCGCGCGGCTCCGCCCCGCGTATGCTTCGGCGTACGACGACCGGAGCGGACGCGGGAGGACGAAGATGGCCGAGCCCTTCGCGGTGATCGAGGCCCACGGCAGGCACGCGCAGAGAGCGCTCTTCACGGCCGGCGGCGAGACGCTCGTAACGTGCGGCCAGGACGCGGCGATCCGTCTCTGGAAGGTCCCCTCCTTCGCTCCGGACGGAGCGTTCGAGGGACATGCGGCGAGCGTCAATACGCTCTCCTTCTCGGCAGACGGAGGGCTCCTCGCGAGCGGCTCGTCGGACGGGACGGCCCGGATCTGGTCCTTTCCCGGTGGTCGCGAGCTGGACGTGCTGGACGGCCAGGTCGCCGCGGCCGCCTCGCCCGCGGGCGGCTTCGCGACGATCTCCACGAAGGCGCGCGCGCTCCTCTGGGACGGGAACTACGACCTCGTGGCCACGCTTCCCCTCCTCGACCGGCGGCTCTTCTCGCTCGCCTTCACGCCCGACGGGAGCGCGCTCCTCGTGGCCGGGACAGGGACGGTCCACCGCGTCGACGTGAAGGGGCGGACGAAGGCCGGGGAGTACCCGGGGCACCAGACGGCGGTCGCGTCGATGAGCCTCTCGCCCGACGGGACGCTCCTCGCGACGACGGGGGCCGAGGGGACGCTTCGGCTCCGGCGGCTGGACGGCGGCACGGAGCGCTTCGCCGTCCGCGTCGGACGGCCCGGCGTCCTCCAGACGGCCTTCTCGCCGGACGGGGCGGTCATCGCGGTGTCGATCGACTTCGCGATCCAGCTCCGCTCGGCGGCCGACGGCGCGCTGCTCTCCACGATCGAGGTGCCGATGAAGGGGGTCTACGGCCTCGGCTTCTCGCCCGACGGACGCTTCCTCGCGAACGCGGCGGCGGACGGGCGGATCCGTGTCTTCGCGCTCTGAGCCTTTCGCGCCCGGCGGCGGGCGTCCGCCGCACCGTTCTCGGGAGAGCCCCGACCGGCTAGACTGAGGCGAGCCCGGAGGTGCCGAGGATGGGTCGACCGGCGCGTCGACGCGATCGAGCCGTTCCCGCGCAGAGGCGGGAGGAGCAGGGGCGCGCGTGAGGTCCGCTCCGGAGGGCGCGAGCGGGCGGAGGCCGCGGACGGCGCGCGAGGCGCGGCGCCTCGTCGGCGAGGCGGCTCGGGAGATCGCCGCGGCGCCCGCCGCATGGGCCGCCGTCGTCAACCGGGCACGCGCCGAGTTCGGCCGGCCGCCGCTCGGCCCGGAGGCCGTCTCGGCCCTCGGGTTCCCGCTCCTCTCTGCCGTGGACGACGGGCGTCCGGCGCTCCTTCCGCTCGAGCGGCTCGAACCGCTCGGCAAGGGAGGGATGAACACCGTCTCGCGCTCGGCCGACCTCCTCACCGGCCGGCCGCTCGTCGTGAGGCGGCTGATCCCCGCGGAGTCCGCGGTCGAGGAGGAGATGCGGCGCCGGCGGAACGAGCTCGTGAGGGAGAGGCTCTCGGTCCTCCGCCGGCACCCCGTCCTGCAGCGATTCTGGGGGTGCGGCCTCGTGGAGGGGGAGGCCTGCGAGCTCTTCGACTTCGCGCCGGGCACGACGCTGGCTCAGCATGTGAGGGCGAAGGGGCTGACGTACGGTGCGCTCCTCGACGTCGGCTGGCACGCCGCCCGCGGTCTCCTCCACCTCTCGCGTCACGGGCTCGTCCACGGCGACGTCAAGCCGGAGAACTTCTGCGTGGAGGAGCGGGGGAGCGGCGGCTCGGCGCGCCTTCGGGTAAGCCTGATCGACTTCGACATCGTCTCGACCGTCGACGAGCAGCTCTTCCAGTACCGCCTCTCGAACACCCTCGACGGGACTCTTCCGTACATGCCGCCCGAGAACTTCGTCCAGGCCGTCCCCGAGGACCCGGACGAGTGCCGGCGAATGGTCCTCGCCAAGGACGTCTTCGCGCTCGGGATGTCCCTCGTGAGGGTCGTGAACGGACGCTTCCCGGACGGCGTCTACACGAGCATGACCTCGCTCGTGCAGAAGAAGGAGCGGCTGGAGGAGATGCCGGTTTCGCTGCCGGCCTCGCTTCCGGCGGACCTCCGCGAGCTCGTCCTCGCGATGTGCCGGACCGAGTGGCGGATGCGCCCTCCGCTTCCCGTCGTCGTCCGGACGTTCGACGTTCTCCGTCGCGGCGCGACGGAGGAGGAGCGGGCCCGTCTGGTCGCCGCGCCGCGCGTGGAGGCGCTGCCCGAGGCGCCGCCGTCCGAGCCGGTCGAGCTCGTCGGGCCGTACCGGCTCGTCAACCGCGCGTTCGCCGAGCGGACTCCGGGCGACGGGCAGACGCGGCCGCTCTCCGAGCTGCACGACCCGTTCGGGCGGCGCCTCGTCGGCGTCCCCTACGAGTTCCGGACGGCCGAGGAGGAATCCGCCTTCTACGAGGAGCGGAAGGCGCTCCTCGAGGACCTCAACGCCGTCCGCCTCCGGCACCCGGAGCTCTTCCCGGGGAGCTTCCGCGACCTCGTGAGGCAGGGGATCGGGGAGGACCTGTTCGTCGTCTGGGTCGTCCGGCCTCTCCTCGAAGGGGCGATCGACCTCGACCGCTACCTCAGGGAGGAGCGCCCGGACGCCTCGCTGGGCGAGCGGATCGCGATCCTGCGGCGGGTCGCGGAGGCGCTCTCGGCCCTCGAGTCGGGCGGCTACACGCTCGCGGCGCTGACGCCCCGGCTCGTCTTCTTCGTGCCGCCTCCCGCGTCGGGCGGTGACGCGGCGCCGACGATCGCCGGCCGGACCCGCCCGGTCGCTGCGCTCTTCGACATCGGGGGGCCGGCGTCGGGGAGACGCTTCCGCCAGGAGCTGATGGGGACCGCCTCTGCGGTCCGGTCGAGCCCGGAGGCGACCGGCCGCGTCGTGGCCGGCTTCTTCGACGTGGCTTCCCGGATGCGGGTCCTGACCGAGCTCGACCGCGACGGGCGGGATGCCTTCCTTCAGCTCGGCGACGCGCAGAGCTGGGCCGAGCGGGCCGACCTTCTCCGCTGGCTCGAGACGCGGCTCGGCGAGCGATTCCCTCCGGCGGGGCCCTAGACCGGGGCCGCTTCGGGGCGCTTCGAGACGACGCGCGGACGGCGCCGAAAAGAGAGACGGCGGGGTCTGACCCCGCCGTCGAAGGTCGTTGCCCCGGCGTCCCGGTCCTATCGCAGGAGAGAAGAGGAAGGATTGCGAAAGGTGTGGACCAGGATGGAAGGCGGAAAGGTGCGGAAGTGGTGGAGGTTGGACGGGATGGGACTCCTCCGCCAGGTCCGGGAGCCGGGGTAGCGAGCGTTCTGGGCCGTCATGCGGGCCTCCCGGCCGCTCTCGGAGCGGGGACGGGGGCCCGGAGGCTCGCCTTCTGGAGCCTCGGGTCGAGGGCGTCTGCGAAGCGGTCGAAGGTGAGCGCGTCGAGGGTGACGAGAGCGGCGACCTCGGCGCGCGTCAGCTCGAAGCCCCTCTCGGCGAGGGAGCGAACAACGCGCTCGGGGTCGGCCCGAAACTCACGCCGGAAGTCCTCGTCCGTGACGAGCCTCCCGACGATCCGTTCCACGTTGCCCTGCGACATCCGCTTGCGTCCTCTCGACTCCCGTCGTTACAAGTCCCGTGCCAGACCCGTTCCCCAACGGCCCGTCGACGCCGGGCCGCGTCCTTGGCGGACCGCGACGTGGCGCGTCGGCCCCGTGCCGGTTCTCACGGTGCGGAGAAGGCGGCAGTCTGTAGAATTCGCCGCATCGCGAAACGGCGGGCGGCCCTGACGACGTCGGACGGGACCGCCCCTCGCGAAGGAGGAACCGTGAACGTGAAGGCGACCCGAATCCTCGTCGTCGCGGGGGCCTGCGCCCTCGTCTTCTCCACAGCCTGCGGCAAGAAGGAGACGCCCGAGAGCGAGGGGAAGGAGCTCTCGAAGAACCCGATCGCGGCGATGGGCCAGATCCAGGAAGCCGTCGAGAAGGCGGCGCAGGCGGCGAAGGAGTCCCAGGAGATGAAGGCGGTGGACCCGGTCCACTTCTCGAAGCTGATCGAGCTCCTCCCGAAGGCGCCGGCCGGCTTCACCGCGGACGGCGAGCCTCGCGGCGAGACGACGAACGCGATGGGCTTCAAGGTCTCCACGGCCGAGCAGAGCTACTCCGCGGAGGGGAAGAGCCTCCAGGTGAAGCTGACGGACGGGGCGTTCAACGCACCCCTCTACACGTTCGTGACGATGGCCTCCCAGTTCGCGCGCGAGTCGACCGAGGGGTACGAGAAGGGCGTCACGTACGACGGGAACCCCGGCGTCGAGAAGTGGCGGAAGGACGGCGGAGACGCCGAGCTGAACATGGTCGTCGGGAAGCGCTTCTTCGTCGAGGTCCAGGGCTCCGGGATCACGCCCGAGCTCGTCCGCGAGGTCTGGTCGTCGATCGACCGGACGACCCTCGCCGGCCTGAAGTGAGGGGCGCGTGACGAACATCGGGATTCCGAAGGAGTGCCGTCCCGGAGAGTTCCGGGTCGGGATCTCGCCGGTCGGCGTCCGGATGCTGACCGGGGCCGGGCACACCTGCTTCGTCCAAAGCGGCGCGGGCGACGGCTCGGGCTTCCTGGACGAACAGTACCGGGAAGCCGGCGCGACGGTCGTCCACTCGGCCGAAGAGGCCTGGCGTCGCGCGGATCTCGTCCTGAAGGTGAGCCGCCCGACCGTCCAGGAGCTCGAGTGGCTCCAGCCCGGCAAGACGCTCATGGGCTACCTCTACCTCGCGGCGGCGCATCCCGGAAAGGTCGAGCTCCTCCTCGAGAAGAAGGTCTCGGCCGTCGCGTACGAGCTGATCCAGCTCGCCGACGGATCGCTCCCGGTCCTCAAGCCGCTCAGCCAGATCGGGGGCCGGATGGCGGCACAGGTCGCCGCCCGGCTCCTCCAGAACGACGCGGGCGGGCACGGGCGGCTCATCGGCGGCGTGGCCGGCGTCCCGCCGACCGAGGTGGTCGTCGTCGGAGCCGGCGTGGCGGGAGAGGCCGCCGCGCGGGCGTTCCTCGGCCTCGGAGCCCACGTCACGGTCCTCGACACCGACCTCGCGCGCCTGCAGTCGATCGACGAGCGCCTCTCCGGCAAGCTCGTGACGGTCGTCGCGCACCCGTTCCACGTCTCCCGCGCCGCCGAGTACGCGGACGTCCTCGTCGGGGCCGTGATGGTCCCGGGCGAGCGGGCGCCGATCGTCTTCACGCGCGCCATGCTCCGAAAGATGAAGCCGGGCTCGCTCTTCCTCGACCTTTCGATCGACCAAGGGGGCTGCGCGGAGACGTCGCGGCCGACGACGCACGAGTCGCCGACCTACGTCGAGGACGGGGTCGTCCACTGCTGCATCCCGAACCTCGGCGGCGTCGTCGCGCGCACCTCGACGCACGCCTTCCTCAACGCGGCCGCTCCGTGGATCGAGCGGGTCGTCGTCCAGGGCATCGAGGCCGCCGCCGCGGCGGACCCGGCCCTCGCGCACGGCCTCGTCACGCACGCGGGCGAGCTCCGGAACTTCCGGCGGGTCTCCTACGCCCGGCCCGTCGAATGAGACAGGAAGCGAACGAACCACGATGAGCTGGCTCCACACCTACCACGACCGGATCGTCAGCGCCGAGGAGGCCGTCCGGACGGTCAAGTCGGGCGACCGCGTCTACCTGACCGGGAACTGCTCCGTCCCGCAGGCCCTGATGAAGGCCCTGATCCAGAGGGCTCCCGAGCTCACGGACGTCGAGATCACCCACATCCTGACGCTCGGGAAGACGCCCTACGCCGACCCCGAATTCGCAGGGCACATCCGGGTGAACACGATGTTCATCGGGGAGGGGGTCCGCGGCGCCGTCAACGAGGGGCGCGCGGACTTCACGCCGGTCCGCCTCTCCGAGGTCCCGAAGCTCTTCTCCGAGGGGATCGTCCCTCTCGACGTCGCTTTCATCCACGTCACCCCTCCCGACGAGCACGGGTTCTGCTCCTACGGCGTCGAGGTCTCGACGAATCGGGCCGCCGCATCGGCCGCGAAGCTCGTCGTCGCGGAGATCAACCCGCAGATGCCGCGGACGCTCGGGGACGCCTTCATCCACATCAGCCGGATCCACAGGATCGTCCCGGTCGACTACCCGATCATCGAGACGAAGATGGGGACGCCGTCGGAGCTCTCGATGCGGATCGGCAAGTTCGTCGCCGACCTGATCGAGGACGGCTCGACGATGCAGATGGGGATCGGGGCGATCCCCGACGGCGTCCTCTACTACCTCAAGGACAAGAAGGACCTCGGGATCCACACCGAGATGTTCTCGGACGGCGTCGTCGAGCTCTACGAGAAGGGGGTCGTCACCGGCGAGAAGAAGAGCATCGACCGGGGCAAGATCGTCGCGGGCTTCCTCATCGGGACGAAGCGGCTCTTCGACTTCGCCGACAACAATCCGGTCGTCGAGATGCGTCCGACGGAGTACGTCAACGACCCGTACGTCATCCGGCAGAACGACAAGATGGTCGCGATCAACTCCGCGATCGAGGTCGACCTGTCGGGGCAGGTCTGCGCCGACTCGATCGGCACGCGTCTCTACTCGGGGGTCGGCGGGCAGCTCGACTTCATCCGCGGGGCGGCGCGCTCCCGCGGCGGCAAGCCGATCATCGGCCTCCCCTCGAGCGGTGCCGGGAAGGACGGGAAGCCGTTCACCCGGATCGTCCCGACGCTCAAGCACGGCGCCGGCGTCGTCACGGGCCGCTACGACGTCCACTACGTGGCGACGGAGTGGGGGGTCGCGAACCTCTACGGCAAGACCGTTCGCCAGCGGGCGAAGGCCCTCATCGACATCGCCCACCCCGACTTCCGCGCGGAGCTCGAGCGGAAGGCGATCGAGCTGAAGTACATCTGAGGCTGCGGCCCGCCGCGTCCCGATAAGGCCGCCGCGCCTCAGGCGCGGCGGCCTTCGTCGATCAGGCGGCCGGTCGTCGCACGTCCGACCGGATCCTTCCGTCGACCATCGTCAGCACCCTGTCGCAGCGCGCGGCGATCCGCTCGTCGTGCGTCACGACGAGGAAGGCGGTCCGGTGTCTCTCCGAGACCCGCCGGAGGAGCTCGAAGACCTGCGCGCCCGACTCGGTGTCGAGGTTGCCGGTCGGCTCGTCGGCGAGGACGAGCGGAGGATCGAGGACGAGGGCTCGGGCGACCGCGACGCGCTGCTGCTGGCCGCCCGAGAGCTTCGAGGCGCCGTAGGAGGCCCGGTCGGCGAGGCCGATCTCTTCCAGGAGGGCGAATGCCCTCTCGCGCATCCCGGGCTCCTCGCGCCCGCGCGCGGCGAGCATCGGCATCATCACGTTCTCGAGCGCGGTGAAAGCCGGCAGGAGGTGGTGGAACTGGAAGACGAAGCCGAGGGACCGGCCCCGGAGGGTGGTCCTCTCCGCCTCGGCGAGGTCCGTCGTGTCGCGACCCTCGAGGACGATCCGGCCCGACGTCGGACGGTCGAGCAGGCCGAGGAGGTTCAGGAGCGTGCTCTTGCCGGAACCGGACGGTCCGACGAGCGCCGTGAACTCCGCCGGGTGGAGCTCGAGGTCGACCCCGTGGAGGACCTTCGTCACGACCTCGCGGCCGAAGGACTTCGTCACCCCTTCGACGAGGACGAGCGGCTCAGCCATGGCGGATCACGTCGGCGGGGTCGAGCGAGGCGGCCCGCTCGGCGGGGGCGACGGCGGCGACGAGCCCCGTGACCGTCGCGACGGCGGCGGCGCCGAGGAAGAGGCCCGGGGTGAGGGCGACCGGGAAGGTCGGGGAGCCGTCGGGGTTCGTCGCGAGCGCGGCGAAGAAGAGCGCGAGGGCGCTTCCGAGCAGGATCCCGAAGGCCGAGCCGGCCAGCCCGAGTACCGCCCCCTGAACGAGGAAGACACGGACGACCTGCGCCGTCCGCGTCCCCATCGCCTTCAGGATGCCGATCTCGCGTGACTTCTGCACGACGGAGACGACGAGGACGCTCGCAATGCCGAGGGCGACGGCGATCACGACGAAGAGCTGGATCATCCCGCTGGAGGCGCTCTGGGACCGGAGCCCGACGAGGAGCTGCCGGTTCCGCTCCATCCAGCTCTCGGCCTCGAGGCCGGTCCGGCCCGCGATGTCGGCGGCGATCCGGTCCGCGGCGAAGAGCTCGTCGACCTTCAGCTCGATCGACGAGATCCCCCCCGAGAGGTCGAGGAGCGTCTGGGCCGAGCGGAGGGAGACGAAGACCCAGCGCTCGTTCAGGTCCTTGTTGCCGACGTCGAAGAGGCCGGCGACGACGAAGACGTCCGAGCGGCCGCGCGGGGTCTCGATCCGGAGCTTGTCTCCCTTCCTCAGCCCGAGGTCCTTCGCGAGCTCCACGCCGAGGACGGCGTGCGCCGCGTCGACCCGGAACTCTCCATCGGTCATCCGGGGGGGCATGTCGATGATCCCGCGGTAGCTCGCCGGCTCTACCCCGCGAAGGGCGATCGAGCGGTTCGCGAGCCCGCGGAGGGCGACGGCCGGCCCCTCGGCGGTCGGGGACGCCGCGCGAATCCCGGGGAGGCTGCGCAGGAGGCCGAGGGTCTGGGGCCAGCCCACGATCGACCGGAGGCGTTGCGCGGGCTGCTCGAGGCGGGATGCGACGACGCGCTCCGCGGTCGGGGCGGTCGCCGGCCGAACGACGTCCTCCGGCGCCCGGACGACGACATGCGCCTGCGTCCCGAGCGTCCGCTCGATGAGAGACGCCTGGAGCCCCGAGATGAGGGCGGAGAGGAAGACGATCACGCCGACGCCGACGCCGATGCCGGAGAGGATCAGGAGCGTCTGGATCCGCCCCTCGCGGAGGAAGCGGAGGGCGACGAGGACCTCGAACGGCACGTCAGCCCCCCGACGCGAGGCGCGTCCGGACCCTCCGGCCCTCCTCGACGCGGCCGGGCTCGCGGACGACGAGCTCCCCCTCGTCGAGGCCCTGCAGCACCTCCGCGACCTTCCCGCCGCGCGCCCCGAGGACGAGGGGGGTCCGGACGGCGCGGCCCTTTCGTACGGCGAGCGCCCACGGCTCGGCAGCGGCGTCCCGGACGCACTCGAGCGGGACGACGAGGGCTCGCTCGCGGGCGCCGACCTGGAGCTCGATCGAGAGAGTCATGTCGCTCCGCAGAAAGTCGGGCGGGTCGGGGACGCGGAGCTTCACGTCGACCGTTCCGCGTGCGAGGTCGACTCCGGGGGCGATCGAGGTCACCTCGGCGTCGAAGGCGCGCTCGGGAAAGGCGTCGGCGGTCGCGCGCGCCTTCTGGCCGACTCGCAGGGAAGGGAGGTTCTTCTCGTCGGGCTGGGCGAGAAGCCACGTCTCGCGATCGAGCGCGAGCGTCAGGAGGACTTTCCCGGCCGGGACGACGTCTCCGGGCTCCGCCGACCGGACGAGCACGACGCCCGGGCCCGGCGCGACGACCCGGCGCTGCTCGAGCCGTGCGGCGGCGGAAGCGACGGCGGCGCGGGCCGCGCGCTCGTCGGCGCCGCCTGCGGCGAGAGACCGAGCTCTTTCGCGGGAGGAGGCGACGGCGCTCGCCGCGAGGTCCCTCGCGCTCCGGGCGTCGTCCTCGTCGCGGACGCTCACGAAGCCGTCGCGCCGGAGGGCGGAGAGGCGCTCGAGCTCGCGCTCCGCCTGCTCGAGGCGGAGCGCTGCCTGCCGGAGCTCCTCGCCGGCGATCCGCCGTTCGCCGCCGCTGACCTGCTCGAGCCGGGCACGCGCCTCGGCGAGGGAAGCGAGCGCCTCGCCCTCGTCGAGCCGGGCGAGGAGCTGGCCGCCGCGGACCCGGTCCCCTTCCTCGAAGAGGACCTCGTCGACCGTCCCGGTGACGGGGGAGCCGAGCGAGGCCTTCGAGCGCTCGAGGACGCGGCCGCTCACGACGAGCGTCTCGAGGAGGTCCTGTCGCGAGACCTTCGCCACGTCGACGGCGGGTCCGAGAGCCGCGCGCAGGCCCAGGAAGAGAATCGCGGCCACCGGGAGGGCGGCCCCGGCGAGAAGCACGCGCGACTTTCGAATCGAAGCGCTCATCACGTCGAGTCTGGCACGGCGAGCCGCGGTCGGTGCGTCCGTCCCTCGGCTCCTCCCTGTCCGGCTCGGAGACGGATCTCGGGGAGAAGGCAGAAAGGGGAGCGGCCCGAAAGCCGCTCCCCTCTCCAGGTCGAAGCCGTCGGTCGGATTACTTGCCCGCTCGGTAGGTGTCCCACTGGGCGCGCATGCGAGCGACCTGCCCGGCGGTGAAAAGCGTCATGCAGTAGTCGTCGGTGTAGTCCATGAAGTTCTCGATCGGGTCGAGGCCGGGGTAGCGCGAGCCGGCGCAGGAATCGCGCCCCGTCGGGCAGCCGTAGGCGGCGCTCTTCTCGGCGTTCGTGTCGGAGACGTAGTCGCCCCCGTTCGAGCCGGTCTTACAGCCGCCCTGGAACGTGTGGTAGAGGCCCATCCAGTGCCCGACCTCGTGCGTCCCGGTGTCGCCCTCGTTGTACGGGGCCGCGGAGCCGCCGGGGAGCGAGGAGAACAAGACGACGACGCCGTCCTTGCTCGGGGCGCTCTTGTAGCTCGAGGGAAACGTCGCCCAGCCGAGGAGCCCGCCGCCGGGGTTCGCGGTGTAGAGGTTCAGGTCGTCGGCGGAGCCCTTGCGGAGGGCCGCCTTGGCCTGGGATTCGGCAGTGGAGCCCGGCGACATCGTGTACCAGGTGGAGTTCGTCGTCCGGTCGACGGAGATGAGCTGGAAGCGGACGCCCGTCGAGGAGTAGGCCGCGTTCAGGACGTCCATCTGATCGTCGATCATCGACTGGGGGATGTCGCCGTTGGCGATTCCGGTCCCCTTGTTGATGACGTGAACGTAGACGTTGACGTAGGTCGGGCTCGTGAAAAGCGACTCGAAGTCGGAGTGGGGGCGGAGGCTGAGCTCCTGAAGGAACTCTGCCTCGAGGGCCGCCATCGTCTCCTCGTCGGGGTGGAACGTCTGGCAGCGCCGGCCGGCCTGGATGAAGTCCTGCTGGCTGGCAAACTCTTCGCCGCCGATGACGAAGGTGTCGCTGGCGTGGCGGTCGTCCGGTCGTTCACCCGGCGGGATCGCCGCCAGGGTCAGCGCGAACGGGAGCGTCAGGGCGGTCGCGATCAGCTTCGCTTTCAACGTTCTCTCCTCCTCGATGGCCGGATGCCCGGTCGCTCCTCAACAGCCAGAACCGTGCCATCTCGTTTGAAGACTGAATCGCAGGAAAGGGGTCACTTTCTGGGCCTGCTTCTGCTGCGACGCGGGTCTGTCGTTGACCCCGGGTCAGAACCGGATCCGAAGGTGTCGATCAGGACGACCCGGCTATCCGCGTCGTAGGAGGTCGACGAGGAACCCGAGGAGGTCGCGTGCGATGACGTCGGCGTCGAAGCGGGCGAGCACGCAATCGCGTCCCGCCCGCCCGAGGCGCAGGGCGCCCTTCGGGTCGGAGAGGACCTCGACGCAGGCGGCTGCCATCGCGTCCGGCTCATCGGCCAGCCGAATCTCCACGCCGTCCCGTGCCGCGATCCCGGTCGCTCCGAGGCGGGTCGAGACGATCGGAACGCCGAGGGCCATCGCCTCGAGGATCTTGACGCGCATCCCACCCCCGGAGAGGAGGGGTACGACCATCGCCGCGCCCGAGGCGAAGAACGCCTGCGCGTCCGGGACGCGGCCAGAGAACGTCACTCCCTCCCCGGAGAGTCGCTTCTCGAAGCCCGAGGGAGGGTTGCTGCCCCCGACGACGATCCGCGCCCCGGGGACGGATCTCCGAATGGCAGGCCAGACACGCTCGAGGAACCAACGCACGCCTTCGAGGTTCGGTCGCCAGTCGAGGGCGCCGAGGAAGACGAGCGTCTCGCGCTCGCCCTGTCCGGATCGGTCCGGGACGAGGGCCGTCTCGAGGCCGACCGGGGCGACGTGGATGGGGACCGTGGCTCCGAGCCGGCGATACGTCTCGGCGTCTTCGGCCGTGACCGGGACGATCGCGTCGGGCTCGTCGAGCGAGGCGACCTCGTACGCGCGGAGGCGCCGGGCGAGGTGCGCGAGCAGGGTCCGACGGGCGGGGTTGCGCTCTCCCGGCGCGAGCCGGTCCCAGATCTCGTGCTCGACGTTGAAAGAGCGAAGGACGACGGGCGCCCGGGTCGCGCGGCGCAGAGCCGGGAGGCAGGGGAGGAGATAGAGGCTCTCGAGGAGGACGATATCCGGCCGCTCTTCGGCCAGCGCCGCGACGACGCGTCGCTCGAACGCGGCGGAGCGGAATCGGTCGACGTTGTAGGAGGTCCCGCGGAGAAGGCTCCCGAGAAAGCCGGAGACGGAGAGCGACGTATCGTGGTCGACCCTTTCGAGCCGGACGGCGCGCGCTTCGTCCGGAAGGGCCGCGGCCTCGACGCGGTGCTTCGCCGGATTCAGGGAGAGCAGCCGGACCTCGGCCCCGGCGCGGAGGAGCGACAGCGCGAGCACCCGCGACGCGACGCGTCCCCCGTCCTCCGGAGGCCAGGGAACCTTGGGGGAGAGCTGGAGGACCCTCATCGCGCCTCGGTCCCGGCGCGCGTCCACGCGCGGCCGGCAGGCCGCACGCGGACGTCACGACGGGGGAGTGCCGTCTCAGCCGTGGATGTTGTGCCCGTCGACCGCTTCGGCCGCCTCGTGGAGCGCTTCCGAAAGCGTCGGGTGAGCGTGGATCGTCCGGACCATCTCCTCGGTCGTCGCCTCGCACCGGAGGAACGCCGCGGCCTGTCCGATCAGCTCGGTGGCGTGCGGGCCGACGATGTGGACGCCGAGGACCTCGTCGTACTTCCGGTCGGAGACGATCTTCACGAAGCCCTCGTTGGTGTGCTCCATCGCGGACTTGGCGAGGACCTGGAAGCCGAACCTCCCGACCTTCACGTCGAAGCCGCGCTCCTTCGCCTTCGCTTCGGTCAGGCCGATGGAGGCGACCTCCGGGTCGCAGTAGGTGCAGCCCGGCACCTGGTCGCGGTTGATCGGCTCGGTCCGGTGCCCGGCGATCGTCTCGGCGGCGACGATCGCCTCGGCGGAGGCGACGTGGGCGAGCCAGATCGTGGGGGTGCAGTCGCCGATCGCGTAGACGTTCGGGACGTTCGTCCGCTGGAAGGCGTCGACCCTCACGTAGCCGCGCTCGGTCCCGACGCCCGCCGCCTCGAGGCCGAGCCCCTCGGTGACGGGACGCCGCCCGACGGCGAGGATGACCCACTCGACGTCCCAGCTCTTCGACTCGCCGGCCGAGGTCTTCGCGGCGACCTTGAGCGTGCCGTCCGGGTTCTCGGCGACGGCCTCGACGGCCGTCCCGGTCCAGCACTCGATTCCCTTCTTCCGGAACGACTTCTCGACTTCCTTCGAGACCTCCTCGTCCTCGACGGGGAGGAGGCGGGGAAGGACCTCGACGAGGACGGTCTTCGCGCCGTAGCGCGCGTAGCACGACGCGAACTCGGAGCCGACGGCGCCCGAGCCGATCACGAGGACCGACTTCGGTACGTGGGTCGACTTCAGGACGTGGTCCGAGTTGAGGATCTTCACGCCGTCCGCCTTGAGGAAGGGGAGGTCGCGCGGGGCGGAGCCGGTCGCGAGGATGACGTTCTTCGTCTCGAGGTGCTTCTCGCCCTCGGGACCGGCCACGGCGACGCGCCCGGGGCCGTCGAGGCGGCCAAGGCCGGCGACGACGGCGATCCCGTTCTTCTTCATCAGGTACTCGACGCCACGGGCCCCCTTGATGACGACCTTGTCTCGGAAGCGGCGGACCGATTCGAAGTCGAGCTCGACGCCCGTCGTCCGGACGCCGAAGTCGGAGGCGTGCTTGACCTCGTCGAACAGGGTCGCCGACTTGAGCATCGCCTTCGTCGGGATGCAGCCGCGGTGGAGGCACGTGCCGCCGAGGCCGATGCCGGGCGTCTTCGCGTCCTTCTCGACGATCGCGGTCTTCAGGCCGAGCTGCGCGGCGCGGATGGCGGCGACGTAGCCGCCGGGGCCAGAACCGATGACGACGACGTCGTACGTCGCGGGGGGAATGCTGCTCATCTCTCGTGTCTCCTGGGCGCCTCGCCGGTACGAGCACGGGTCCCGGGCGCTTTCGTGAGCGGCGATTATAGGGGGCGCCTCCGGAGGGCCTCGCGGCGCGCCGGAGCCCGGCCGCCGGGTCGATAATCGCCGGGTCGGCTGCAGGCGGTCGTCGGAAAGAGCAGGATCTCGAAGGATGCGCGCGTGGACGGTCCGACGCGGATCGGTGCGACCTCGGGGGATGCGCAGGTGGGCGAGCCTGGCGGCGACGCTGGCTCTGCTCGGCTCGCCCGCCCGGGCGCTCGATCCGTCCGGGCCGCCGCAAGAGTTCGCGAAGACGATCTTCCGGGAGGAGCTTCCGCAGGCCTCCGTCCTCGCCCTGCTCCAGTCTTCCGACGGCTATCTCTGGCTGGGGACCTACGAGGGGCTCGTCCGGTTCGACGGAGTGGAGTTCCAGGTCTGGGACCGCCAGACGTACCCTGCGATGCGGACGAACGTCGCCCAGTGTCTCGCGGAAGACGCGTCGGGAGGAATCTGGTTCGGAACGAGCCGGGGAGGCGTGGGCCGCCTGAAGGACGGCGTGGTCGAGGTCTTCGGACACGGGTCGGGCCTGCCGTCCGACGACGTGACGAGCGTCTTCCGAGAACGGTCCGGGGCTGTCTGGATCGGCACGGATCGGGGCGTGGCCCGCTGGTCGAACGGACGCTTCGAAGCGTTCGGCGCCGATCACGGGTTCGGTCCCGGAGCCGTGCTCGCCCTGGCGGAGTCCTCCGACGGGACCGTCTGGGCCGGCGGGCGCGGGCTGCGGGTGTTCCGGGAGGGCCGATGGAGCGACACGGAAGTTCCCCCGGGAGTCGAGCTCCCGATCACCGCGCTCGCCGCCGATCGGGACGGGACCCTCTGGATCGGCTCGATCTCCGGCGTGACGCGGACGGATCGCGCCGGGAGCCGGACGTTTCGGATCGGCGACGGCCTCGCGGGTGGCTGGGTCCGCTGCCTCCTCCGGGACCGCTCCGGAACGACCTGGGCCGGAACGGAGGGGCGCGGGCTCTTCCGGCTTCGCGGGGAGGACTTCGAGGCCTTCTCGCCCGTCGTGGAGGAGAAGGCGACGGACTTCGTCATCTCGCTCCTCGAGGACCGAGAAGGGAGCCTCTGGCTCGGGACGCGAGGCGGGCTCATCCGGATGAGCGAAGGGGTCTTCACGTCGCTCGGGGCCGAGCAGGGGCTCGTGGGCGAGCTCGCGCGCACCGTGTTCCAGGACTCCTCCGGCCGTATCTGGGTCGGCACGGACGGCGGCGGACTGCACCTCGTCGAGGGTGGCCGATGCACGCCGATGAACGCCCGGCTCCGAATCGGGAGCCGCCGCGTCCGGACGGTCGGCCAGGAGCCCGGCGGCGCGCTCTGGGTCGGGACCTCCGGGGAGGGGGTCTTCCGGGTCGGGGATGGTCGGACGGAGCGAATCGGCCGGAGCGAGGGGCTCGCCGACGAGGACGTGCGCGTCATCGTCCGGGCGCACGACGGGACGATGTGGGTGGGGACACGGACCGGCCTGGCGGCGTTCCGCGACGGCCGGGCGCTGCCGGCCTCGGAGCTCTCGCGGAGAGCCGGCGGCACGAATGCGCTTCTGGAGGCGCGCGACGGGAGCCTCTGGGTCGGAACGGCCGGGCGAGGC
>JAKLER010000300.1 GCA_022711615.1 Acidobacteriota bacterium
CTCGGAACGTGGCCGGTGAGTACGCGAGCTGCTCGCGGGCCGCTTCGGCGACGACCGCGTCGACCTCCGGGGCGACCCCTCGGACGACGCGGATCGATCCGACGCTTCCGTCCGCGTTCACCAGGACCTCGAGCTCGACCTGGCCGCTCAGCCCGGTGTGGCGCCGCATCAGCTCTTCGTCGAAGACCGGTCGGACGTCCGAGGAGCGGACCGGCGGGATCGCGCCCTGGGGAAGCGCAGGAGCTGCGGTCGGCGTCGGGACCTCGGTCGGAGTCGGGGTCGGCTCGGGCGTCGGCGTCTCGGTGGGCGTCGGCGTCGGCGATTCCTCCGCCGGCGTGCCGCCCGGGCCCTCGATCGCCCCGGGCGCCGCCGTCGGGCTCGGCTCCGGCGTCGGCGTCGCCGTGGCGGCGGGAGCCGGCGCCGGTGTTTCCGCCGGAGAGGGCGAGGCCCAGGGCAGCTTCGGCGCCACCTTGTCCCAGACGACGAGCGCGAGGACGACGGAGTTGACGCCGAGGAAGAGGACGAGGAGGACGACGAGGCCGGACCGGCGCGGCACCGGAGCAGGGGTGACGACGACGGGGCGCGGACGCGGGCGCGGCGCCACGGGGGCCACGGCCGGCTCGTGCGGCGCGACCGGGACCGGGACCGGAGAAGAGACCGCGACCGTCGGCTCGTCGACGACGGCGTGCCCGACCGGCGGCGCGAGGGCCTCCCGCAGGGCTTCGGCGAACGCGCCGCAGCTCTCGTAGCGTCCGGCCGGCTCTTTCGCGAGGACCCGCTCGAAGACGGCGTCGACGGCGGCCGGGAGCCCCGGCCGGATCGTCGACGGCGGCGGAGGCGCCTGAGCGACGATCCGCATCATCACGACGGCCGGGGCCGCGTTCGGCCCCCAGGGGAGCTGGCCCGCCAGCATCCGGTAGGCGAGCACGCCGAGCGAGAACTGGTCCGACGCCGGGGTCAGCGGCTGGCCTCGGGCCTGCTCGGGGGAAAGGTACATCGGCGTCCCCATGAGCGTGCCGGTCGCGGTCAGCCCGGAGCGGTCCGCGACGTTCTTCGCGAGGCCGAAGTCGCCGAGGACGATCCGCCCGCTCTGGTCGAAGAGGACGTTCACGGCCTTGATGTCGCGGTGGATGATCCCCCGCGCGTGGGCCGCGTCGAGCGCGGACGCGAGCGCCTCGACCCAGTCGCAGACCGTCTCGGGCGACGGAGGCGGCCCGGCGTCGAGGCGCGATCCGAGCGTCCCGCCCGAGAGGTACGGCATCTCGATGTAGGCGACGCCGTCCTCGACGCCGAAGCCGTAGATCGGGAGGACGTTCGGGTGCTCGAGCTGGGCCGCGGTCTTGGCCTCGCGCCGAAACCGCGCGTCGAACTCCGGCAGGCTGGAGATCGTCTCCTTGACGACCTTGACGGCGATGCGCCGCTCGAGCGAGACGTCGATCGCCTCCCAGACCTCCGCCATCCCCCCTTCGCCCAGCTTGCGGACGAGGCGGCAGTTCCCCAGTCGCGTCCCTTCGGCCAGCGGCATCCCGGCGGTCGTCCTCCCGTATCGGTCGGGCGATGTTAGTCGATCGGCCGCGGCGCGGCCGGCGGCGCTACTCGAGGTTCACGGTGGCGCGCCACGCCCCCAGGGCGATCTCGTCGCCGTGGGCGAGCCGGGCGCGCGAGACGACGGCTCCGTTCACCGTCGAGCCGTAGCGGCTGCCGACGTCCTCGAGCCAGAAGGTCCCCTTCCCGGAGAGGAGAACGCGCGCGTGATGCCGCGAGACGCCGGGCAGCCGGACGATCACGTCGTTCTCGCGCGCCGCTCCGATCGTCAGGATCGGCCGGTCGAGGAGGTGGACCTCTCCCATGTTGTCCGCCAGGTGAGGGCCGGCCGCGCCGCGGGGCGATGGCTCGCGCACGCCAGCCGATCTCGTCGGGGGGGACGCCATGGCGCAAGGATACGCGCCGGAGGCCGATGGCGCACCCTCGGAACGGACCTCCGGCTCCGGGCGCCCCGACGGAGAGCGATTCGGCGGCACCCGGGGCGGGCCGACGGCCTCCCCGGCGCCCTTCACGCGTCGCGCTCGGACCGCCAGGCGCCGCACGGGACGCACCGCACGGAGCTGTTGACACGGCTCCGCGCGCGGGACGAGCATTCCGGCCGATGCTCCTCGACAGGCTCCTTCGTCCGGTCGCCGGGCTGCTGCTCGTCGCCCTCGCTCCGCTCGCGCTCGACGGCTGCGTCTCGGTCGGCCTCACCCGGAGCGCGGCCGGCGACGGGGAGACGGGCGAGGTCGCCGTTTCCGTCTACCGGAAGACGGCCGAACGCAATGCCGGGGTCCTCGTCGCGTTTCCCGTCCTCTCCGAGCTGCAGAAGGTCGAGGGGGGCGCGCGCACGACCGTCGCGCGTTCGATGGCCCCTTCGTGGTCCGTCCCCGGGGTGCCGCCGGGCCGTTACGTCCTCCGCGTCGCCCGGAAGATCGACGAGCACGGAGACGTTGTGCCGCTGAAGAAGCCGTACTCCCGCGAGTTCGAAGTGGCGGCCGGACAGCGCGTCGACGCCGCCGTCGTCCTCGAGAAGGTCCCCGTCGGGTGGATCGTCCTGGCGGCCGTCACGGTCGTTCTCCTCGTCGTCCTCGCCATCGAGCTCGCCGACGAGGTCGACCTTCCGCCGCCGCCGGCGCTGCCGGTCTCCGACCTCTTCCTCCACGTCGCGCTCGCCTTTCCGTGGGGCTCGGCCACGGGTCCCGGAACCGTCGAGCCCGGCGTGGCCGACGTCTTCCCCGCACCCGGCTCGGTCGTCGCCGCCCGCCGCGTCGCCGTCAGCTTCCTGATGTCGCGGCCGCTCGATCCGGGCGCGATCGAAGCGGACGCCGTCCTCGCGGTCGGCTCGCTCTCCGGCGAGATCCCCGGCGAGGTGGCGTGGCAGGCCGGCGACCAGCTCCTCCGCTTCACCCCCTCCCGCGACTTCCGATCCGGGGAGGAGGTGACGGTGACGCTCGACCTCGGTCGGATCGCGTCCGCGGACGGCCGGAGCGGCAGCGGCCGCGCGTCGACGACGTTCCGCGTTCCTTGACGCGTCAGGCGGCTCCGCCCGCAGCGCTCTGCGGCGATTCGGCCTCGGGCTCCTCGTCCGCGACCGGACGAAGAGCCGCCGGACGCCCCGCCCGAAGGAGGAACGCCGCGAGAAGGCCCAGCATCAGGGCGAGAAATGCCTGCGAGGCGAGGAACGCGATCGGCTTCAGGACCGCGAACGCGGGGTGGAGGAACCGGACGAGCCAGCCCGTCCCCTCGGAGAGGAAGGTCGTGCCGAACGTCCCGATCACGAAGAAGGACTTCAGCCTCCGCGGGCCGGGGACGAAGACGTAGAGGTGCGTCAGGACGAGGAGGACCATCGCCATCATCGCGAAGTGCCCGTGGGACGACTCCACCATCGATCCGAACGTGCGCGCCGGCTGGAACGTCTCCTCCGAGCCGCGGTAGTAGGAGACGACGCTCGCGGGCGAGAGCCCCATCCGCGAGAAGTACATCCCGAAGTTGGAGGCCCAGAGCCCCGTCAGGAAGAGGAACGTCCCCCAGAGCGTGAGACGGGTGAGCGGGTTGTTCTGGTAGCCCCCCTTCTCCATGTACTTCATCGTTTCCTCACTTCGCCGGCCTTGCCGGCGGGCCGATCTGCGCGTCGAGCGCGAGGACGCGCCGCGCGGCCGCCGCGATGGCCCGGGTCGTCAGGGTGGCGCCGGTGACGTGGGCGAGCGCGCGTCCCACGAAGAGCCCGTCGCCGGACCGCTTCCCCTCCGCCCGGCGGAGCCATCCCTCCCGCGGAAGGTAGTCGTGGGGCTCGCCGAAGGCGAGGACGTCGACGCTCCGGAGGCTGCCGTCGGGCGCGACGACGATCATCAGGACCTCGCGCGCGGTCCTCACGACGTGATCGTCGAAGTAGGCGGTTCCAAGGTGAGTCCCCTCGATGCTGAACGCCGCGTATCGCGTGACGACCGCCGACTCGACCGGCGCCTGCGCGGCCTTCCGCGCCGCTTCCACCTGGGCCGTCGTCAGGTACGCCGTGGAGCGCACGACGCGCGCCGGCGGCGGGAAGGCCCGGGCGAGCGCCTGCTCCTGCGTCTCGAAGACGGCGGCGCCCGCCGCGCCCGGGAGGAGCGCGGCGAGCGCGAGGAGCACGGCGGCGGGCCGGACCCGGAAGGGTCTCCGACGCGTCACGGAGTCAGAAGAGATAGGCGAGAGCGACATTCCACTGCGGGACCCCCGTGCCCGCGGCGTCCTCGTAGTCCTGCCAGTCCACCTTCAGCGCGAGGTGCGGGATCGGCTTGAAGTCGAGCCCCACGGTCCACGCCGTCCTCTCGTTCGCGCCGTCCCGCGTCCAACCCGCAGGGACCTCCTTCTGCGTGTCGGTCTTCTCCCACCTCACGAACGGCGTCAGCGCCATCTGCGAGCCGGGAGCGAGGCGCGACAGGACCTCGTAGCCGGCGGAGAGGTAGTACCCCTCCTGCCGCTCGCCGATCGAGCGCGACCCCGTCAGGCCGAGCGACCGGTTCAGGAGCGCGGCGTCGTCGATCGAGACGCGCGCGAAGACCCCTCGCAGCCAGAGCCCGCGGAACCGCCAGTCGGCGTGGACGTCGAAGGTCGTCGTCCGGGCGCCGAACGACTCCCCGTCGGCCACGAGATCCTTCCCCGACTCGCCCGAGAAGAACGAAACGCCCGCGAGGAGCCCTGGAACGGAGACGAGGTCGACGCGCCCCGTCACGGCGAGGTTGTCGGCGGTCGCCCGGGCGCCGTTCTGCCGCCCTCCGCGGATGCCGTTCGCCGCGTTGAACGACGAAGCGGAAAGGCTCTCCGTCAGATA
>JAKLER010000301.1 GCA_022711615.1 Acidobacteriota bacterium
CGATCCACTACGTCGAGCCGGACCCCGAGTGCGACCTCGACGTCGTCCCGAACACGGCGCGGGAGCACCCGGTCCGCGTCGCCCTCTCGAACTCCTTCGCCTTCGGCGGCAACTCCACCGTCGTCGCCTTCGGACGGGCCTGAGGAGGACGCCGTGAGAGAGATCCTCGTCACCGGCGCCGCCGCCGTCACCGCGCTCGGGCGGGACCTCGAGACGACCGCGGCCCGCCTCGCCGCCGGCGAGAGCGCGGTCGCGGAGGTCCCCGCCTCCGAAGCGGGCGAGCGGAAGGGGCCCGCGTACGCCGCCCGGATAGGCTCCTTCACGACGGAGCCCGAGATGCCGCGGGCGAAGGCCCGCCGCCTCGACCGCGCGAGCCAGTACGCCGTCGTCGCCGTCACCCGGTGCGTCGCCGAGGCCGGCTGGACGATGGCCGGGAACGAGGAGGAGACCGGCATCCTCCTCGGCACCGGCTCCGCCGGCGCCGGGCCTCTCGTCGACTTCGAGCGGCAGATGGCCGTCGAGTCGCCCGAGACGGCCTCGCCGTTCCTCTTCCCGTACACCGTCTCGAACGCACCCGCATCCGTCGCCGCGATCGAGCTGAAGATCAAGGGACCGAACGTCACGATCACCCAGAAGGACCCGGCCGGCCTGAACGCCCTCTTCTACGCCCGCTTCCTCCTCGAGGACGGCCGGGCGCGGGCGATCGTCGCCGGCGCGGTCGACGAGTGGAACCTGACCTACCACCTCTCGTACGAGCGCCTCGGCGTCCTCGCGACCGCCACCCGGGCGGGCTACGCGATGACCGAAGGGTGCTCCGTCGTCTTCCTCGAGACCGCGGAGTCGGCCCGCGCGCGCGGCGCCCTCCCCTGGGCGCGGCTCGCCGGCGCCGCCTCCTCCGGCTCTCCCGTCTCGCCTCAGGCGCGCCGCGCCCGCCCCGGCGACGTCGCCGCGACCCTCCGCGCCGCCCTTGGCGACGCCGGGGTCGAGCCGGCGGCCGTCGGACTCGTCCACGCCTCCGCGAACGGCGTCCCCTGGGTCGACGCCGCCGAGGCGGCGGCCCTCGCCGACGTCTTCGGAACCTCGCCGCTGCCGCGCGTCGAGAGGGTCAAGCTCCTCGCGGGCGAGAACCCCTGCTCCGGCGCCCTCCAGCTCGCCCTCGCCGCGCGCGCCCTCCGCGACGACCCGTCGCTCGGGGCCGTCGTCGTCAACTCTCTCGGGGCCGGCGGCAACCAGATCGCCGCCGTCTTCACCGCGCCGTGACGGCGACCGCGCGCTCCTTCCGTGTCGAGCTCGACGTCCGGTTCCCGGAGGTCGACTCCTATCGCGTCGTCTGGCACGGCAACTACGTCCTGTACGGCGAGGTGGCGCGCAACGCCCTCTGCGCCGCGGCGGGCCTCACGCCAGCCGAGGCGCTCGCCCGCGGCTACCGGGTGCCGATCACGCGGTTCGACGTGGCCGTTCGCCGCCCCGCGCGCCTCGACGACCGCCTCGAGGTCTCCTGCACGCTCCGCTCGCCCGAGACGGCGAAGCTCGAGATGGACTACGAGGTCCGCCGCCTTCCCGACCGGCTCCTCCTCGCCACGGCCTTCACGCAGCAGGTCGTCCTCTCCCCGCAGGACGAGCTCCTGCTGACGTTCCCGAAGCTCCTGAAGGAGCTCGTCGAGCGGATCCTCGCGTACCAGCGCGGGGAGAGGGAGCTTACGGGGGAGAAGATCCCGGTCGGGTAGGTCCCGCGGGGGGACTTCTCGTCCTCCCCGAGGTCCGGCGCCGGTAGCCCGGCGACGCTCCGGCGGCGTAGAGTCCGCCCGGATGGACGCGGCACGCGTTATTGCGCTCCTGAGGCCCCTCCTCGAGGCGACCGGGACGCGGTGGATGCTCGCGGGGGGCCTGGCCCTCGTGGCCTGGGGCTCCACACGCACGACGGCCGACACGGACCTCCTCGTCGACGACGCCTTCCGCTCCGCCCTCCTCGCGCGCCTCGGAGCAGCGGGATTCGAGGTCCTCCTGGACTCCGACGGTTTCACGAACCTCCTGCACTCCGAGCGCGAGATCGGCCGGCTCGACCTGATCTGGGTCGACGGCGAGACGAGCCGCCGGCTGTTCGCCGCCGCCGTCGAGAGGACCGGCCCGGACGCGATCCCCCTCCTCGTCCCTGCCCCGGAGCACCTCGTCGCCATGAAGGTCAAGGCGATGAAGGAGCAGCCGACCCGGGTGTTCCGCGACGCCGAGGACCTTCGGCTGCTCCTCTCCCTTCCCGATCTGGACGAGGATTCCGTCCGCGCGACGTTCGAGCGGGCCGGCCTCGGCGAGCTTCATGAGCGGATCAAGAGCGCGTCCTGAGCCCCTCGATCTCGACGCGCTTCCGTCGGCGTCTCCCGCCGTCGCCGAATCGCTCGAGAGGCATCGCCCCGGGCCGATGTCGCTGCCGGAGTACGCCCGCTTCCTGAGGCAGTTCCGATGGACCGCGGAGCAGCTCCGGGCGATCCCCCTCGCGCGGGGCCCCCGGTTCACACTCGACGGCTGAGCCGCCCGACACGTCCGCGCACGGGCCCCTTCCCCTCCGCATCCAGGCCACGTACTCTCCGCGTCCTTCGTCCGGTAACCGTACGCCCGCGGGGAGAGACCTCCCCCGCGGCACTGCCGCAAGGAGGCCGCATGAGCCGACCCGCCGCCCCGAGAGCCGCGCAGAGCTTCCCCGGAGCGATCCTCGTCGCTCTCTCCCTGCTCGCGCCCACCACGGCACAGGCTTCCGCCTGGAGCCCCGTCGGCCCACCGGGCGGGGCAGCCTACGGGCTCGCGCTCGACCCGAAGGACGCGAACGTCCTCTACGCGGGGGCGTTCGGCGGCGGCGTCTGGAAGTCGACCGACGGAGGGGCGCGCTGGGGCCGCCTCTCGGGTCTTCCCGCAGAGGAGACCGTGAATGCCGTCGCGGTCCACCCGACCGACTCCCGCACGGTCCTTGCAGCCGGCTTCACCGCCCTCTGGCGCTCGGCCGACGGCGGGTCGACCTGGAAGAAGGTCCTCGACCAGAAGGTGCAGCAGCCCACGATGACCGGCTTCGCGTTCGATCCGACCGCGCCGGCGACCGTCTACGCGAGCGCCGACAACGACGGCTTCCCGACGGGCGTCTTCAAGTCGACCGACTCCGGCGCCACGTGGAAGGCGGCGAACGTCGGGATCAACCCGAACTCGCGCGTTCGCGGCGTCGCCGTCTCGCGGGACGGGAAGTCCGTCTTCGCCGCTTCCGAGGACGGTGTCTACCTCTCCACGGACGGCGGGGCGTCCTGGACGGTCGCCCTCCCGAGGAAGGCCGCGCATTCCGTCGCGACGGGAGACGGTCTCGTCCTCGTGGGGACGAACGGCGACGGGGTGCTCCGCTCGACCGACGGCGGGAAGAGCTGGGAAGAGACGACGACCGACGCGAAGTGGGTCGGCAACATCGTCTACGCGATCGTCGCCTCGACGGCGACGCCCGGGCTCTGCTACGCGAGCATCCCGAACCGCGTCCTCCGTTCGACGGACGGCGGCGCCACGTGGAAGACGTTCTCCCGCGGCTTCAACTGGGTGAACTTCCGCTCGCTCGCGCTCGACGAGAAGAGCGGCGCCGTCTGGGCCGGGAGCGGCCGGGACGGCGTCGCGAAGACGACGGACGGCGGGGCGACCTGGACGACCGGCGCCGGGTTCCTCGCGCTCGAGGTGAAGGCGATCCTCCTCGATCCGTCCGCTCCGAAACGTCTCTTCGTAGGAACGACTCAGGGAGGCGTCCACCTCTCCGAGGACGGCGGCGCGACGTGGGCGCTCTCCAACGAGGGGCTCACCAACCGCGCGGTCCACTCGCTCGCCGCTGATCCCTCCGCTCCCGGAACGTTCCTCGCCGGCACGCGCAAGGGCGCGTTCCGGTCGACGGACGGAGGCCGGAGCTGGACGCACGTCCTGAAAGGTGGCTGCGAGCCCGAGGTGCAGCACCTCCGCTACGCGCCGTCCGACCCGAAGCGCGTCTACGCGCACAGCGGCCGCGACTTCTGCCAGGTGGCGCGGAGCGACGACGGCGGCCTCACGTGGCGCGACCTCAAGGCGCCGCGAGACGCGAGCACGCTCCTCGGCCACTTCGCGTTCCACGTCGACGCGGCGGACGCCGACCGCGTCCTCTACAGCGACGACCGGCACCTCTACCTCTCCGCCGACGGCGGCGCGACCTGGACGACCGGAACCGGAATTCCGCCCACGTCCCGCATCCAGGCGATCGTCGCCGGCAGCGGCGCCGGCGAGCTCTTCGCGGCGACGAACAAGGGGATCTACCGCTCCCCGGACGGAGGGAAGACGTGGGCGACCTCCGGCCCGGGGACCGAGAAGTGGAACGTGAGGCGGATCCTCCTCGACCCGGCCTCCGGCACCCTCTACGCCGGGGCGTGGAAGGAGGGAGTCCGCCGCTCGAAGGACGGCGGCAAGAGCTGGACGCGGATCGGCGGCGAGCCGCCGCACCCCGACGTCGTCGCCCTCGCCCTCGAGTCGCCGGCCAGCCTTCTCGTCGGCTTCGAAGGGAACGGCGTCTGGCGTCTCGACCTGGCGACTGCCGCGTCGGCCGCCTCGTCGCCCGCGGCGCCGAAGCCGGCGGCACCGCGCGCGCGGCCGGCGGCGGGGAAGAAGTAGACGACGAGGTCGAGGGGCGGGGTGGGACGGACCGAGTCGTCACGCTCCGAGGATTCTGCGGAGCGCCTCGATCAGCGCGGGCAGGTCCCGGAGCGCGACGGCGCGGACGATTCGATCGTCCACGCCGAGATAGTC
>JAKLER010000302.1 GCA_022711615.1 Acidobacteriota bacterium
ACTCGACCATTGGCGACATGGCCGTGTTCCTCAGGTTCCAGATGAACGACGGCAGGGTCGACGGACGCCCGCTGATCGACGAGCGCGTCCTCCGCCAGATGCGGACGATTCCCTTCCCGATGAAGGACCAGGTGGCCGGCTACGGCATGGGCCTCTGGGTCGGCGCCTACCATCTCGGCGGCGACGACGTGCTCTGGCTCGCGCATGGAGGCGGCGGCTTCGGATTCCGGTGCCAGATGAAGTGGCTGCCCGACCTGGGGTACGGCGTCGTCGTCCTGACCAACGCCCAGGACCACGACAACGTCAACGACGCCCTCGCCGAGGACCTCCTCCTGAAGGTCGTGGAGCTTCTCACCGGCAGGAAGGACCAGGGGCCTTCCGACTGGCTGGCCCGCCACACCCCTCCCCGGACGGCCGATCCCTCTTCCCTTCCGGTCGAGCTCGCGGGACGGTACTGCGGAACGAACGACGACATGACCTTCCTCGTCAAGGACGGCACCTTCGGCTACGCCTCCGGCAACACCTTCATGCCCATCACGCCGATCTCGAAGTACGAGTACGCGACGAAGCGCTACCTCTACCGGTTCGTCTGCGACACCGGCGGGAAGCCGGTCTCCGTCGTCAGGCCGTACGACGGGACCGTGTGGACGATGGGGTCGCCCGCGAGCGAGCCGAAAGGCCCCGACAGGAAGGAATGGAGCGTCTACGTCGGCAGCTACGTGAGGAAGCGGTTCGGGGTCGGCGAGAAGTTCTACAACGTCTCCGTGAGGAACGGCTGGCTCCACTTCCAGGGAGACGGCCAGGACTTCCGCCTCTCGGAGCACGCCCCGGGCCTCTTCTTCACCCCGGACGGCGAGGCCGTCGACTTGCGCGGTCCGGCGTTCTCGTTCCGCAACATCCGGCTGTATAAGACCTGCGGCTGAGGCCCCGCGCTCCGTCGTCCATCGTGTCCCGGCGGAGCTGCTCCAGGACGATTCGGCCCGGACGTCCCGTTCAGCCGGTCAGAAATAGGGGGCCAATCACCTCTTCGGCGCGTAGTACTGCACGAAGACGCCGTCCTGCTGGATGATGTCGTCCTCGAGGCGCTGGGAGGCCCTGTCCATCGGAGGCCGCCCGTTGGCGGTGACGACGATGCGCAGGCTCTCCGGCTCGAATTTCCGGTCGGCGCCGGCGCTCACGAGCCGATAGTGCTGGCCGTCCGGCGAGGCGACGTAACCGTACGGCGTCCCCCACGGGTCCTTCGCCGGCATCGACCCGAGGTGCTTCGGCACGAGGACGCGCCCGAGTGAGGCGAAGTCGCCCGGCGGATAGCTCGAATCGCGAGTCCCGCTCGAATAGTCCAGGATCGCCCGTGCGAGCGTGAAGATGTCCTCCATCGCTTTCTTCCACGGCCTCTCCTCCGGTTCCTGGCGGTGCCAGGCCCGGGCGGCCGCTTCCTCGAGCAGCGGTCCGAGGCTCTTCGCGCTCGCCTCGGCCGACTCCCGCACGATCGCGGGGAGCACCTTGATCGACTTCTTCCCGGTCGGCGTCCGGTAGAAGGCGACGAGGTCCGCGAGCTCCCGCTCGGTGTAGTACTTCGCGTAGATCCGTATCGCCGGCTCCGCCAGCGCCGCCGAGACGTCGATGCGCGCGAGCTCCTCGTGCAGGGAGGCGTAGAGCTTCCTTCTCTCCTCGACGTCCTTCGGTACCTCGCCCCGCGCCTCCGCCTTCGCGATGAACTGCTTCTCGCTCTGCTCGAGAATGCCGTTCATGACCTCGTGCATCGTGCCCTCACCGGCGGTCAGCCCGAGGAGCTCCACGATCAGCTCGCGCTGACGCTTGCTGGGCTCGGGCTCGACGGCGCCGAGCGGAAGCGTGGCGACGACGGCAACGGCGGCAAGGAGGCTGAGGCGCATGTCGATCCTCGCTCTTCAGGTTCGTCGGGTTTTGCAGAAATGCTACTACGCGAGGGCGGGGTCAGGAACGAGCGTCCTCAGACGACGACTCGCCTCAGCAATCCCGCTGTCACGAGCGACGTGAACTGCCTCTCGAGCGAGCCGGCGAAGCCGGCGTCGTGGACGACGGCGCCGGCCTCGATGTTCCGGGCATGGGCCGCCTCGGTGAAGTTCGCCGAGGTGACGAGCGCGGTGTGGCCGTCGACGACGACGCACTTGGCGTGGATGACGGCCCGCTCGTCGCCCTTCGCCGCGAGCGAGCGCGGGTCGTAGTAGAGCTCGGGCGCGCGGCCCGACGGCCAGTTCCTCTTCAGGAACTCTCGGAAGTAGTCGCGGGCGACCGCGTCGGGGTCGAAGTCGCTTCCGCCCGGCGCCGGCACGTTCAGGAAGAGGAGGACGCGAAGCTCGGGAAGCTCCTCCATCCGCTTCGCGAGCGGCTCGAAGACCTCCTTCCCGAGGAAGACGGCATAGCTCGAGACGAGGACGCTCCGCGTCGCCTTCGCGAAGAGCTCCCGCGCGACGACGCCGGTTTCGCGGCTCTGGCTCCCGGGCATCTCCGGCCCCGTCCAGACGAGCTCGACGCGATCGGACGTCTTCTCCCGGAGCTTGCGTTCCGCGGCCACGGCCAGGAGGACCTCGGCGACGTGCGCGGGCGGAACGCCCGCGTCGTGCAGGCGGTTCAGCTCGGCGAGCGCGCCTGCGAGCTCGACGTACGGGAGATGCCGGGCCAGACCGCTCGCGGAATACGGCCCGGAGAGCCGCCCCGCAGCGAGCGCGCCCGCGAGCGCCTCGAGCCCGCCCCTGGAGAGCCCTTCCCACGGCCCGCTCATGGCTCGTCCTCCGCGAAGAATTCGGCTCCCCCGCCGAGCACTGTCGGTACGACGAGGGCGCGGTCGAGGAAGTCGTTGCGGTTCTCGCAGCTCGGCTCGGAGACGAGGAGGCAGCCGTGGCAGGCCGCTCCGGCGAGGAACCGCTCCTCGTGCCCGCTGTCGGGCCGGTGGCCCGCGCAGACGGGGTCGTTCGAGCAGAGCCGCGCGAGCTCCAGCGCGCGCCCGAGGTGCCGGCCGAGGTTCCGGCCCACCTCCACGAGGCCGCCGAGCGTCCCTTCCGCGTCGGGGCTCGAGGTGTAGAGAAGGAGCCCGAAGGCCCCTTCGCCCACGTAGATCCGCTCGCGGATCGAGCTCGTCGCGTAGCCGCAGTCGAGCGAGACGGCCGTGAGCAGGAGGTGCGAGAACGAGTGGAGAAGGACGTAGGGCAGCCCCGGGAACGGCATCGCGGGCTTCTTGTGAGCCGTCTTCCACCGCTCGAAGCCGAGTGCGAGCTGCTTCCCTCGCTCCTTCACGCCCGGCCGCTCGAGCCACGCGGCAACGCACGCGGGGTCGAGGGTGAGGAAGACCCCCTCGCCCCGGTTCTCGACGGCCGGCACCCACTTCACCTCGGCCGCGAGGGGCGCCGATCTCACGTCGAGCGACAGCTCCCCGTCGATGTCGGCCGTCTGCGCCTCGAACCGCGTGAAGCCGACCTGCGCGGTCACCTCGCGGAGCCGGTCGACGAGGACGACGCGCTCGATCGCCTTCATCGGCCCGGTCGGCGCCTCGAGAGGCAGCCGGCGCGCCAGGAAGTCGTGCCCCCCGTGGAACTCGTCGCCCAGCTTCTCCTTCACGGAGAGGAGCGTCGCCAGCTCGACCTCCTTGATCTTCTCGGACTTCGCGGGCGCGCCCGACTTCCGCCTCAGGATCTCGGCCCAGACCTCGTCGTCGGTGATGGATTCGAGCGCGGCCTTCACGGCGGGCCGCTTTCGTTCCTTTGCCAGCTCACCCGGCTCCTCGACGAGCGAAAGGAAGTTCTCCCAGACCTTCGCCACCGCGTCTCGGACGACCGAGCCGCGGTCCGGGAGCGAGATGACGCTCAGCACCTGGGGGAAGTACGCGTCGCTCGCCGATCGAACGAGGAGCCGGGCCAGCTCGAGCTTCCCTCCCTCGCCCCCGCACTTCTCACCGCCGAACCTCCCGAGCCACGGGCGCTTTCCCGGACACGTCCCGAGGTTCTCGGCGCCGCGGCGCGTCGCCTGCGCCATCGAGCGCTCCGCCCCGCAGTCGCAGCCGACGATCACGTCCGCGAGGTCTCCCGACGATCCGCGCTCTTCCATCCAGATCGGCCGCACGCAGTCGCCCCGGTACATGTGGATGAAACCGCGCCAGTCGATGTCGGAGAGGTGGCCGCGGATGCATGCCTGGACGAACCGGACCGGGACGGCCGGGACCTTCTTCCCATCGACGACGTACTTCCCCTTGTCGAGGGCGTCGAGGTGGACGAGCGGCCTCCGCTTGTTCTTCGCCTGCACCACGAACCACTCCGGGAACTGGAACGCCGGGACGCCCGTCGCCGGCGTCCGCTCGTCGTCGGAGACGACCGGAGGGCCCTTCAGCGGCACGGGCTTCCCGTGCCCGAGGACGCTCGCGACCTTCAGCGACAGCCGTTCCTCGACGATCGCCGGCATCGCCCCGGCCGGGAACCAGGAGTCGAGCCCGCTCACGACGACGGAGTGGCTCGGGAGGTCGACCATCGCGCCCGGCCCGAACGTCCTCACGAGCTGGCTGCGGCGAATCTCGCCGTGGTGCCTCTTCTTCACGATTCGGCCTCCTCGGCGTCCGGCACCGCGGCGTTGTCGAGCCGCCGGAGGACGAGCCCGACGCTCGGCTCAACGTCTCTCATCGAACGCTGCGCCCGGAACTTGCGGGCCTGCGACGGGAGCGAATCGAGCTCCGGGTCGAGCGGGTCGCGGAGGAGCGCGAAGGCGTTCGGCGGGGCGCCGCGCTCCTTCGCCTGGTAGGCGAGCTTCACGC
>JAKLER010000303.1 GCA_022711615.1 Acidobacteriota bacterium
GCCTTCCTCTTTCGCCGCGAGCGTGAGGTCGCCGCCGTGAGAGCGCGCGATCGTCCGCGCGATGGCGAGGCCGAGCCCGGTCCCGCGCGGGCGGGTGGTGAAGAAGGGCTCGAAGAGCCTGGGGACGGCCTCCTCTGGGATCGCGGGGCCCGTGTTCTCGACCCGGAACGTCGCGCCCCCGCCCGGCGCGGGCCGCGCCCCGAGGACGACCTCGCCTCCCGGGGGCGTCGCGTCGAAGGCGTTGACGAGGAGGTTGAGGAGGGCGGCGTGGAGCTGGAAGGAGTCGGCCGAGAGCGGCGCGTCCTCCGGTCCGTCGACCCTGAGCCGGACCCCCGTCGACGCCTCCTTCGCCCTCGCGAGGCTCGCGACGTAGCCCACTTCCTCCCCGAGGCGCGTCGACTGCCGGTCGGGCTCCTTCTGGCGCGCGTAGGCGAGGAAGTCCTGCGTGAGCGCCTCGAGCCGGCGGGCCTCCTCGCCGGCGATCGCGTGCCACTCCGCGCGCTTCGCCTCGTCCGTCCCCTCGTCGGCGGCGAGGCCCAGGGCGCTCACGATCATCGTGACGGGGTTCCTCACCTCGTGCGCGATCGCCCCCGCGAGGCGCCCGACCGCGGCGAGCTTCTCCTCCTCCACGAGCCGGTCGCGCGTCGCCTCGAGCTCGGCGAGCGAGGCCCGGAGCTTCTCGGCGCCGCCCCGCATCTGCCGCACGAGGGAGGCGACGACGATGGCGACGACGACGTAGACCATCGCCGCGTTCGTCGCCTCGAAGTACTCGGTCGGGGCGACGGTCGGCTGGTGGCTGTAGTAGACCCAGAGCTGGAGATAGGTGACCGCGACGGCCGCCGCGACGACGAGGACGACGCCCGGCCCCGTGTAGCGGAAGGCTGCCGCGATGACGGGGATGACGAGGAGGACGGCGGTGTGCGTGTCCTCCATCCCGCCCGAGAGCGCGAGCGCGAAGGCGAAGGCGAGGTTGAGCCAGATGGAGAGGCTGACCCAAGAGAGGAGCGGGGCGCCCCGGATCGGCCCGCCCCGCCCCGCGAGCCAGCCGAGGGCGAGCGCCTGCACGAGGAACCAGCCCATGAGGACGGCGAAGAAGGTCCGCCGCGGAGGGCCGGCCATTCCGACCGCGCCGAAGACGAGGTAGGCGACCGCGATCCCCGCGAGGACGGTCAGGTTGAGGACGAGGAGGACCGTCTCCTGGCGCTTGAGGAGCTCGGGCTCGGCCGGGGCGACGAACGGGGGCCACGCCAGGCGGAAGGGCTTCATGGGCCGTCGGCGAGCCTAGCACCGGGCCATCGCGGATTACGCACGAAGGCCCCCGGTCGCCCGGGGGCCTTCGGCTCTCGACGAGTTCGCCGCGACCGCGCTACGCGACCGTGACCTCCTTGCAGAGGTAGACGTCCTGGATGGCGTTGAGGAGCTTGACCCCTTCGGCCATCGGGCGCTGGAAGGCCTTGCGGCCCGAGATGAGGCCCATGCCGCCGGCGCGCTTGTTGACGACGGCCGTCTTCACGGCCTCGGCGAAGTCGTTCTCGCCCGAGGCGCCGCCCGAGTTGATAAGGCCCGCGCGGCCCATGTAGCAGTTCGCCACCTGGTATCGCGTCAGGTCGATCGGGTGGTCGGTCGTCAGCTTCTCGTAGATCCGCTTGTCGGTCTTGCCGTAGGGGTTCTCCTTCGAGTTCAGCGCGAGGTACCCGCCGTTCGTCTCGGGGAGCTTCTGCTTGATGATGTCCGCCTCGATCGTCACGCCGAGGTGGTTCGCCTGCCCCGTCAGGTCGGCGGCGACGTGGTAGTCCTTGTCCATCTTGAAGGCGTTGTTCCGGAGGTAGCACCAGAGGACGGTCGCCATCCCCATCTCGTGCGCCGCCTGGAACGCCTGGCTCACCTCGACGATCTGCCGCCCCGACTGGTCCGACCCGAAGTAGATCGTCGCGCCGACGGCGACGGCGCCCATGTCGCGCGCCTGCTTGATCTGCGCGAAGAAGATCTGGTCGAACTTGTTCGGGTAGGTCAGGAACTCGTTGTGGTTGAACTTGAGGAGGAAGGGGATCTTGTGGGCGTACCGGCGCGCCACGGCGCCAAGGACGCCGAGCGTCGAGGCGACGGCGTTGCAGCCCCCCTCGATGGCGAGCTTCACGATCCCCTCGGGGTCGAAGCAGACGGGGTTCTTTGCGAAGCTGGCGCCGGCGGAATGCTCGATCCCCTGGTCGACGGGCAGGATCGAGAGGTAGCCGGTGCCCGCGAGGCGGCCGTGGTCGACGAGCTGCTGGAGGCTCCGGAGGACGGGGATCGGGCGGTCGGACATCGACCAGATGCGGTCCACGACGTCGGGACCCGGGAGGTGGAGAGTCTCCTTCGGGATCCCGGAGCAGGTGTGCTCGAGAAGGGATTTCGCCTCGGCGCCGAGGGCTGTGGTGATGGTGTCGATCGTGGTCATGTGCGGGTCTCCTCGGGTGTCGTTGCGGGACGGGAGGCATCCTATCGCCCCGTGCGCCGGGGGGACAGGGTGCCGGTAGGACTGCGGGAATCGCGCAGGCGGGCGATAATGGGGGTTCGGCGCGGGACGACCCGCTCGCCCGCGGGCCAGGACCCGACATGAACCTCGACACGTTTCGAACCCAGTTCTTCGCCGGAGCCCCGCGCTACACGTGGCTCGAGGACCTCGGCCGCGGCGGGATGGGGGTCGTCTTCAAGGCGAGGGACCGGGACCTCGACGAGGTCGTCGCGATCAAGGTCCTCTACGGGCACGTCGGGGACGACGACGGGGCGATCCTCGCCCGCTTCAAGCGCGAGATCAGCCTGAACCGCCGGGTCAAGCACCCGAACGTCGCCCGGATGTACGACTTCGGGAGCGGCGGCGGACACCCCTACATCACGATGGAGTTCGTCCCCGGCCAGGACCTGCAGTCCCTCATCCTGCAGGAAGGCCGGATCCCCCCGGAACGGGCAATCCGGATCCTCCGGCAGATCTGCCAGGGGACCCAGGCCGCCCACGAGCAGGAGATCGTCCACCGCGACCTGAAGAGCCAGAACATCATCGTCGGAGCCGGCGACGTCGTCTCGATCCTCGACTTCGGCCTCGCCCGGGGCGCGGTCGACGAGAAGCTGACGCAGGAGGCGGTCGTCCTCGGGACGCCGCACTACATCTCGCCCGAGCAGGCGATGGGCCAGTCCGCCGACGTGAGGAGCGACATCTACTCGATCGGGATCATCGCGTTCGAGATGCTCTCCGGCGTCCTCCCCTTCACGGCGGATTCCGCTCTCGGGATCGCGATGAAGCAGATCTCCGAGCCGGTGCCGGGGAACCTCTCGCTCTACCCCGAGATCCCGCAGCGCCTCCGGGAGGTCGTCCACCGCGCGCTCGCGAAGCGGCGCGAGGACCGCCCGCCGACCGCCGCCGCGCTCGACGCGGCGCTCGCGCGCGCGGCGGGCCAGCCGGACTCTCCGGAGGTCGACGACGAGGCAGCGGCGCTGGCGCGGGCGATCGACGCGGCGCTGGGCGACCCGGGCGGCGGCCCCCGGCCTCAGCGACCCGTCGACGCCCTCCGCGACGACCCGACGCCCGTCGTGCCCCATCGTCCGCGTCCGCGTCCGGCCCCCGAGGCCGAGCCCGCTCCGGCCCGGATTCTGACGCCTTCGCCTTCGATGCGTTCCCCCTCCGGGGTCGCGACGCCCCCCTCCGTTCCGGCGGTGCGGCGCCCCGCTGGCCGGCCGACGGTCTTCGTCGTCATGGGGGACGGGGCGGACCGGATCGCGGCCGGCAAGGCCTTCGCCGATTCGGGCTGCGACGCCGTGGAGGCCCGCAGCGGCGAGGAGATCCTCGAGCTCCTGATGTCGCGGGTTCCGGACGCGGTCGTGATGGACATCGCCCTCCCGAAGGCCGACGGATTCGAGGTGGCGCGGATCCTCAAGGCGACGCCGACGTTCGCCCAGGTCCCGGTCCTCCTCCTCGGGACGCGGGTGGACCGGGCCCAGGAGCACTTCGCCCGGCAGGTCGGCGCGAGCGAGATCCTCTCCAGGCCCGTCTCGGACAAGGAGCTCGTCGAGCGGACCTGGCGGCTCCTCGCCCCGCGCGGCTACTACCGGGACGAGGCGCCCTCCTCGCGGATCTCGCGGTCGACCGCACCCGTCCCGCCCCCGAGCGACCCCACACGGTCTTAACGCGGCGGCGCTACGATTCCGGGCTCTCATGACGACGCCCGACCCGCCCCGCCCCCCTCTCCGCGCGCCGGTCCTGGCCCGAAGGCTCGTCCTCCCCCTGCTCCTGGGGCTCGCCGGTGGTCTCGTCGCGGGCGCCATCCTCGGACGGATCCTGGATGGGGCGGTCGCGGGCCGGACGAAGGAGACCGCGTTCTCGCTGCTCGAGAGGGTCGGTCCCGACGTCGAAGCGGTCCTCGCCACCGGCGGGGACCCGAAGGAGACCGTCGACCGGATCGGGCGGCAGCTCGCCCTCCGGGCCACGCTCGTCGCGACCGACGGCCGGGTCCTCGGGGACAGCGGCGTCGACCGCAGCCGGCTCGACGCCCTCGAGAACCACGCGGGACGTCCCGAGGTGCGCGACGCGCTCCGCTCGGGGCGAGGCGTCGAGGCCCGCTTCTCCTCGACGCTCGGCCAGCGGCTCGTCTACGCGGCCGCACGGCTCCGGAGCGGAGAGGTCCTCCGCCTGGCCTTCCCCGAGAAGGACCTCACGGCCTGGGAGGCCCCCTACCGCCGGCGGGTCCTCCTGGTCTGTGTCGCGGCCGGGCTGCTCGCCGGAGCCCTCTTCGTCCGGCTGCGC
>JAKLER010000304.1 GCA_022711615.1 Acidobacteriota bacterium
ACGGTAGGCATGGACGCGGAACTCCCCGTGCCTCGTCGGAAGGCTCGGCGAGGCGACGCGCTGGACGAGCCGCTCGTGGTGCATCCGGTACCGGATGATGTCGGCGACCGAGACGAGCGGAATTCCATGCCTCTCCGAGAAGCGGAGGAGGTCGGGGACGCGCGCCATCGCGCCGTCGTCGTTCAGGATCTCGCAGATCACCGCCGCAGGAGTCAGGCCGGCGATCCGGGCGAGGTCGATCGAGGCCTCCGTGTGCCCCGCCCGCTTCAGGACGCCCCCCTTGCGGGCGCGGAGCGGGAACATGTGCCCCGGACGGAGGAGGTCGTGCGGCTTCGTCCGCAGGTCGACGAGCGTCCGGACCGTCTGGGCGCGATCGGCGGCGGAGATCCCTGTCGTCGTCTTGCCGCGCGCTTCCACCGAGACGGTGAACGCCGTCCCGTGGTTCGAGGTGTTCTGCTCGACCATCGGGGCGAGCTCGAGCTCGTCGCAGCGCTCCTCCGTGAGGGAGACGCAGACGAGCCCGCGCCCCTCGCGGGCCATGAAGTTGATTCCCTCCGCCGTGACGTGCTCGGCCGCGAGGCAGAGGTCGCCCTCGTTCTCGCGGTCCTCGTCGTCGGCGATGATGACGAATCGGCCCTTCCGATAGTGCTCGGCGGCCTCCGGTACGGTGACGAAACCCAAGGAAGAACCTCCGGGCCGCGGGGAGCGGCTCCGTGTCAATTGTAGCGGGGCGGCAGCGCCGCCTCCGTGCCGTCGCCCGTCCGCGGGCGCCCGCCGCGGAACGGGTGGGACGAGAGGACCGAGCGCTTCGAGACCTCCCGCACGAGCGTCTTGAGGAAGACCTCGAACTGGTGGGCCGCGGGGAGGAACGCGCGGGGGCTCCGCTCGCGCGAGAAGCCGGAGTGGAAGCGGTCGAAGAGCGACCAGTCCTTGAACATGAGGTGCTTCATCGAGCCACGGCGGAACGCGTCGAGCGAGTCGATCATCGCCTTCAGCGCCTTCTTGTCGGCGCTCCGGGAGAAGGCCTGGACCGCCTGCAGGAGCTCCCACAGGTCGTCGCGAAGACGGAGGCTCTGGTCCAGCTTCGTCCGGTACTCCGGGAAGAGCGCCCGCCCGTCGACGTCGGAGGAGAACGTCTCCGCGAGGCCGATGACGCTCTGCTGGAAGAGGTCCTTCAGGATCCCGGAGGCGTCCTCCATCCGCGCGTAGACGAGCTTCGGGTCTTTCATCAGGGCGACGTCGACCAGCTCGAGCTCCATCACCTTCCGCATCTCCATCTCCACGGAAAAGACGAGGCGCTCGAGGCCCGCGGCGACCGGGGTGTCCTCGGGGAAACGAGGCAGGAGCCGCTTCCGGATGAACTCGCCGAGGCTCGTCGCCTGTGCGCGGATGAGGCTGAAGACCAGGAGGGCGCGCTTGATCGTCGCCGGCGACTCGATCGTCTGCCGGATCCTCTCGGTCCAGCGCAGCCCCTTGAAGAGCTCGACGAAGAGGGCCGCGAGCGCCGACTTCTGGCTCGCGTCGGAGACGGCGGCGAGAACCCGCGCGAGCGACTGTTTCGACTCGCGGTCGAGGACGGGCCGCAGGTTCTCGCGGAAGAGGACCCCCAGGTTCGGATCGGACTTGAGCGTGCCGACGACGATCCTCCCCAGGGAGAGGTAGGTCTGCAGGGGGAGGAACGGGGCCCGGGAGAGCTCGTCGAGGACCTTCGAGAAGTCGTCGAGCTTCTCGACGACGAGGGCCAGCTCGGTCTCGGCGCTCCCGCGCCGCTGCGGGACGGAGGCGCCCCCCGAGGCGCGGGAGACCTGGCTGTCGAGGAAGAGGAGGAACGAGGCGAGGTCCTCCTTCCCTTCCCCGAGGAGGTGCGTCGTCAGGAGCGCGAGGTGCGAGATGCCGGACCTCACGACCGCGACCTCCTCGACGAAGTTCTTCAGCGACGCGTGCGACCGCTCGAACGCGGAGAGCGGGAGGTGGTCGAGGACGAAGAACCTCTCGACCCCCTTCAGCCACATCTCCATCTCGAAGAGGTAGTCGTACTTGACGCGGTTCGAGAAGAGAGCGGAGGTCTCGAGAACCGTGAAGCGCGGCATGGCTGGAATCAGTTTACGCCGCGGACGGGACCCCCGGCGGCGTCCCCGCCCGACGCCGGCTCCCCGCGGACGCGCACGGAGAGGAGCCGGTCGTTCTGCTCGATCCGGTCCACGACCTCCATCCCCGCCGTCACCTCGCCGAAGACCGTGTAGCCGCCGTCGAGGTGCGGCTGGCGGGAGAGCGCGACGAACCACTGCGAGCCCCCGGTGTCGGGGCCGGAGAGCGCCATGCCGAGCCGGCCGCGAACGTACGGGACCGGGTTCAGCTCGTCGCGGATCGCCCAGCCGGGGCCGCCGGTCCCGTCGCCCCGCGGGTCTCCCGCCTGGACGACGAAGTCCGGCACGACGCGGTGGATCGTCGTCCCGTCGAAGAAGCCCGCGCGGGCGAGCGAGACGAAGCTCTCGACCGTCATCGGGGCCGCGCCCGGGAAGAGCTCGGCCTCGAAGGCGCCCCGGGTCGTCTCGACGACGACCCGGACGGGTGGCCCCTCGGCTCGTTCCGCGAGGCGACGGTAGTCGGCGGCGGCGAGGCGCGTCGCGACGATCCGCGGCGAGGCGCCCGGAGCCTCGCCGAAGCGCTCCCGGAGGAGCCGCCGGGCCCGCTCGCGTACGAGGTCGTCGCCGGCGTCGCGTTGAGCGGCCAGGAGCTCCCGCCCCCCTTCGGGCAGCGACGCGGCGGCGTCGAGCGCGGAGACGACGAGGTCCGCCTCCCCCGACCCGACGAGCGCGTCGAACGCCGCGCGCCAGGCCGCGGCGAGCGTCGGATCGCTCCCCGTCCCCGCGGCGAAGGGGGCCGCCGCGTCGAGGGCGGCGGCGCGGACGGCGCCGTCCGGGTCGGCGAGGGCGCGCGTCAGGAGCGGAAGGCTGCGGGGAACGAGAGGCCGCGGGAAACGGGAGATCGCCTCCATGCGGACGCGCGGCGCAGAGTCCCCGAGGAGCGCCTCGAGCCAAGGCCCGGCTCGCTCGGCGGCAAGGAGCGGGAGCGCCTCGGCGGCCCCGAGCCGGAGGTCGAGAGGGGCGGCTCCGCTCGAAGGGAACGCGAGGCCGAACGCGAGCTCCGCGTCGCCCGTCGCGAGGCTCGCGAGCGCGACCCCGCCGCGGCGCCCGCCCGACGCCGCCGCGCGGGCGAGGAGCTCGCGAACGTCGGCGGCATCTGCCGCGCGCCGGAGGAGCGTGAGCGCCGCGACGGCGATCCCGGGATGAGGATCGTCCCGCCTGGCCAGCCCCGCCCCCCGCGCGAGCTCCCGCACGGCCCCGTCTGCCGCGAGGCGCTCGAGGGCGAGGAGCGCCTGGATCGCGGGGCCGGGCTCCCGCCCGAGCGCAACCTCCGAGAGCGCGGCTGCGGCGTCGGCGTCGCCCAGAAGTCCGAGCCCCCGCGCGGCCCAGGCCACGATCTCCCCATCCCCGTCCCGGAGAAGCCGGCGAAGGGCCGATGCGCTCCCGGGCCGGGGAGCGCGAGCGAGAGACCAGGCGGCCATTCGCCGCGACTCCCGGTCGGTCGAGAACGCGGCCCCTTCGAGGAGAGGCACCAGCGCCGGGTCCTTCGAACGCTGAAGGGCCGCGGCCGCCGCCGCGACCGGCCCGGAGGCCGTGCGCAGGATCTCGCGGAGGGCATCCTCCGCCTCGGCGCCGCCGATCCGTCCGAGCGCCGTCGCCGCTGCCGCGGCCGTCTCCGGATCGGGGTCGGCGATCGCGGCCCGCAACGCCGGCACGAGGTCCCTCTCCGCGGCGAGGCCGGCGGCGAACGCCGCCGCCCGGCGGACCCGGGCCTCGCGGTCCGAGAGGAGCGGTGCCAGGAGCGTGGCCGCGTCGTCCGGCCGGACCCGGCCGGCCGCGAGGGCCGCCCGTTCGCGGAGGACGGCGTCGGCCGACCCGGCCGCGGCGATCGCGAGCGGGGCGTCCCAGAGGCGCCGGTCCTCCATCTCGAGGAGGTGCGCGACGGCTTCGACCCGCGCGGCCCTCGCTTTCTCGCTGGCGGACGGCGCCGGGAGGGAGGAGCAGGCTCCGAGCGCGAGGACTACGGCGACGAGCGCCGCGCGCCCGGCCTTCGCCGTGCCGAGACGCCGAGGCTCCACGCGCGCCTCAGAGCCCCAGGAGGAGCCGGTCGCCGAGGATCGTCGGAAGGCCGGCCCGGAGGACCTTCTGCCGGGCCGTCTTCACGTCGTACGGCACCCTGTCGAACGTGACGGTCCGCTCCTCCGAGTCGAAGATCGCATAGCTCGCGCGCGGGTTGCGGTCGCGCGGCTGGCCGACCGACCCGGGGTTCACGAGGTACCGCCGCCCCGGCTCGAGGAAGAGCTTTCTCCGGCTCCCCCGGACCGCCTCGACGAGGATCCCGTCGGAGGCGAGGGTGAAGATCGAGGGGATGTGGCTGTGGCCGAAGAACGAGACGCTGACGGACGGCGCGACACGGTCCATGTGGACGAAGTTCATCTGGGCGTCCCAGTCCGAGAAGATGTAGGCGTCCTCGTCGAGAGGCGAGCCGTGGCAGATCGCGAACGACTCGTCCACGAGGACCGGGCCGCACGGCAGGCGGCGCAGGAACTCGAGGTTCTCCTTCGAGAGCTTCTCGGCCGTCCAACGGGCCGCGAGGAGCGCGGGCGCGTTGAACATCTCGCCGGAGTCGACGCCCGAGACGACTTTGTCGTGGTTGCCGCGGATCGAGACGGCCGGACGGG
>JAKLER010000305.1 GCA_022711615.1 Acidobacteriota bacterium
GCCGAGCACGCGCGCCGCTTCCGCCCGGATGCGGCGCTCCTCGTCCTCGCGGGCGACCTCGACGAGGCGGCGGCGAAGGCCGCCGTCGCGAAGGCGTTCGGCGGATGGGCCGCGACGGGCTCGCCGGTGCCTTCGACGCCTCCGTCGCCGCCGGCGCGCGGGCGCGAGATCTTCCTCGTCGACCGCCCCGGCTCCGTCCAGTCGACCGTCGTCGCGGGGCGCCCCGGCCCGGACGTGAGCGACCCCGACTGGTACGACGTCCTCGTCGCGAACACGATCTACGCCGACGCCTTCGGGAGCCGCCTCGTGAGGAACATCCGCGAGGAGAAGGGGTACACCTACTCCCCGTCGGGCGACTTCGCGACCCGCCGCGCCGGGAGCCTCCTCGAGATGCGGGCCGACGTCCGCAACGAGGTGACGGCCGCGACGCTTCTCGAGGTCTTCTACGAGCTCGACCGGATGGCGGCGACGACGCCCACGCCGGACGAGCTCGCCGGCGCGAAGCGCTACCAGGCGGGGCTCTATCTCCTCCGCAACCAGGTCCAGGAAGCCGTCTCCGGAACCCTCGCCCGCAACTGGGTCAACGGCCTCCCGCCCGAGTCGCTCGGCGAGTTCGTGACGAAGGTGAACGCCGTGACGGCCGACGGCGTCCGCGCGGCGGGGAGGAAGCACTTCCTCTCGAGCAGCCAGACCGTCGTCGTCGTGGGCGACGCGAAGGAGGCTCGCGCTCAGCTCGAGCTCTTCGGGAAGGTCGTCGACGTGAATCCTTGAAGCCCCGGGGCCGCCCCGCTCGCGCGGGGCGGCCCGGCGCAGGGCCAGTGGCCTCCCGAGCACCCGGGCCCTCCGTGAGCCCTTTCGGGACGCCGACTTCCGTGGGTTCCGGGAAGCGGGCGCCCAGCGAGCGGCCGAAGGACCCTTCGACGTACACTTGCCGGGCTGTTCGGAACGAGCTCGACGTGAAGCGACAGGACGCAGTCTCCCCGGTTCTCCTCGCGACGGCGGCGCTGGCCCTCGCCGCCGCGGCCGCGCGCGTCGACGCGCAGGGGACGTTCCGGCTCGTGGTCGATGCCGTGGCGGAATCGCGCCATCGCTCCGCCTCGAACGAGGCCGAGGGGCGGCTCACGCTCCAGCCGAAGCTCGAGGGCGACGGCCTGGCCGACGCGAAGGCGTTCCGCCTCCGGCTTGCGACCGCCGTCGACGCCACGGGGCGCGACGTCCTCCCCGAGGAGCCCGAGCCGCCCCGGTGGGAAGAGCGCCCGAGCGGCCCGGACCTCTGGATCGTCCTCGCGAGCCCCGCGCGCCGAGCGGCCTGGGTCACCGTCTCCGGGACGATCGACCTCTGGATCCCCTCGCGGGACCCGGGCGCCGAGGCGACGGTCCCGAGGGCCCTCGCGCGGCCGGGGGCCGTCCTCGCGGCGCCCGGCCTGCGCTCCGCCGGCCTCACGCTCCGGCTGGCGGGGCGCGGGGAGAGCTCTCCGACGGTCGTCTCCCTGCGCGGCCGCTCCGCGGACGTCGAGAGGGTCCGCAGCGTTCGCGTCCTTCGCGCCGACGGGACGGAGCTCTCGACCTCGGGCCTCCAGGTGACGACGGCGGGAGAGAAGGGGTCGCTCGAGCTCCTCCTCGCGGAGCCGCCACCCGCCGACGCGACGCTGGTCCTCGGCCTTCTCACGAAGCGCTCCGTGGTGGCCGTTCCGTTCGAGCTCGTGGAGGTCGCCCTACCGTGAGGAGGCGAGCCGCGGGCGCCGCCCTCGCCCTCTTCCCCGCGCTCCTCGCGGCCGGGTGCGGACTTCCCGAACGCGTGCGGGGCCTCGTCGCGAGGCCGACGCCGACCGCTCTCCCGCGGCCGACGCCGGTCCCGGCGCCTCCGCTCGAGCTGAGCTTCCTCGGCATCCGCGAGGACCGGGTGCGGGGCGGGGCCGCCGGACCGGCCGGGACGACGATCGAGGTCGCCCTCGTGGGGACGAAGAGGGGCGACGTCGAGACGGCGCGCGTCGTCGTCGAGACCGCCTTCGACGACCTCGGGACGAGCCTCGTCCCGGCGGGCGCCGAGGACGCGGCGCACGAGCCCCCGCGCGGGGACGACGCGGCGGCGCCGGTCGTCCTCTCGGTCCCGTTGAAGCTCGCGTCCCGGGCCGCGTCGTCGCTCCGGGAGGTCTCTGGGTCGATCGAGCTCTACGTGCCCGATGCCGATCCCGGCGCCGTCGTCACCGTCCCCCGTTTCCGTTCCCGGGCCGGGTCGACCCTGGCGTCTCCCTCGCTCGCCGAGCACGCCGTCGCAATCGCGATCGCGACGGCTCAGGAGGCCGAGGCGCTTCCGGCCGATCCGGACGACCTCGTCCTGCGCGTCGCCGACCCGAACGGACGCGTCGAGGGCTTCTACTTCGTCGATCCCGAGGGGACGGCCTGGGCGACCGACCGCGAGGAGAGGGGCGGGCTCGTCGTCGTTTCGGCGCGGGCCGAGACCCCCGGGCCGGAATGGGGGCTCCGGGTCCGGCTGAAGACGCCGGGCACGCTCCGCCGTTACCGGTTCGCCCTGAAGGACGTCCCGCTCCCCTGAGACCGGGGCGCGCGGGGAAATCCGGACAAGCCGCGGTCGCGGAATCGGGGCGTGACGAGACGCCTCCTCGGATTCGCCCCCGTCCTCATCGCGGCCCTGGGTCTGGCCGACCGCCCCGCCGCGGCGGAGGGGTTCCGGCTCGACCTCGAGACGGGAGCCGCCTGGCAGCTCCGGAACGACTTCGCCGTCCCCGGAGCGGGCGGGACGCGCCTCTCGATCGACGACGCCGACCGCGGCCCCTTCCTCGCCGCCCGGGCGACCCTGTGGGCCGACCTCGGCGAGCGGAGCTCGGTGCGGCTCGTCGCCGCCCCCTTCCGCGCGAAGGCGAACCTCACGCCCGAGACCCCGATCGATTTCGACGGAGCGACCTTCGCCGCGGGGGAGCCGCTCGACGCGACCTGGGTGTTCGACTCGTGGCGGCTCTCCTACGTCTGGCGTTTCCGCTCGTCGGGACCGGTGACGTTCCGAGCCGGGCTGACAGCCAAGATCCGCGACGCGCGGATCGAGCTGACGCAGGGAGACTTCTCGAGGGCCAAGACGAACACGGGTTTCGTGCCGCTCCTCTACGGGGGCGTCCGCTGGCAGGTATCCCCGCGTCTCGCTCTCGACCTCGAGGCCGACGGCGCCGCTGCGCGCCAGGGACGCGCGGTGGACGTCGCGGCCCGGCTCGAGGCGAACGTCTCGCCGGACGTGGACCTCTTCCTCGGGGCACGGACGCTCGAGGGGGGCGTCGACGGAGACGAGGTCTACAGCTTCGCCTGGCTCGCCTACGGTGTCGGGGGCGTCTCCCTCCGGTTCTGAGCGGGCGCCCGGGCTCGGGCGTCGATCGGAGATCTCGGGCCCGATCGACCCGCGCCCCGAACGAGGGATCGGGAGCGGGGAGCCGATCGGAGGACTATGATCGGCTCGCCGCCGGAACCGGCCTTCTCCTCCTCCGGCGCCTCCGCATCCCCCCTCGGCTTCCGGCCTCGCCGGCTCGCCGCGGCCCCCGGGGGAGCGGCCCTCCTTCCTTCCGCCGAGCCGGACCTCCGGAGAGGCAGCGAAATGAAACAGAACCACTTTCGCCTGTTCGCGATCCTGATCGGTCTGCTCGTCTGCGGGGCGGCCGGCTACGGCGTCTACCACTTCTCGCAGGTCCCGGCCGACGGCCACTTCGTCGATCCGGCGTTCGCGCCGCCGCTCGCCGAGTCCGCCTCCCGCGTCGTGGTCTACGTCGCGGGAGAGCCGATCCTGAAGGCGATCGAGGCGCAGAAGGTGATCCTGAAGAGGAAGGAGGGCGATGCGCCGCTCGCCGCCACGGAGATCGTGGCGAGCCTCAACGAGCGCGACGGAGCGCGCCTCGCGAAGGTCCCTCTGATGCTGGGCCTCGCGGCGCTGGCCGGGGGCGCGTTCGTCCTCTTCCTCATCGGGCTCTTCACGCCGCTCATCAGCGCGCTGAAGCCGCCGATGATCGTGGACCTCCACCTCGAGGAGTGACACCGGCGCGGGCGCGGCGACGGGCGCCGAGGCGCCCGCCACGCGTCCGCCCGCCCCTCCGTCCGCCTCGTCCTCGTTCCGTCGGCCCTCCCGGGGAGGGGTCGGGCACCGCCTTCGACGGGGGATATGATCGATAAGTCGACGGCGAAGCGCGGGAGACGCGGGGCCGCGCGGCCCGGGCAGGCCGCACGGGCCCGCGGGAGAGGGCGCGATGGACGAACCGGCCACCGACGTTCGCGAACCGACGGACGGGACGCCCGGGACGGAGTCGCCCGCCGACGTCGCGTCGCTCGTGAGCGAGCTCCGGGCGGCCAAGGCGGAGCTCGAGGCCCGCAACGAGGCCCTTCGCCTCGTGAACGACCTGACCTTCCGTCTCCAGCGTCGGCTCGACCCGGAGGGCATCGCTGCGGAGACGGCCGAAGCGCTGCGCGGCGGAAGCGCACCGCCGCTCGTGGCGATCTACCTGCTCGACGGGCCCGACGGTCCGCTCCGGCTCGTGGCGGGGCGCGGCTTCACCGACGAGGAGCTCGTCCTCGGCGCCCGGCTCCCGCTCGAGGGGAGCGCGAGCGGGCGGGCCGTCCGGGAGCGGCGGATCGTCTCGCTCGGCGAGGTCCGCATCGAGGGGCGCGAGGTGCATCCGGTCCTGGACGCGCTCGCCCGGCGCCACGTCGCCTCCGGGCTCTGCATCCCGCTCGCGCACGGGGGGCGGCCTCTCGGGACGGTGAACGT
>JAKLER010000306.1 GCA_022711615.1 Acidobacteriota bacterium
GCGGTGCGGCGCAGCGTCGCGATCGGCCTCTCGTCCGGCGGGGCGCTCACGAGGAACGCCACGAAGCGCTCCAGGCGCTCGGCGCGGTGCGGGAAGACGAGCGCCTCCTTGCTCGGGAAGTAGCGGAAGAACGTCCGCCGGCTGATCCCGGCCGCCTCGCAGATCTCGTCGATCGTGGTGGCCTCGAACCCCTTGCGATGGAAGAGCCGGTTGCCGATCTCGAGCAGCGCCTGCCGGGTGGCGTCCTTCTTCCTCTCCCGGAGAGGTCGTGGCGCTTTCACGAATATGAGGATATAACCGCGCCTCAGTGCAAAAAGCCACTCAGTGCCATTTTCGTACCGAGACCGCCTCGTGAGCTCTCCCGCTTCGTCGCTCCGCTGGCGGCCGAACGGGCGCCCTGCCGCCTTCACGCCGGCCGAGATCGGGAGCGCGCTCGAAGAGGTCCGATCCGCCTCTCACGTCGTCCGCGACGACGGAGGCCGGGTCGGCCTCGGCCTCGGGGGTGAGCTGGTTCCGTCCGCAGCGAACGGCGGGGCCGGGACGTTCGCGCACGTGGCCTCTCTGCCGCCCCTCTACCCGGAGTGGCTCGGGGACCGGACGTTCTGCGAGGCGCACGGCACGCGCTTCCCCTACGTCACGGGGTCGATGGCGAACGGGATCGCCTCGGTGAGGCTCGTCTCCGAGATGGCCCGCGCCGGGTGCCTCGGCTTCTTCGGCTCGGCGGGGCTCTCTCCGGCGCGGGTCGAAGCGGCGCTTGACGAGCTGGAGAACGAGCTCGGAGAGAAAGGCCTTCCCTGGGGCGCAAACCTCATCCACAGCCCGAACGAGCCCGAGCTCGAGGAGTCCGTGGCCGACCTCTACCTCCGCCGCGGCGTGACGCGCGTCGAGGCCTCGGCCTACATGGCGCTGACGCCGGCCGTCGTCCGCTATGCCGCCACGGGCCTGACGACGGACCCCGCCGGGAAGGCGCGGCGGAAGAACCACCTCTTCGCGAAGATCTCGCGCGAGGAGGTGGCGATCCGCTTCCTCGAGCCTCCGCCGGCGGAGATCCTGCGCCGGCTCGTGGAGCGGGGCCAGCTGACGGCGGAGGAGGCGCGGCTCGCCGCGACGCTCCCGCTGGCGGAGGACCTCACCGCGGAGGCCGACTCGGGAGGCCACACCGACAACCGGCCGTTGACCGCGCTCCTGCCGGCGATCCTCGGCCTCCGCGACCGCGTCGTCGCCGGGCGCGGATACCGGCGCGCCGTGCGCGTCGGGGCCGGCGGCGGCCTCGGAACGCCCTCGTCGGTCGCGGCGGCGTTCGCCCTCGGCGCCTCGTACGTCGTGACCGGCTCGGTGAACCAGGCCTGCGTCGAGAGCGGCCTCCACGAGAGCGGCCGGGCGCTCCTCGCCGAGGCGGGGATCGCCGACGTGATCATGGCGCCCGCGGCCGACATGTTCGAGCTGGGCGTCACGGTGCAGGTCCTGCGCCGCGGGACGATGTTCGCCGTCCGGGCGAAGAAGCTCTACGAGCTCTACCGGTCGTACCCGTCGCTCGAGAGCATCCCCGCCGCCGAGCGGGAGAAGGTCGAGACGCAGCTCCTCAGGGCGACGTTCGAAGAGGCATGGGCGTCGACGCGCGCCTTCTGGGCCGCCCGCGACCCGCGCGAGGTGGCGAGAGCCGAATCCGACCCGCGCCACCTCATGGCGCTCGTCTTCCGTTCCTACCTCGGCCTCTCGAGCCGGTGGGCCATCGCGGGCGAGCCGGACCGCAGCGCCGACTTCCAGATCTGGTGCGGGCCGGCGATGGGCGCGTTCAACTCGTGGGTCCGCGGCTCGTTCCTCGAGAAGCCCGCGGACCGGACCGCCGTCCAGGTCGCCCGCAACCTGTTGGAGGGCGCCGCCGCGGTGACCCGCGCGCAGCAGCTGCGCGCGTCGGGGCTCGCCGTCCCTCCCTCCGCCTTCGACTTTCGTCCCCGTCCCCTTTCCTGACCCTCCGTCTCGCAGCTCCGAACCGTCCCATGCCGAGGCACCCATGAAGCACGATCCCTCCCCGAGCCGGCAGCCCGTCGCCGTCGTCGGCGTCAGCGCCCTCTTCCCCGGATCCAGCGACGCCACCGGTTTCTGGAAGGACATCCTCGCCGGCACGGACCTGATCAAGGACGTCCCTCCGGGCCACTGGCTCGTCGAGGACTACTACGACCCCGACCCGGCCGCGCCGGACAAGACCTACGCGAAGCGGGGCGCGTTCCTCGACAAGGTCGACTTCGACGCGCTCGGCTGGGGCGTTCCCCCTTCGACGATCCCGGCGACCGACACGTCCCAGCTCCTCGCTCTCGTCGTGGCGCAGAAGGTCCTCCAGGACGCGCTCCGCGAGCAGTTCGAGACCGCGGACCGCTCGCGCGTCTCCGTGATCCTCGGCGTGACGAGCGCCCAGGAGCTCCTCTCCTCGATGGTGAGCCGCCTGCAGCGGCCCGTCTGGGTGAAGTCTCTCCGCGAGTCGGGCCTGCCGGAGGACGAGGTGACGGCGATCTGTGACCGGATCGCGAGCCACTACGTTCCGTGGCAGGAAGCGACGTTCCCGGGGCTCCTCGGGAACGTCGTCGCGGGGCGGATCGCGAACCGCCTCAACCTGGGCGGGACGAACTGCGTCTGCGACGCCGCTTGCGCCTCGTCCCTGAGCGCGCTCTCGATGGCCGTCGCCGAGCTGCAGCTCGGGCACAGCGACCTCGTCATCTCCGGCGGCGTCGACACGCTGAACGACATCTTCATGTACCTCTGCTTCTCGAAGACGCCGGCGCTCTCGCCGAGCGGCGACTGCCGCCCCTTCAGCGACCAGGCCGACGGCACGATGCTGGGCGAAGGGCTCGGGATGGTCGCGCTCAAGCGACTGGAAGACGCCGAGCGCGACGGCGACCGGATCTACGCCGTGATCCGCGGCGTCGGCTCCTCCTCGGACGGACGCAGCAAGAGCGTCTATGCGCCGGTGCCGTCGGGACAGGCCCTCGCGCTCCGCCGCGCGTACGAGCTCGCGGGCTACGGCCCCGAGACCGTCGAGCTCCTGGAGGCCCACGGGACCGGGACGAAGGCCGGCGACGTCGCCGAGTTCGAGGGGCTGCGCCTCGTCTTCGACGCGGCGGGGCGGGAAGACCGGCAGTGGTGCGCTCTCGGCTCGGTGAAGAGCCAGATCGGCCACACGAAGGCCGCCGCCGGCGCCGCGGGCCTCTTCAAGGCGGTCCTGGCGCTCCACCACGGGGTGCTCCCCCCGACGATCAAGGTCGACGCGCCGAACCCGAAGCTCGGCCTTCCCGAGAGCCCCTTCTACCTGAGCACGAAGGCGCGCCCCTGGGTGCGCGACGCCCGCCACCCCCGCCGCGCCTCGGTGAGCGCGTTCGGCTTCGGCGGCTCGAACTTCCACGTCGCCCTCGAGGAGTACCGGGGCCCCGCGCCGCGCGCGGCGCGCTTCGGGACGCTCGCGAAGGAGCTGGTCGTCGTCTGCGGCGACACGCCGGCGCAGGTCGCTTCGAAGGCGCGGGAGCTCGCGAAGGAACGGGCCGGCGTCGCGGGGGCTTCCGGCCTCGCCGCGCTCGCCCGCGAGAGCCAGGAGGGCTATCGCCCGGGCGCCTCCGCGCGTCTCGCCGTTCTCGCCGCGGACGGGGACGACCTCGCAAGAAAGCTCCTCGAAGCCGCGAAGCGGATCGAGGCGGCCCCGAAGGAGGCCTTCTCGCTGCCCGACGGCACGGCCTACGGGGCGGGCCCGTGCGAGGGGAAGGTCGCCTTCCTCTTCCCGGGTCAGGGGAGCCAGTACGTGGGGATGGGCGCGGACCTCGCGATGGGGTTCCGGACGGCGCTCGACGCCTGGGACCGGGCCGCGGACCTCGACCTCGAGCCGGGGACGCCGCTCCACGAAGTCGTCTTCCCGAGGCCGGGCTTCGGAGAGGAGAGGGAGAAGAGCGACCTCGCGCGGCTGACTTCCACGCAGTGGGCCCAGCCGGCGATCGCCTGCGTCTCCCTCTCGCAGCTCGCGATCCTCGAGGAGGCCGGGATCCGTCCCGACCTGACCGGGGGGCACAGCCTCGGCGAGGTCGTCGCGCTCCGCGCGGCGGGCGTCCTCTCGAGCGACGCGGACCTCCTGAGAGTGGCTCGGCGCCGCGGCGAGCTGATGGCCGAGGCGGCCGCGATCCCGGGCGCCATGACGGCGCTGACCCTGCCGGTCGCGGACGTCCGCGCGCTTCTCGCGCGCCTCGCCCCGCGGGTCGTCGTCGCGAACCACAACGGCCCGACGCAGGTCGTCGTCTCGGGCTCGACGGCCGACGTCGCGGACCTCGAGACGAAGCTGAAGTCCGAGGGGATCACGTTCCAGCGCCTGCCGGTCGCCACCGCGTTCCACTCGAGCCTCGTGGCGGGCGCCTGCGAGCCATTCGCGCGTTTCCTCGCGAACGTCCCGTTCGCGTCGCCCGCGCTCCCGGTCTACTCGAACGCGCTCGCCGCCCCGCACGAGGACGCCCCCGAGGCCCTGCGGGCCGCCCTCGCGGGCCAGGTCGCGAGCGAGGTCCGCTTCGTCGAGATGGTCGAGGCGATGTACGCCGCCGGGGCGCGCACGTTCCTGGAGGTCGGGCCGGGCGCGGTCCTCACGGGCCTCCTGGGGCGGATCCTCGACGGCCGGCCCCACCTCGCCGTGAACCTCGACCGGAAGGGGAGGAACGGCGTCGAGACGCTCCAGCTCGCGCTCGCGCGCCTCGTGGCGGCGGGCG
>JAKLER010000307.1 GCA_022711615.1 Acidobacteriota bacterium
CCTCCTCCGCCCCGACGCCTACCTCCCGGCGGCCGCGCTCTTCTACACGTTCTACGTCGCCGTCACCGTCGCCTGGGCCGTCCTCGGCGCCCGGTCGAAGGGGGACGCCGCGCGGCGCGGAGCGGGGCTCGGGTTCGTCGCCTACGCGACGTTCGAGCTGACGAGCTGGGCGGTGATCCGCGACTGGCCGGCGCTCCTCGTCCCGATCGACCTCGCCTGGGGCGTCTTCCTCACGGCCCTCTCCGCCCTCGCCGGGCGCGCCGCGCACGACGCCCTTCGGGGACAGCCGTGAGCTTCGAGCTCCTCGCCGGGAGCGCCGCGCTCGTCCTCGCGCTCATGACGATCCTCTGGATCGCGAGCGTCCGCCGGCGCGACGCGAGCCTCGTCGACCCGTGGTGGTCGATCGCGTTTCTCCTCGTCGCCACGCACACCGTCCTCCGCACCGGCCTGACGCCGGGAAAAGCTCTCCTCCTCGCCATCGTCTCCGCCTGGGCGCTGCGGCTCTTCCTCCACCTCCTCCTCCGGAGCCTCGGCAAGCCCGAGGACCCGCGCTACGCCGCGTTCCGCGCGAAGTACGGTCCGGAGCGGTACGGGTGGTTCAGCTTCTTCCAGGTCTTCCTCCTCCAGGGGGCGCTCGTCGTCGTCATCTCGGCGCCGCTGCAGCTCGCGGGGGCCGCCCCCGCGCCCGACCCGGTCTCGATCACCGATCTCCTCGGCCTCGCTCTCTTCGCGGCCGGCTTCGGGATCGAAGCCGTCGCCGACGCGCAGCTCGCGCGCTACCGGAAGGCCCGCGCCGCGGGCGGCCCAGCCTCCCCCGGTCCCGTCCTCGAGACGGGCCTCTGGCGATTCAGCCGCCATCCGAACTACTTCGGCGACGCGCTCCTCTGGTGGGGCTTCTGGCTCCTCGCGCTCGACGCGCCGTGGGGATGGGCGACCGTCTTCGCCCCGGCGCTGATGACGTTCCTTCTCGTGAAGGTCTCCGGCGCCGCGATGCTGGACGCCCACATGGCCGCGAAGCGCCCCGAGTACGCGGAGTACATGCGCCGGACCTCGGGCTTCGTCCCGCTCCCGCGCCGCGGCTGAGGGAGGGCTCCGCTCTCCCGGCGCGTCAGGCGCCGTCGCGGCTGACGGTCGCCGCCGTCGACATCAGCTCCTCGAGGAGCGCGATCGCCGCCTTGCCGCTCATCGCGAACGGGTCGAGGACCGCGGTCTCCGAGAACCGGAGGACCGTCCCGAGGTTCACGCGGTTCAGGCGGACGTTCCCCATCCGCCACGTCGCGAAGCGCCGCTCGGCGATCTCGGCGTAGTCGAGGAGCGTGACGTCGGTGTGGCGCGGGTCGCGCAGGATGCGGCCGTAGAGGTCGTTCACCGCGGCGCGCCCCCCCTCGAGCACCTGGAGGAAGACGTTCCCCTCGGCGGACGTGCAGAGGATGCCGGTGAGGCCGTGCGCGGCGTTGTGGGCGTGCGCCTTCTCGAGGATCGAGGCGACGAGCGCCTCGTCGATCGGGGCGATCGAGCGGCTGGCGTAGAGGAGCCGGACGAGCATCTCTCTTCTCCCTACTTCATCCGCCCCGCGAGGAGCGAGAGGAACTCGCGCCGCAGGTCGGGGTTCTTCAGGAACGAGCCGCGCATGATGCTGTTCGTCATCTTCGAGTCCGCGTCCTTCACGCCGCGCCACTTCATGCAGAAGTGGTCGGCCTCCATCACGACGGCGAGGCCGTCGGGCTGCATCTTGTCGAGGAGCAGCTCCGCGAGCTCGGTGATCGCCTCCTCCTGGATCTGGGGGCGGGACATCACCCACTCGACGAGGCGGGCGTACTTCGAGAGGCCGATGAGGGCGGAGTGCTCGTTCGGCATCACCCCGACCCAGACGCGGCCGATGATCGGGCAGAGGTGGTGCGAGCAGGCGCTCCGCACCGAGATCGGCCCGACGATCATCAGCTCGTTCAGCCGGCCGACGTTCGGGAACTCCGTCACGGGGGGCTGCTTGCCGTAGCGCCCCGCGAAGACCTCCGTCAGGTACATCTTCGCGACGCGCCGGGCCGAGTCCCGCGTGTTGTGGTCGCTCGCGGTGTCGATGACGAGGGCCCGCAGGACCGCCTCCATCTTCTCCGCGACCTCCTCGCGGAGGAGGTCGAGCTCCCCGTCCTCGATGAAGGCGGCGATGTTGTCGTTCGCGCGGAACCGGCCGCGCGCTTTCCGGATGCGCTCGCGGATCCGGTCGGCGACGGGCGTCCGTCCGTCGGAGGTGCGGCTCGCGGGCTCTGAAGTCCCGGCCTGGCTCGACATGGACGTGATCTCCTGTCGGAAAAAGGCTACCACGCGCTCGCGGGCTCTCTCTCGCCCTCGACGCCGGTCCGCCGGTTCACCCGTTCGATCGCGGGGAACGAGACGCCGTCCTTCGGGCCGCCGCCCGACCAGTCCCGGACGACGCCGACCGCGTCGCCCCCGAGGTCCGTGCAGGGGTGGAACGCGCGCGCGACACGAAGCCCCTTTCGCGAGGTTCGTTCGAGATGCGCTCTCCCTGCTCTCGATCCGCCCCGCTCATGGGCTGGCGGCCACGCTCGCCTCGCAGCCGCGCCCGCTCTTCCGGCTCAGGACGCCGTCGCGGGCGGGCGGCCGGCCGCCAGCCCTCCGTCGACGGGGAGGACCGCCCCCGTGACGTTCGCGGCGCCGTCCGAGAGGAGGTAGAGGACGGCTGCGGCGACGTCGGCGGGCTCGGAGATGCGTCCCGTCGGGTGCATCGCCCGCGACACCTTCAGGCTCGCCTCGGTGGAGGTGATCGCCGCCGACATCGGAGTCCGAACGAGCCCCGGGGAGACGACGTTGACGCGGATTCCGTAGCGGACGAGGTCCATCGCCGCCGAGCGGGCGAGGCCCACGACCGCCGCCTTCGCGGCTGAGATCGCGGCGTGGTTCGGGAGCCCGAGGGAGGCCGCCGCAGAGCCGAAGAGGACGATCGACCCGCCGCGCTGCTTCCTCATCGGCCCGAGCGCGGCGTGGAGCGCGCGGAACGCGGACCCGGCGTTGAGGTCGAGCTGCCGCGCGAAGTCTTCCTCGCTCGTCGCCGAGAGCGGTTTCAGGAGGATCGAGCCGACGGCGTGGACCCAGCCGTCGAGCCGGCCGAACCGGGCCTCGGCCTCGGCCGCCGCGGCCGAAAGGGCGTCCTGCGAGCCGGCGTCCGCGACGAACGGGATCGCCGCCCCGCCGCGCCCCGCCAGGAAGTCCAGCTCCGCGACGCGTTCCGCGAGCCTCGCCCCGTCCCGCGCCACGAGGAGTACGTTCCCCCCCTCGCGCACGATCCCGCGGGCCACCTCGCTCCCGATCCCTCCGGTCCCGCCGGCGACGACGACGGACTTCCGCTTCTGGTCCATGCCGTTCCCTACGCCGTCGCCTCTTCGCCGGACGCTTCAGCCGCGGAAGCCGACGAGCCGGCCCGCGGCCACGAGCCCCGAGAGGAACGCGCGCTCGAGCCCGGTGTTCCCGGCCGCCGGCACCTCGAGCTCCTCGCCGAACGCCTCGCCGGAGAAGAGGAGCCGGGCCCCGTCGAGCTCGACGACCGGGTCGTCGCCCGCGAACGGCCGCTCCGCCCGGGCATAGCGCCAGCGCTTCAGGCTTCGCTCGAGGACGGCGGCCTGCGGGAACCCGAGCGCCGCGCGCGCGGCCTCCTCGAGCTCCGACGCGGCCTCCTCGTCGGGCGCTTCGCGGCGCGCGGCCGCGAAGGTCTCGCGGCCGTAGATCGAGAGTCGGGACGCTCCGCCGCCCCTCTCGTTCTCGACGATCCGCGAGGCGAGGCCTCCGTCGCGCAGGAGCCGGATGCCGGACGGCGGAAGGCCGTCCACGCGCCGGTCGAGGCGGAGGAGGAGGACGACCCCGGCGGCGTACGCGACGCGCCGGAGCCCGGCGGCCAGCCCCGCGGGGAGCCTCTCCGCGAGCCCGCCCCGCTCGAGAAGGTCGAGCGCCTGCGGAACGGGCGGCGTCAGGAGCACCGCCCCGGCGCGGAGGGGCTCTCCCTCCTCGAGGTCGAGGCGGAAGGACGCCCCGTCGTGGGCGAGAGCGATCGCCTTCGCCCCGAGGCGGACGTCCAGCCCGCGGGCGAGGCTCCGCGCCAGCGCCGTCGCGCCCCCGCGGGCCCGGAACGTCTCTTCGCCCGGGCCGGTCCGCTCGACGAGCCCCTCCTCCTCCCAGGCGAGGAGCTTCCGTCGGTACGCGCCCGTGACGGACTCGAAGAGGGTCGCGCCGTGGTCGTATGGCAGACCGTCGCCGAGCCGCCGCGTCGCGATCCTCCCGCCGACCCCGCGCGCCTTGTCGACGACGGTCATGGACAGGCCGCGGTCGGCGAGCGTCCTCGCGGCCGAGAGCCCGGCCGCCCCGGCCCCGACGACGAGGACGGGGCCCGTTCCGCGGGCACACGTCCGTCCGAATCGTTCCATCGGCACCTCTACGCCGGCGGGGCCCCCGCGGACGCCCCTTTCAGAACGGCGCCGGCCTCCAGAAGCCGTGGAAGCTGATGGGGACGTGGTGCTCGAGGAGGACCCGGGCGAGCGGCCCGTCGCCGATCCGCGAAGCGTCCAGGACGGCGAGGGAGCTCTTCCGCGTGTCGCCGTCGTAGAGCTCGACGAGGAGCCAGCCGGCCTCCTCGGCGGAGCGCTCCGGGTCGGAGACGAAGACCGGTTCGCTCGTGAAGACCCGGTCGCCGAAGTCGAACCGCTCGACGTTCC
>JAKLER010000308.1 GCA_022711615.1 Acidobacteriota bacterium
TCGGCGCTCGAGCGAAAGGCGAGGTCGAGCCGGTCGATCTCCTCCGGCGCGAACCACCCGACCTCGAGCGTCTCGTCGGCGGCGTACGGCTCCGGGCTCCCGGGCAGGAGCGAGGCGCGAAAGGCCGCGACGATCACCGGCCGGCCCGGGTAGGAGTAGACGCCGAGCAGCCCGTCGATCCGCGCGAGCGCCCCGCACTCCTCGCGCGTCTCGCGCAGCGCGGCCTCCTCGAGCGTCTCGCCCCGGTCGACGTGGCCTCCGGGAAAGACCCATCGCCCGTAGCCCGGCTCGATCCCGCGCCTGAGGAGGAGGACCCGGCCGTCGCGGACGACGAGGCAGCCGGCGGCGACCTTCGGGTCGATCCAGTGGACCGTGCCGCACGCGGGACAGACGGGGACCGTCCTCCCGTCGCCCGCTCCGACGGAACGCTCCTCGAGCCGCTGTCCGCACTGCGAGCAAAAGAGAGGACGCGCGTACACGGTCCGAGCCTACCGCGGACCGCGTCGCGGGCGCCGGCGCGGCGGGAACCGTGCGCTCCGTCACGGAACGCGCCCTGCTCGTCCCGAACGGAGGACGGCGCGCCTTGACCTCTTCCCGGACGGTGGCCAGAATACGCGGCTCGAATGGCGTGCCCGGAGGTCGTGGGATGAGCAGGCACTGGACGCAGGACGAAATCCGCTGGCTGAACGCCAACGTGGAACGGATGGATCTCCCGAGCGTCTCCCGCGCGCTCGGCGTGCCTCTCGTCGAGGTCGAGAGGAAGCTCGCCGAGCTCCGGGCGGACGCGGCCGCGGCCCAGCGGAAGCCGCCCGCCACGCACCGGGAGGCCGCCCGCGAGCTGACCCACGCGCGGAAGCTGTTCGAGAAGGGGATGGAGCACCTTCACCGTCGCGAGATGCCGGCGGCCGCCGCCTGCTTCTCCGAGCTCCTCGAGCTCCGGCCCGACGAGCGGGAGCTCGTCGACCGCGCGCGGACGTTCCTCGCCGTCGCGCGGAACGGGAAGTCCGTGAAGGAGAAGCCGCTGCGCGACCCGGCCGAGATCTACCACGCCGCCGTGTTCGAGAAGAACCGCGGGAACTGCGCGACGGCGATCGAGCTGGTCCGCTCGGCGGACGGCCAGGCCGACCCGGACGGGCGCCTCGCCTACCTCGCGGCGTGCTGCTACGCCCTCCACGGCCGCCCGGAGGAGGCGCTCGAGAGCCTGAGGGCGGCGATCGCCGCCTCCGACCAGAACCGGATCCAGGCGCGCCTCGAGGCGGACCTCGCGCCGCTCCGGTCGCAGCCTCGGTTCGAGTCGCTCGTCGGGCGGGCCTGACCGTGCCGGCCGCCACTGCCGTCGTCCTCCTCGCCGCCGGGCGGGGCGTCCGGATGAAGTCCGCCCGCCCGAAGGTCCTGCACGAGGCGGCGGGGCGTGCGCTCGTCGACCACGTCGTCGCGGCGGCGCGCACGTTCCTCGCGGGGCGCCCCGGCTCGCGGCTCGTCGTCGTCGCGGGCGCGGGGCGGGACGAGCTCGTCCCGCACCTCGCCCGGACGGCGCCCGAGGCGCTCGTCGCCGTCCAGGACCCTCCGCGCGGGACCGGCGACGCCGTCCGTGTCGCGCTGTCGGCGCTCGGCGACGCGGCGCGCGTCGTCGTCCTGGCCGGCGACGTCCCGCTCCTGACCGCCGCCTCGCTCGCCCGCCTCGACGAGGCGCTGGACGCCGGGGCCGGGATCGCCGTCCTCACCGCGCTCCTGCCGGACGCGGGCGCCTACGGGCGCGTCGTGCGCGACGCGGCGGGGCGGTTCGCACGGATCGTCGAGGCGAAGGACGCGAGCCCCGAGGTGCGGGCGCTCGGCGAGATCAACTCCGGCATCTACGCCTTCGACCGCGAGCTTCTCGAGAGGGAGCTCCCGCGCCTGACGGACGCCAACGCCCAGAAGGAATACTACCTGACGGACGTCCTCGGGTTCGCCGTGGGCGACGGCGCGGCCGTCGCCGCGCTCCCGGTCGACGACCCGGCCGAGGTCCTCGGCGTCAACTCCCGGCTCGAGCTCGCCGAGGTCGACGCGCTCCTCCGGCTCCGCGCCGCGCGCGCCGCGATGGCCGCCGGGGCGACTCTGATCCGGCCCGAGACGATCACGCTCGACGAGGGCGTGACGTTCGGGTCGGACGTCGTCGTCGAGCCGTTCGTGTCGGTCACCGGGGCCTCGTCGGTGGGCGCCGGGACGCGGATCGGGCAGGGGTGCGTGATCCACGCCTCGACGATCGGCGCGAACGTTTCCGTCCGCCCCTACTGCGTCCTCGAGAAGGCCGCCGTGGGCGACGGCGCGGTCGTCGGGCCGTTCGCCCGCCTGCGCGAGGGGACCGACCTCGGAGAGGGGGTCCACGTCGGGAACTTCGTCGAGACGAAGAAGGCCCGCCTCGAGAAGGGGGCGAAGGCGAACCACCTCACCTACCTCGGCGACTGCCGGATCGGCGAGCGGACGAACGTCGGCGCGGGCGTCATCACCTGCAACTACGACGGCTACGGGAAGCACTTCACCGACATCGGCGCCGGCGTCTTCATCGGCTCCGACGTCCAGCTCGTCGCCCCGGTCGCGGTCGGCGACGGCGCCCTCGTCGGCGCCGGCTCGACGATCACGAAGGACGTCCCCGCCGACGCCCTCGCCACGTCTCGCGTCCCGCAGAAGACGATCGAGGGGGGCGGGGCGAGGTACCGGGAGCGGAAGACCGCCGCGAAGGCGGCTGGAAAGTGAAGCCCGCGCGGAGGGGTTCGGGGAACGTGAGGGAGCGCGCAGCGCTCCTTCACGAAGACGAAGTCAACCCGGCGTCCGGGTTGGCTGCGCCTTCACCTCGCGGCCAGGCCGCTCGGTGGTCCTCCGAGAACATGACGAACCGACCGATGGCGCCCCGGCGTTCTTCGCGAGCGCGGAACGACCGCAGGTCAATGGGCGATTGAGGAGTAGTTCATGTGCGGCATCGTCGGCTACGTTGGGCCGCGGGAGGCGACGCCGATCCTGGTCGACGGCCTGCGGCGGCTCGAGTACCGCGGCTACGACTCGGCCGGGATCGCCGTCCTCGGCGCGGACGGGCTCGTGCGCGTCACCCGGAGCGAGGGGAAGCTCGGGAACCTGACGGCGCGGATCGAGGCGGAGCCCCCCTCGGGGCGGACCGGCATCGGCCACACCCGATGGGCGACGCACGGCCGCCCCTCGGAAGAGAACGCCCACCCGCACCGAGACGCCTCGGGGCGGGTCGTCGTCATCCACAACGGGATCATCGAGAACTTCCTGCCGCTGAAGAGGGAGCTCCTCGCCCGCGGCGTTCCCTTCACGTCCGAGACCGACTCGGAGGTCATCGCGCAGGCGATCGGGGCCGCGTGCGCCGACGCCCCGGAGGCGCCGTTCGGCGAGGTCGTGAGGACGGTCCTCTCGCGGATGACGGGGATGTACGCCGTCGTCGTCCTTTCTGCCGACGAGCCGGGGGTCCTCTACGTCGCCAAGAACGGCCCGCCGATCGTCCTCGGCCTCGGGGCGGACGAGAACCTCGTCGCCTCCGACGCGACGGCGCTCCTCTCGCACACCCGCGACCTGGTCTTCCTCGAGGACGGCGACTTCGTCCGCCTCACGGCGGCGTCGGTGGCGGTGACCGCGCTCGACGGCGCGCCGCGGAGCCGGCCGGCCCGGCGTGTCCCGTGGGACGCCGTGGCCGCGGAGAAGGGGGGCTACCCCCACTTCATGGCGAAGGAGATCGCCGAGCAGCCGACGGTCGTCGTGGAGACGGTGGGGCACAAGCTCTCGCTCGAGACGGGGCATTTCAGCGAGGATGCGATGGGGGTCTCGCCGAAGCTCCTCGCGGACGTCGACCGGGTCGTCGTCGTCGCCTGCGGCACGAGCTGGCACGCCGGCCTCGTCGGGAAGTTCCTCCTCGAGGATGTCGCCCGGGTCCCGGTCGAGGTCGACTACTCCTCGGAGTTCCGCTATCGGAAGAACCTCGTCGGGCCGCGGACGCTCGTCGTCGGGATCTCGCAGTCGGGAGAGACGGCCGACACCGTCGCCGCCCTGACCGACGCGAAGCGGGCCGGCGCGCCGACGGTCGGGGTCGTGAACGTCCCCGGCTCGGCGATCGCGCGCCTCGTCGACGGCGTCCTCGCGACGCACGCGGGGCCGGAGATCGGCGTCGCCTCGACGAAGGCGTTCACGACGCAGCTCGTCGCCCTCGCCCTCCTCGCGTACTACGCCCGCGAGGCGCGCGGCCTCGGCCGCCTCGAGCCGGGCGACCCGTTCCTCGAAGGGCTCGCCCACCTCCCCGTCGCGCTCCAGCAGGCGCTCGCCCTCGAGCCGGCGATCGAGAAGCTCTCGCGCGCTCTCGCCCACGCCCGCGACGTCCTCTACCTCGGGCGCGGCGCGCACTACCCGGTGGCGCTCGAGGGGGCGCTCAAGCTGAAGGAGATCTCCTACATCCACGCCGAGGGGTACCCGGCGGGGGAGATGAAGCACGGCCCGATCGCCCTGATCGACGGCGAGCTCCCCGTCGTCGCGCTCGCGCCGCGGGACGCCCTCTACGACAAGGTCGCCTCGAACCTTCGCGAGGTGAAGGCGCGCGAGGGAAGGCTCGTCGCCCTCGTCTCCCCGGGCGACGAGGACGTTTCGACGTTCGCCGACGAGACGCTCGTCGTGCCGGAGATCCACCCCGCGCTCCAGCCGGTCGTCTCCGTCGTCCCGCTCCAGCTCCTCGCC
>JAKLER010000309.1 GCA_022711615.1 Acidobacteriota bacterium
CCTGCTCCGCGGAGTGCGTGAGGACCAGGGAACGGTACTGCGTCCCGACGTCGTTCCCCTGCCGCATCCCCTGGGTCGGGTCGTGCTTCTCGAAGAAGAGCTTCAGAAGGGTCTCGAACGTCACGGCGGCCGGGTCGAAGACGACGAGGACGACCTCGGCGTGCCCCGTCCTTCCCGTGCAGACCTCCTTGTACGTCGGATTCGGCGTCAGCCCGCCCGAGTAACCGACGGCCGTCGTGTAGACGCCGGGGAGCGCCCAGAACGCCTTCTCGGCGCCCCAGAAGCAGCCCATCCCGAACACGGCCCTCTCGAGGCCGGCCGGGAAAGGCGGGAGGATCTCGCGCCCGTTCACGAAGTGGCGGTTCGGGACGGAGAGCGGCGTCGGGCGCCCCTCCAGCGCGTCCTCCGTGTCGGGAAGGCGGAGCTTGCTCTTGTCGAAAAGCACGGTTCACCTCCGGGTCGGTCGCCCCGAAGTGTAGCCGGGGCGGCGCGCCGCGCTCCTCAGGCGAAGCGGCGGCGGAGCCGGTAGTGGGAGACCATCCACTCGTTCCCGCCGCCGAACGCCCAGAGCTCCGCGCAGGCCATCAGGAAGACGCGCCACTCCGCCACCCGTCGCCGTGCGACGCCGGGGCCCCAGGTCCCGGAGAAGAGGGAGCGGACGGCCTTCCGGTCCCGGTCGAGGTTCGCGAGCCACGCCTCCGCCGTCCGCGCGTAGTGCGTGCCGTTCACGCGCCAGCGCTCCTCCACGAGGAGGTGGTCGGGGAAGCGGAGGAGGAGGTGGTCCGAGGGCATCAGGCCGCCCGTGAAGAAGGTCCGCGCCATCCAGTCGCTCTCGTCCCTCGCGACGAACGGGTACGAGAGGTCGCGGTGGGAGAAGACGTGGACGAAGAGCCGCCCGTCGGGCTTCAGCCAGGAGGCGATCCGGCCGAGGAGCTCGGGCCAGTTGCGCATGTGCTCGAACATCTCCACGGAGACGACCCGGTCGAAGGCCGGGCCGGTCGCCGGGTCGAAGACGTTCATGTCGCAGGTGACGACCTTGACGTTCGAAAGGCCCCGCTCCGCCGCCCGCGCCTCGACGTATTCCCGCTGGCTCCTCGAATTCGAGACGGCGACGATCCGGGAGGCGGGGTAACGCTCGGCCATCCAGAGCGTGAGCGAGCCCCACCCGCAGCCGAGCTCGAGGACGTTCTGGCCGTTCTCGAGCCGGGCGCGCGCGCAGGTGAGCGCGAGCATCGCGGCCTCGGCCGCGTCGAGCGTCGTCACCCCTTCCGACCAGAGGCCGGAGGAGTACTTCCGGTGCGCGCCGAGGACGAGCTCGAAGAATGCGGGCGGGACCTCGTAGTGCTGCTCGTTCGCCTCGGCCGTCGCGAGGGCGATCGGGCTCTCGCGCATCTCGGCGACGAGCCGCTCCTCGCGCTCGAGCGCCGCCTCGGCGTCGGCGGCCCGCTCCTCGGCGAGCCGCTGCCGGAGCAGCTCCCGGATCCGCCGGCGGACGAGGACGTCCGGGACGAGGCCCCGTTCCAGGGCGGCCTCCGTCCAGGGACGGTCAGCGGGCATCGCTCTCCTCTACGGCCGGGACCGGCACCGTCGAGAGCTCCCCCGCGGGCGCCGGCCCGGGCGGGACGACCGTCGCCCGGGCCGGCCGGAGCCGGCGGGCGGCGGCGCGCAGGGCGGGGCGCACCGCGAAGTAGACCGCGGCGCCGATCAGGGGGGCGGTCAGGGCCCAGGCACCGACCGCCTGGAGCGTCACTCGCCAGAGCGCCTCGATCGCCTCCCCCGGGCGCGACGTCACGAAGGCCGCGAGCTCCTCGGCCGACATCCGAACGGCCGGCCCTCCGAAGAGGAGCCGGCCGAGCTTCAGGTACGGGAGGATGAACGCGAGCTGGAGCGGGAACGAGAGGTAGTTGATCGTCTGGATGAGCGGCTGGTTCAGCCGGAGGACGATCGCCGCGGCGGTGCAGAGGATCGTCGTCGTCCCGACGACGGGGATCACGGCGATCGCGAGACCGATCGCGATCGTGAGGGCGATCGCGTCCGGGGAGAGCCCCTGCGTCAGCTGCTCGAGAATCGGGCGGACGAGCCGCCTCCGCAGGAGCTCGATCACGCCTCTCCCCGGTAGCCGGGCGCGGGACCGAGGGCGCGGTTCCCGGATCGGGTCAGGACGACCTGGACGTCCCCGATGTGACGCTCGGCGAAGCCTCCCTCGCAGTAGGCCAGGTAGAAGTCCCAGAGGCGCGTGAAGCGCTCGTCGTAGCCGAGCCGCCTCACCCGCGGGACGTTCGCCCGGAACGCCTCGCGCCACCGCCGGAGGGTCTCGGCGTAATGCGCCCCGACGTCCTCGAGGTGGTGGACGAGGAGGCGCGAGCGGGCCGAGACCGCTGCGACGATCGCGCCGACCGAGGGGCAGTGGCTCCCCGGGAAGACGTGCTTCTGGATGAAGTCGGGGCGGCGGCGGTAGCGGGCGTAGCGGTCGTCGGGAACGGTGATCGACTGGATCACCGCGAGCCCCTCGGGCGCGAGGAGACGGTCGACGACCTCGAAGTAGCCCGGGAGGAACTCCTCCCCTACCGCCTCGAGCATCTCGATCGACACGACCCGATCGTACGTCCTTCCCTCGGCCGGGAGGTCGCGGTAGTCGACGAGGCGGATCTCGACGCGGTCCGACAGCCCCTCCCGCGCCACCCGCTCCCGCGCCCGGGCCGCCTGCTCGGTGGAGAGGGTCACCCCGGTGACGCGCGCGCCGTGCTCCCGCGCGGCGAGGAGGGCGAACGAGCCCCACCCGCAGCCGATCTCGAGGACGTGGTCGCCGGGCCGGATCCGGGCCTTCTCCGCGATCCTCCGGAGCTTCTTCTCCTGCGCCTCCTCGAGCGTCTCGTCCCCCGTCTCGAAGAGCGCGCAGGAGTAGGTCATCGAGGGGTCGAGAAAGGTCTCGTAAAGGTCGTTGCCGAGGTCGTAGTGCGCCCGGACGTTCCGCCGCGAGCCGGCCCGGCTGTTCCGGTTCCTCGCGTGGAGGAGCCGGTTCGCGGCGTTCGCGAGGCGCGTCGTCCACGTCTCGCGGTCGAGGAGGTCGGCGTTCCGCGCGAAGAGCCGCACGAGGCCCGGCAGGTCGTCCGTCGTCCACTCGCCGTCGAGGTAGGCCTCCGCGGCGCCGAGGTCGCCGGCCAGGAGGAGCGCACGAAACGGACGCCAGGACCGGGCGACGAGCCGGACGGGGCGGGCGTCGTCGCGCCCGAAGCGGCCTGTCGTCCCGTCGGGGAGCGTCAGGAGGACAGCTCCCTCCCGGAGGCCCTCGAGGGCGCGAAGGGCGAGCCGCGCGGCGAGCCGGTCGAGGAGCCCCGGCGCGGGGGCGGTGCCGACGAGGGCGTCGGAGGCAGATTCGATCGTGGTCACGCGGCTCTCCTCGTGTGGATCAGCCCGGCCGGGGGCTCGGGGCGGGTGTAGACGGGGGTCTCCTTCAGCCAGAGCTTCAGCGCCTGCCAGTGGATCCAGGCGATCACCCTCGCCGGCATCAGGGGGCTCGAAAGGAGCGCCCACACGAGGCTCGCCGTCGTGAGCGGCCGCCTCCGAGCCGAGAGCGTCGCATCGAAGACCTTGACGCCCCCCGCGAAGTCGTCGACGTGAACGGCGAGGCTCTCTCCCGGCACCGAGAGGTGGAACTCGTACTCGAGGTCCATCGGGAGGAACGGCGAGACGTGGAAGACCTTCGGGAAGCGCGGCGTCGAGATCCCCGTCTCGGCCCCGCGGCGTTCCAGGACGTAGCCGAACGTCTCGCCGAAGGTGTTGTTGATCTCGGCGACGGCGAGGTCGAGCCGCCCGTCCGCACCGAGGACGTAGTAGTAGCTCACCGGGTTGAAGGCGTAGCCGAGGACGCGGGCGTGGGTCAGGAGGAGGACGCGCCGTTCGCCCAGGACGTGTCCGCGCGCGGCGAGCCAGTCGCGGAGCTTCTCCTTGATCGGCCTCTCCGCCGGCCCGAGGTAGTCGCGGTCGAACAGGGCGCTCCACCCGTTCCGGTTGTGCCGGAAGAGGCCCACCTCCTCCTCGACCCGCGGGAGCTCGTCGAGGTCGAGGAGGAGCTGGTAGACCGGATACGAGAAGGCGTGGGGCTTCGGCGAGAGGCGCCGGTGGCGGACCGTCCCGACGTAGAGGGCCGAGGCGAGCGGCGCCTTCGTCTCCGGTCCGGTCACAGCGGCTCCGCACCGAGCGAAACGGCGGCCTCGAGGCCCGACCGCAGCCCGTCCTCGTGGAAGCCGTAGCCGAACCAGGCGCCGGCATACCAGGTCCGTCCCTTCCCGTTCAGCGTCGGCAGCTCGGCCTGCGTCGCGACGCTCGCCGGCGTGTAGACCGGGTGGGTGTAGAGGAGCCGCCGGGCGACCGTCCCCTCCGCCGGCTCGCGCCGCGGGTTGAGCGAGACGATCCAGTCCGTCTCCGTCGGCAGACCCTGGAGCCGGTTGAGGAGGTAGTGGAGCGTCGCCGAGCCCCAGGGACGCGAGCAGTCGTCGAGGTGATAGTTCCAGGAGGCGCGGGCTCCCCGGCGGCGCGGGAGGAACGAGGGGTCGGAGTGGAGGAGCGTCTCGTTCCGCGAGAAGCTCCAGGCGCCGAGGAGGCGCCGCTCGTCCGGCGTCGGCTCCTCGAGCATCGCGAGCGCCTCGTCGGCGTGCGTCGCGATCAGGACGCCGTCGAACCGCTGGCTCCCGCCGTCCGCGAAGACGAGCTCGAC
>JAKLER010000031.1 GCA_022711615.1 Acidobacteriota bacterium
GGGGAGGAGATCGTCTCCGGACCGTTCCGCGCCCTCCGCGCCCTCCGGATCGGGGACCGGGTGAAGGTCGACAACAGCGGCGTCCCGCGGGACGAGAAGAAGTCGTAGGCCCTCGATGCTGAACGGGGAGCTCTTCCGCGTCGCCTGGCGGGCCATCAGCGCCCACAAGCTGCGCTCGTTCCTGACGCTCCTCGGCGTCATCATCGGGGTGATGACCGTCATCGCGGTCGTCTCGGTCATCTCGGGGCTCAACAACTACGTCGCCACGAAGCTCTTCTCCCTCTCCCCCGACGTCTACACGATCGAGCGCTTCGGGATCATCACCTCGCGGGAGGAGTTCCTCGACGCCCTGAAGCGGAAGCGGATCCAGAAGAGCGACCTCGAGGCGTATCGGAAGCTCGCGAAGAACGCCGTCGCGGTCGGCGCCCGCTCGGGAACCACGCGTTCCGTCCGCTCCGGGAACCGGCGCCTCTCCGACGTCCAGATCGCGGGAGTCACCGCGAACGTCGCGGAGCTCTCGAACCTCGACGTCGACCTCGGCCGCTTCTTCACGGAGTCCGAGAACGAGCGGCGCTCCTTCGTCGCGGTGATCGGCACCGAGGTCCGCGACGAGCTCTGGCCGCGCCTCGACCCGGTCGGTCGGACGATCTCGATCGACGGGATCCCGTTCCGCGTCATCGGTCTCCTCGTCAAGCAGGGCTCCGTCTTCGGGCAGAGCCAGGACAACGTCGTCTACGTCCCGCGAGAGGCGCTCGCGAAGGCCTGGGGGACCCGGAGGAACATCAGCATCTACGTGAAGGCGCGCGGCGGCGTCGAGGGGATACCCGCCTCGATGGACGAGGCGCGGGCGATCTTCCGGGCGCTCCGCAAGACCGCCGCTTCGGCCCCCGACCCGGTCTCCTTCGTCACGGCGGAGGCGATCCAGGTCGTCTGGCGCTCGATCTCGGCCGGGGCCTTCGCCCTCCTCGCCTTCATCAGCAGCATCTCGCTCGTCGTCGGGGCGATCGTCATCGCGAACATCATGCTCGTCTCGGTCGTGGAGCGGACGAAGGAGATCGGCATCCGCCTCGCGATCGGCGCGAGGAAGCGCGACATCCGGAGGCAGTTCCTCCTCGAAGCGACCCTCCTCGCTCTCGGCGGCGGAGCCGTCGGCGTCCTCCTCGGCTGGGTGATCTCGTCGCTCATCAACGCCTTCACCCCCCTCCCGACCCTCGTCTCCCCGACGCTCGTCACGGCCGGGCTCCTCCTCGCCACGCTCACCGGCCTCGTCGCCGGCGTCTTCCCGGCGGTCAAGGCCTCGCGCCTTCCGCCGATCGAGGCCCTCCGTTATGAGTGAGCGCATCTTCGACGCCCTCCGCCGGACTTTCGGCGAGAACCTCCGCTTCGCCTCGATCGCCCTGCGCGCCCACAAGCTCCGCGCCTTCCTGACGATCGTCGGGATCGTCATCGGCGTCTGGACCGTCATCGCGATGGTCGCCCTCGTCACCGGCTTCAACCGATCGACGATGGAGGCGTTCTCCTCCTTCGGGACGACGCTCGTCCAGTTCCAGAAGTTCGAGCCGCGCTTCTTCGGCGGCGGGCACCGCCCGCCCGAGGAGGAGCGGAACCGGAAGGACCTGACGATCGAGGACGCCGAGGCGCTCGCCCGGCTCGCACCGTCGATCGCGGCGGTCTCCCCGGAGCGCTACCTCTGGGGCGGCTCGAAGGTGAAGGGGAACGGCAAGGAGGCCAACTCGCCGACGGTCACCGGCGGGAACCAGAACTACCTCGTCTGCAACAACTGGGCGCTCGCGGACGGCCGGAACATCACGGACGTCGACGTGCGCCACGCCACCGACGTCGCGGTCATCGGGGCCGACGTCGTGAAGTCGCTCTTCGAGGGGAAGGACCCGCTCGGGCAGCCGATCACGATCAACGGCCGCCGGGTCCAGGTCGTCGGGCTGCTCGAGAAGAAGGGCTCCCAGATGGGGGACAGCCCGGACAACATCATCATCATCCCGATCACGACGTTCGACGTCTTCTTCCCGCAGATCAAGAACTCCCGCGGCGACACGCTCCACATCGCCACGATCCCGAAGTCGCCCGACCTGATCCAGCAGGCGATCGAGGAGGGGACGAACATCCTCCGCGCGCGGCGGAAGGTGCCGTTCGACAAGCCGAACGACTTCGCGATCTTCACCGCGGAGAAGCTCATCGCGCAGATGACCGCCGTGACGAACGCGATCTCGGGCGTCATGGTCTTCATCGCGGCGATCGCGCTCCTCGTCGGGGGCGTCGGCGTCATGAACATCATGCTCGTCTCCGTGACGGAGCGGACGCGGGAGATCGGCCTGCGCAAGTCGGTCGGCGCACTCCGGCGCGACATCAGCCTCCAGTTCCTGACGGAGGCGATGACGCTCACCGGGCTCGGCGGCGCGGTCGGCGTCGCGCTCGGCGTCCTGACGGCCCTCGTCGTCGGCGCCGTCTCGCCCCTCCGGACCGCGACCCCCCTCTGGAGCATCCTCGTCGGCCTCGGGGTCAGCATCTCCATCGGCCTCTTCTTCGGCCTCTACCCCGCCCTCAAGGCCGCCCGCCTCGACCCGATCGACGCCCTCCGCTGGGAATAGGACCCGAGGGGGGACCTGACCCCGGGTGCCCTCCCCTCACGCCAGGGCGAGCGAGAGCGCGACCGCGACGGCGAGGAGCGCGAAGGAGACGGCGAGGAAGAGGCGCCAGAACGGGGCGCGGTGGGCGCGGCCGCGGAGGTAGAGGTCGGCGCCGATCAGGTTCGCGAGGGACGCGATCGGCGTGCCGCAGCCTCCGGCGTTCACCCCGTAGAGGAGCGCCGTGAAGAGCGCTCCGCCGCCGGCCGCCGCCGCGGACGGGGCGAGCAGGATCGCGGCGGGGACGTTCGAGACGGCCTGCGAGAGGAGCGCGCCCGAGAGGACGAAGCCCCCCGGAGTGGCGCCGAAGAGCGCGACCGGGTCGAGCGTCTCGAAGAGCGCGGAGCGGCGAAGCCCCTCCACGCCGACGAAGAGAGCCGAGAAGACGCCGAGCAGCGTGAAGTCGGTCTTCAGGAGCCCTTTCCCGAGGAGCGCCGCGGCGGGGAGGGCGGCGAGGAGAGGGGCGAGGCGCGGGATCGCCTGGGAGATCGCGAGGAGCTGGAGCGAGAGGAGGAAGAGGCCCGCCGTGGCGAGGCGAGGCTCGACGGCCCTCGGAGCCGGCGGCGGTGCGGGGAGCGCCCGCCTCGGCACCAGGATCGGGACGAGCGCGAGCAGGGCGGCGGCCATCCCGATCACCCACGGAAGCTGGGCGGCGAAGAACGACCCGGTCGTGAAGCCGCCCCTCGAGAAGAGGAGCAGGTTCTGGGGGTTCCCGGTCGGCGTCAGGCAGCCGAGGAGGTTCGCCGCCTGGATCTCGAGGACGACGACGCGGACCGGGTCGAGCTCGGGGGCGACCTTCTCGAACGCGAGCGTGAAGGGGACGACGAGGAGGAGCGCCACGTCGTTCGTCACCATCGCCGAGACGGCGCCGGTCGTCACGATCGCGGCGGCGGCCAGCGCCCGCTCCGAGCGGACCCGGGAGAGGACCTTCGCGACGACGACCTCGATCAGCCCCGAGCGCTTCAGGCACTCCACCGCGAGGATCAGGACGAGGAAGAGCGAGAGCAGGTGAAGGTCGAGCAGCGCCCGGATCTCCGCCGGCGAGACGAGCCGGAAGAGGAGCGCGACGAGCGCCAGCCCGAGCGACGCCGGGAGCACGCCCGATCATAACCGGACGAGGGGTCTGGTCTACACTCTACACTCTGCGGCCGGCCGGGCTGGTCCGATACCGCGCGCGGCCGGCGCCCCGTCCGGACCTCGGAAGGACGGGAAGGTCCCGTCGGGCTCAGAGCGCGGCGAAGCGATCCGTCGCGGCGACGAGCGCGCGGCTGTTGCCCGGCTCGAAGGCGCTGTGGCCGGAGTCGGGTGTGATGATCAGCTCCGCCTCGGGCCAGGCGCGATGCAGGGCCCAGGCGCTGAAGATCGGGCAGACGACGTCGTAGCGCCCCTGGACGATGACCCCGGGGATGTGGCGGATGCGGCCCACGTCGCGCAGAAGCTGGTCGTCGGCCTCGAAGAAGCCGCGGTTCTGGAAGTAGTGGGCCTCGATCCGCGCGAACGCGAGCGCGAACTCGTCCTCCTCGTAGTGGCCGGTGAAGGCGGCATCGGGGAGGAGCTTCGACGTCGCTCCCTCCCACCCGCTCCAGATCTTCGCCGCGGCGAGACGGACCGCGGGGTCGTCGCTCGTGAGGCGCCGGTGATAGGCCGCAACCAGGTCGCCGCGCTCCTCCACGGGAATGTGAGCGAGGTACGGCTCCCAGGCGTCGGGGAAGAGGATCGACGCCCCTTCCTGATAGAACCACTCGATCTCCTTCCGCCGAAGGAGAAAGATGCCGCGCAGGACGAGCTCCGTGACGCGATCGGGGTGCCTCTCGGCGTAGGCGAGCGCGAGCGTGGAGCCCCAGGAGCCGCCGAAGACCTGCCACTTCGCGATCCCGAGGTGCTCGCGGAGCTTCTCCGTGTCCTCCACGAGGTCCCACGTCGTGTTCTCCTCGAGGCTCGCGTACGGGGTGCTCTTCCCGCTCCCGCGCTGGTCGAAGAGGACGATCCTGTACTTCTCCGGGTGGAAGAAGCGCCGCATCTTCTCGCTCGTGCCGCCCCCCGGCCCGCCGTGCAGGAAGACGACCGGCTTTCCGGACGGGTTCCCGCACTCCTCGAAGTGGAGCTCATGCAGGTCGGAGACGCGAAGCCTTCCGGTCCGGAAGGGCTCGATCTCGGGGTAGAGCCAGCTGACGGGGTCCTTCACGAGGTGGGCCATCGGAACCTCCGCGCGCATCCTGCCAGATCCGCGCACGCGACGGCATCCGTCGGAGGCGCCCCTCGACCCGAGCAAACAATACATTTGTGCAGACCTGACCCCAGCCCCCCGTGGCCTCCTTCCCCTCCGGCTACGGACCCCCGGCTTCGGGGCGGATCACGGCGAGGGGAGCGTCGCGGGGTCGGCGAGGAGGAGGTTCGGGTCGACGCGGGCGCCGCGCCAGCGGAAGCCGAAGTGGAGGTGCGGGCCGGTGACGCGGCCGGTCGCGCCCGAGAGGCCGAGGCGCTCGCCGCGCGCGACACGCTGGCCGGCCTTCACGTCGATCCGCGAGAGGTGCATGTACATCGAGAGGAGGCCGGCGCCGTGGTCGACGAAGACGCTCTTCCCGGCGAAGAAGTGGTTCGCCGCGAGGACGACGAGCCCGCCCTCGGTCGCGAGGACGGGCGTGCCGACCTTCGCCCGGTAGTCGACGCCTCCGTGCGCGGAGCGGGGCTCGCCGTTGAAGAGGCGCCGCGTCCCGAAGTTGCGGGCGGGAGGGGCGTCGGCGAGCGGCGGCGCGAGAGGGAGCGAGAACGAGGGGTTCGTCCGGAGGGAGAAGAGAGGGACCACCTGGCGGCGTTCGCGCGCGGCGCGGCGCCGGACCCTCTCCGAGACGCGAACGGTCCGCGGGTCGACGCGGAGGCTCTCGGTCGCGTAGGGCGGCGGAAGCACGCGGACCGACGCGGTCTCCCGCGCTCCCGCGCGGTCGCGGAAGACCGGGAAGAGAGCCTCGCCCCGGTCGAGGTCGACCGGGTAGTAGCAGGCGCCGTCCCGCGGCTTCCAGGTCTCGTGCTCGTCCCCGCAGAGAACGATCCCTTCGCCCGGCCAGCGGACGACGCCTCCCGGGAGGACGTCGACGACGGGCGCGTCCGCATCGGCGGCGGGGACCGGGACGTGCGGAATCGGGGGCCGCTCGCCGGACGCCGTGGAGGCGAGGAGCGCGAGGGCGCCGGCGAGTGCGAAGCCGGGGAGAAGGCCGCTCATGACTTCGCGATGAAGCCCCACGGCGAGGCCTGCCGGGCCGCGAGGTCGAAGACCCCGCGACGGGCTGCGTCGGCGCGGGCCGCGGGTCGTGCCACGGAGAGGAGCGTCTCTCGGTGCTCCCGCACGAGCCGTCGGACGGGCGCTCCGGCCGCGGCCTCCGCCAGGATCGGTCCCGACTCGAGCCCCATCTTCGCGAGCCAGGCCTCCCAGATCGCCTCCGCGACGGGCATCCCGCGGAACGTCACGTTCGGCATCGCGCGGAAGGCCCCCTCGAGCTTCTTCAGCTTCCGGGCGAGCTCGTCGGGGTCCTCGAGCGGCTCGGTCTCGAACGGCGTGTGCGGCTTCGGGATGAAGGCGTTGACGCTCGGGACGAGCGTTCCGAGGCGACCGCGCTTCCGCCCTTCCTCGAGCATCACGAGCCGGAGGTCGTCGACCATCCGGACGAGGTCGTCCACGTCCTCCTCGGTCTCTCCGGGGAGGCCGACCTGGAGGTAGAGCTTCAGGTTCGTGAAGCCGGCCCGCGCGACGAGGCGCACCTTCTCGCGGAGCATCTCGTCGGTGACCTTCTTGTTGATCGCGCGCCGGAGGCGCTCGTTCCCGGCCTCCGGAGCGATCGCGAGCGACTTCTCTCCCTGCCGCGCGAGGACCTCGAGGAGCCCCTCGGAGATCGCGTCGATCTTGATCGAGGAGAGCGCGATGTGAAAGCCCATCCCCGAGAGCCCCCGGAGGATCGGGAGGATCTCGGGATGGTCGGCGACGGCCGTCGCGATCAGTCCGACGCGGGAGGTGAGCGGGCGGCACCGCTCGGCGACGGCGAGGATCGAGGAGGCGGGCACGCGCACCTGAGGGGCCATCGCGTACGCGGCCCAGCAGAAGCGGCACATCTCGGAGCAGCCGCGCGCGACCTCGACGAGGAGCTTGTCGGAGAGCTCGGTGTGGGGCGTCAGGACCGTCGTGTGGGGCGGCTCGCGACCCGGCCCGTCGGCCGCCCGGAGCTGGTCGACGACGACCTTCCCGTCCTCGGCCGCCTCGGCCCGTTCGCCGTGCACCGCGGGGACGTAGAAGCCCTTCAGCGCGGCGAGCCGCTCGAGCGCGTCGCGTCGCGGCAGGTCGGCCCGGAGCGTCGCCGCGATCCCGGGGACGAGGCGCTCGCCGTCCCCCATCGCGAAGGCGTCGACGTACGGCGTCAGCGGGAGCGGGTTGATCCGGGCGCAGTCGCCGCCGACGAGAACGATCGGGTCGTCGCCTCCGCGGTCCTCCCGCAGGAGCGGGATGCGTGCGGCGGGGAGCATCCGGAGGAAGTGGACGTAGTCCATCTCCCACGAGACGGAGAAGGCGACGAGAGGGAAGGAGGCGAGCGGCTGCTCCCCCTCGAGCGTCCGCGGGCCGCGTCCGCCGAGCTCGGCCTCGTCGTAGAAGAAACGCTCGCAGGAAACGTCCTCCTCCCGGTTGAGGAGCCGGTAGACCCACTGGAAGCCGAGGTTCGACATCCCGACCTCGTAGGAGTTCGGGAAGCCGAGCGCGACACGGTGCCTCCCGCCGCGCGCGAATGTCTCCGTCGCTCGCTCCGAGGAGAGGAGGCGGCGTCGGCGGTCGGCCGGGGAGAGGGGGCGCTGCTTCATCGTGTCGACGTCCTGCGAGGACATCTCATGCTAACCCGGCGCTCCGAAGGCCCCGCCGGACGGTTCCCGGTCCCCGGCCCGCTCACATCCGTTACGATTCGTCACCCGCGCGGAAACCTTCGGGGCGCATTCGACGTTTCGGGGAGTGAGAGGGACGCCATGTACTACGTCATCGGCGCAGACGGACAGCAGTACGGACCGATCGACGAGGCCACCGTCCGCGGCTGGCTCGGAGAGGGGCGCGTCAACGCGACGAGCCTCTCGTTCAAGACCGGCGAGGCCCAGTGGATCCCGCTGCGCGACCGTCCCGAGCTCGGGGACGTCCTCGCGGCCCCGGCCGCCGTCGCGCCGCCCTACGCGCCTCCCGCCGGCCCGATGCCCGTGACGCCCGACGCGCCGAAGGACTGGCTCGTCACGCTCCTCCTGTCGATCTTCCTCGGCTCCTTCGGCGTCGACCGCTTCTACCTCGGGCACGTCGGGCTCGGCATCGGCAAGCTCCTGACGTTCGGCGGCTGCGGCATCTGGTGGCTCATCGACGTCATCCTGATCGCCCTCGGCAACGTCACCGACGCGAAGGGCCGCCCGCTCGTCAAGAGCTGAGGGGAGACGCGAGGCGCGCGGCGACGAACTCCGCCGCGCGCTCCTCGGCCCAGTAACGGACCCGGAGCGGGCTCGCCCCCGCGATGAAGCCGGTGTGCCCTCCCTGGCGCGTCCGGACGAGGCGGACCGCGCCCGAGGCGCGCGCGGCCACGCGGTCGAGCGCCTCGGCGGGGAGAAACGGGTCGTCCTCGGCCGAGAGGCAGAGTGTCGGCGTCGTGACCCGGCCCACCCAGCCGATCGCGCTCGACTCGTCGTAATAGTGCTTCGCTCCGCGGAAGCCGTGGAGGGGGCCGGTGACGGCGTCGTCGAACTCGAAGAACGTGCGGGCCCTCCGGAGCCGGCCGAGGTCGATCCGGGAGGCGAGGTCGGGATGACGGCGGAGGAGCTGCCGCGCCTTCGTCCGGAGGCCGCGGAGGAACGTCGCGGTGTAGACGGGGCCGAGCCCCCCCTCCAGCTCCCGCGCGCCCGCCTCGAGGTCGAACGGGACCGAGATCGTCGACGCGGCAGCGACGAGCCGCTCCTCCGGATGCTCGCCGAGCCACTTGAGGAGGACGTTCCCGCCGAGCGAGACGCCGATCGCCCCCAGGGCGACGCCCGGCTCGGCGGCGGCGAGCGTACGGAGGAGGTGGTCGAGGTCCGCCGTCTCCCCCGAGTGGTAGAGGCGCCTCCCGCGGTTCGGGAGGTTCCGGCGGAGCGAGGGGAGGTCGCGCGCGCAGGAGCGGAAGTTCAGCGCAACCGCCCGGAGCGAGCGACGAGCGAGGAGGGCGAGGAGCCCCTGCACGTAGACGGAGTGGGCGCTCCCCTCGAGGCCGTGGAGGAGGACGACGAGCGGCGCGCCGGGCGGCCCGTCGAGGCGGTCGAGGACCAGCTCGTCGCCGTCGGGCGTCGCGAGCAGCTCGCGCCGGAGGGGCACGAGGAGGCGCGGGCGCGTCAGCCGGCCCCAGAAGGTCTGGACGTGCCTCTGCCCGAGCGCGGGGGCAGGGCGGAACGGGGGGAGCGGCTCTTCGTGCGTCATCGGCGGGCGAGGCGGCGTCGCGGAGTTTAGGCCGGGGACGTGCGGGCGGCTCCCGGCTAACATCCCGCCTCCATGCCGCGCCCGCCCCGCCTCGCCCCGATCCCGCTCTCGATGAAGGGCTCCGTCTACTCCACCGTCCTCGATCGGCTCGCGGCCTGCCCCGGGGAGACCTACCCGCTGCACGTCGGCGACACGTACCTCGAGCCGGCCTCCCTCTGCCGGATGGAGGACCTCGCCGTCGCGGACCACCCGGGGATGCACCGGTACGCCCCGCCGCAGGGGCTCCCGGCCCTCGTCGACGCGGTGGTCGAGCGGCTCCGCGCGCGGACGGGCGTCCCGCTCGAGCGGGCGAACGTCTTCGTCGCCGGCGGCGCCACGTCGGGCCTCGCCTGCGTCGCCGGGGCGATCGTCGCGCCGGGGGACGAGGTGGCGATCCTCGCGCCGCACTGGCCGCTGATCGAGGGGCACGTCCGGATGGCGGGCGGGGTCCCCGTCGACGTCCCTTTCTTCGGGGCCGTCGATTCGCGGGAGTCGGCGGTCGCCGCCGTCGAGGCGGCGCTCACGCCGCGGACCGTGGCGCTCTACGTGAACACGCCGAGCAACCCGACCGGGCACGTCGTCCCGCGCGCGTGGCTCGAGGGGCTCGTCGACCTCGCCCGCCGGCACGACCTCTGGCTCCTCTTCGACGAGGTCTACGAGGACTACGTCTACGAGGGAGAGCACGTGCCGGGCCTCTCGCTCGCGCCGGAGCGTTCCTTCTCCGTCCACTCCTGCTCGAAGGCGTTCGGCATGGCGGGGAACCGGGTCGGCTGGATCGCCGGCCCGGCCGCGCCCATCGTCGAGGCGCTGAAGCTCTCGACGCACACGGCCTACGCCGCGCCGACCGCAGCGCAGCTCGCGGCCCTCCGAGTCCTCCGGGGCCCGGGCGACGCCTGGGTCGAGAGGACCCGCGCGGCGTACGCCTCGGCCGGCGCCGCGGCCGCGGAGCGGCTCGGCGTCCCGCGGCCGCAGGGCTCGACGTTCCTCTTCCTCGACGTCGCCCCGCGCCTCGACGCGCGGGGGCTGACGGGGTTCCTGGAGGACGCGGCCGACCGCGGCCTCGCCGTCGCCCCCGGACCCAGCTTCGGGCCCTGCCCGACGCACGTGAGGGTCTGCTACACGTCCGCGCCGCCCGACGTCGTCCGGCGCGGCATCGAGGTCCTCGCCGCGCTCGTCGGCCGCTGACGGGCTCTCCGGTGCTATCGTTCCCGCTCCGAACGGAAGGAGCGCGCGCGATGGCGTCCGAAAGGGTCCGCGGGGCCGGAGCCGTCCCGGCGGACCGGGGGGCGGCCCTCCTCGTCGTCGACGACAACGAGGTGAACCGGGACCTGCTGTCGCGCCGCCTCGTCGCCGCCGGTTTCGCCGTCGCGGGCGCGGCCTCGGGGCCCGAGGCCCTGACGGCGCTCGACGAGGGGCGCTTCGACCTCGTCCTCCTGGACGTGATGATGCCGGAGATGGACGGCCTCGAGGTCCTGCGCCGCATCCGCGCGCGCTTCGGCGTCGGAGAGCTCCCCGTCGTCATGGCGAGCGCCCTCGGGGACACCCGGAACCTCGTCGACGCGCTCCGGCTCGGGGCGAACGACTACGTCATCAAGCCGCTCGACATGCAGGTCGTCCTCGCGCGTCTCGGCACGCAGCTCGCGCTCCGGCGGGCGAACGAGGACGTGAAGCGCCTGGCGTCGCAGCTGCGCGCCGCGCAGGACCAGATCTCCACCCTTCTCGCCACCGGCGGCGAGGCCTTCGCCGACTTCGGCCGCTGGGCCCGCTCGATGTCGTCCGGGGTTGCGGGAACGCTCGGAGCGCGGGAGATCTCCGTCTTCCTGCTCCAGGAGGACGCGTTCGTCTCCGTGGAAGGGACGCGGGCCGAGGCGCCCTCGCCCTCCGCGGTCGCGCTCCTGCCGGCGGGAGACGGCCTCTCCGTCGAGGAGGAGAGGGCCGTTGCGCCGGTCCGCGGGCCGCGCGGGGACCTCCTCGGAGCCGTCGTCGCGGACGGGAAGGGGGAATGGGACGACGTCGAGCGCGGCCTCCTCCTCGGCTTCGCCCACCAGCTCGGCGGGGCGCTCGAGCTGCAGCGGATGAAGGAGCAGCTGGCGGCGGCGCGGCAGCGCTCCTCCCGGCTCGGCGGGGCGACGCAGAGCCTCGAGATCCTCTACGTCTGCCCGACCTGCTCGCGCTGCTGGGGGCCGGAGGTGCGTGCGTGCGGGGCCGACGGCACGCCGCTGACCGAGCCCCGCGGCTTCCCGCACCGTGTCCTCGACCGCTACGCGCTCCGGTTCCTCCTGGGCGAAGGAGGGATGGGCGCGGTCTTCGAGGCCTACGACGAGAAGCTGGACAGGGTCGTCGCCCTGAAGGTCGTCAAGCCCGAGCATTTCCGGAACGCCACGGTGAGGCGCCGGTTCGTCCAGGAGGCGAACGCCATCGCCGCGATCCGCCACCCGAACGTCGTCGAGCTCCACGACTCCGGGGACCTCGGGGACGGCTCCATGTTCCTCGTCATGGAGCGGCTCCACGGGCGGGACCTCGCGGACCTCCATCGCCTTTCGGGCGCGGGGACCCCGGTCCAGGTCGCCTCGCTCCTCCGGCAGGGAGCCGCCGCCCTCGGCGCGGCCCACCGGGCCGGGATCGTCCACCGCGACGTCAAGCCGGAGAACGTCTTCCTCTGTCCGGAGGACGGCGGCTTTCGCGTCCGCATCCTCGACTTCGGCCTCGCCAAGAGGGTCGACGGCGACCGGAACCTCACGCAGAGCGGCCTCATCGTCGGGACCCCCGCCTGGATGCCGCCCGAGCAGATCTCCGGGCGGGAGGTGGACGAGAGGGCCGACGTCTACTCCTTCGCCGCCGTCTGTTACCTCGCTCTGACGGGGCGCGGCGTCACGGAGGAGCGGGACCTCGACAAAGTCTTCGTCGACGTCGTGCGGAACCCGCCCCCGCCCGTCTCCGCGCTCCTCCCCGCCGCGCCCGCGGCGGTCGACGCCGCGTTCCGGGCCGCGCTCGCCAAGAAGCCCGAGGCCCGCCCGCGCGACGTCGTCGCCTGGGCCACGGCGCTTGCCGCAGCGCTCGAGGGCCTCCCCTCGAGCGGAGCCGGCTGGGTTTTCCCGGCGGGTGGCGGCCCCCCCGGCTCCCCCACGGCGCCGACCCTCGTCACGCGCTCCCCCGCCTGATCCGGCAGCCTGCTCGCCTCGCCGGAGGGCTGGTCTCGGCCCCCCGGACCCCCCGGGTCCGAGGTAGAGCACACTGTTCCCGGCAGGGCTGCTAGGATCGTCCCACCATGCACGTCGAGGTCCGAAAGAAGGGCGACGTCGTCGTCGCCGACCTGACCGGACGGCTCGTGGGGGGGATCGGGGACGAGATCCTCCGCGAGGTCGTGAACGAGCTCCTCGCCGAGGGGTGGAAGAAGATCCTGCTGAACCTCTCCGGGGTCCAGGTCGTCGACAGCGCCGGGATCGGCGAGCTCGTCGCGAGCCACAAGCTCTGCAACAAGCTCGGCGCCCAGCTGCGGCTCCTGCGGCTCCCGAAGAGGGTGAAGGAGACGCTCCACCTGGCGGCCCTCCTCCCCGTCTTCCACGTCTTCGAGGACGAAAAGGACGCCCTGCACGACCTGGCGGCTCCGGCCGGACCCTCCGCCCCGGGCTGACCGGCGCCGCCTCCGGACCCCTCAACGCAGCGTCGGAATCCGCCGAACGGGGACGACGACCGGCGGGACGCCGGCATCCGCGAGCCGGGCGTTCCACGCCGCGACCTCGTCGACGAGCATCCGGCTCGCGTCCGAAAGCGCCCCGGCCACCGTCTTCTTCAGCTCGGCCCAGTAGGCGAGGGCGCCCGCCGTCGGCGGGGCGTCGGCGCTCGAGGCCGCGCTGACGAGGCCGACGACCTGGTGGTCGAGCGCCGGGACGAAGTTCAGGACGTCCTGTCCGCTCTTCAGCCTCGGATTGACGAGCTTCTCCTCGACGGCGAGGAGCCGCGCGTCGAGCTCCTTCGCGGCCTCGAGCACGGACGGCCGGACTCCGATCTTCTTCGTCCGCTCCGCCAGGGCCGAGACCTGCGCGCGTGCGTCGCGCAGGTTCCGGACGGTGCCGTGGATGTGCGAGAGCGTTTCGTTCAGCTCGGCGAGGAACGCGGCCTGCCGCGCGAGCTCCTCCTTTCCGAACGGCACGTTCGGGTTCGGGACGACCTCGAGGGGCGCCGCCTTCGTCTCGCCGAAGGCGGTGAGGCGGACGGCGTAGCTCCCGGGGGCGACGAGCGGCCCCTGCTTCGACCCCCAGAGGACCGCCTTCGGGACGAGGATCGGCCCCAGCGTCCGGAGGTCCCAGGAGAATCGGTTGAGGCCGGCGGAGAGGTCGAGTCGTTTCTCGAGCGGCTCCTCCGCCTCCGTCGCGGCCTTCTCGTCCCGCTTCTCGTTCGTGAAGCGCCGGAGGACCGTCTCCCCGTCGAGGACCTCGAGCGTCACGAGGTCCGTCTCCTTCGGCGCCTCCTTCAGCCAGAACGAGACGAGCGCGCCGGCCGGGGCGTTCTGCCCGGCTCCCTTCGGCGGCTTCGCGAGGTCGCCGCCGCCGGGGAAGCGGACGGCGGCGGGCGGCGCGAAGAGGTGGAGCTTCGCCGCGGCGACGTCGTCCTTCCACTGCCGGAGCGGCGAGAGGTCGTCCAGGATCCAGAACGCCCGCCCCTGCGTCGCGACGACGAGGTCTCCGTCCTTCACCGCGAGGTCGGTGATCGGGACGGCGGGGAGGGTCCGCTGGAAGCGGTGCCACCCCTTCCCGTCGTCGAGCGAGACGAAGAGCCCCGTCTCGGTCCCGGCGAAGAGAAGCCCCTTCCGCACCGGGTCCTCCCTCACGACGCGCGTGAAGGCGTCCCGCGCGATTCCGGCGTCGATCCGGGTCCAGGTCGCCCCGTAGTCCGCCGTCTTCCAGAGGTGAGGGGTCAGGTCGCCGAGCTTGTAGAGCGTCGCCGCGAGGTAAGCCGTCCCCGCGTCGTGCGGCGAGGCCTCGATCGAGTTGACCTGGGTCCACTCGGGGAGACCCTTCGGCGTGACGTTCTTCCAGGTCGCCCCGCCGTCGCGCGTGACGTGGACGAGGCCGTCGTCCGTCCCGGCCCAGAGGAGCCCCTTCTCCTTCGGCGACTCGGCGAGCGCGAAGATCGTCCCGTAGACCTCGACGCCCGTGTTGTCCTTCGTGATCGGGCCGCCCGAAGGCCCCTGCTTCGTGCGGTCGTTCCGCGTCAGGTCGGGGGAGGCCTCCCTCCAGCTCTGCCCTTCGTCCCGCGACTCGAGGAGGAGCTGCGCCGCATGCCAGAGGACGTTCGGGTCGTGGTGCGAGACGAGGATCGGCGCATTCCACTGGAAGCGATACTTCAGGCCGCTCGCCGGCCGGCCGATCGCGAGCTGCGGCCAGGCCGTCACCTCGCGCTCCTCGCCCGTCCGGTGGTCGTACCGGGTGATCGACCCGCCGTAGCAGCCGGCGAAGACGAGGTCGGCGTTTCCCGGCTTCGGTGCGATCCAGCCGCTCTCGCAGCCTCCGACGGGGTGCCACGCCTCGCGCCCGATCTCGCGGCCGCGCGAGCGGCTCGCGATCGCCACGGTCGTGTTGTCCTGCTGCGCGCCGTAGACGCGGTAGGGGAAGCGGTCGTCGACGGCGACCCGGTAGAACTGCCCGGTCGGCTGGTTGTCGACCGACGACCAGGTCTTCCCGGCGTCGTACGTCACGTAGGCCCCGCCGTCGTCGCCGACGAGGACGTGGGCGGAATCGTCTGGGTCGATCCAGAGGTCGTGGTGGTCGCCGTGCGGGGTCGGGACGGCGGTGAAGCTCTTCCCCCCGTCGAGCGAGCGCCAGAGCTGGACGTTCGACACCCAGACCGTGTCGGCGCTCCGCGGGTCGGCGTAGACGCCCGTGTAGTACCAGGCGCGCTGCCGCAGGTCGTTCTCCTCGTTCACCCTCGTCCAGCTCTCGCCCCAGTCCTCGGAGCGGAAGAGGCCCCCCTTCTCCGCCTCGACCATCGCGAAGACGCGTCCCGGCCTGGCACCGGAGGCCGAGACCCCGACTTTTCCCCACGTCCCCTCGGGGAGCCCCTTCGTCAGCCTCGTCCACGTGTCGCCGCCGTCGTCGGAGCGGTAGAGCCCGCTCCCGGGCCCGCCCGAGACGAGCTCCCACGGGCGCCTGACGACCTGCCACATCCCGGCGTAGAGGACGCGCGGGTTCGTCGGGTCGAGGGCGAGGTCGCTCGCCCCGGTCGCGGTGTCGACGAAGAGGACGCGCGTCCAGGTCTTCCCGCCGTCCCGCGTCCGGTAGACGCCCCGCTCCTCGCTCGGCCCCCAGAGCTTCCCCTGCGCGGCGACCCAGGCCGTGTCGGGGTCCTTCGGGTGGACGCGGAGCGCGGCGATCTGCCGCGTTGCGTCGAGGCCGAGGTGCTTCCAGGTGCGTCCCGCGTCGGTCGAGCGCCAGACGCCGTCGCCGTGCGAGACGTTCCCGCGGATCGGTGCCTCGCCCATCCCGGCCCAGACGACGTTCGGGTCCGACTCGGCGACCGCGACCGCGCCGACGGAGCCGGTGCGGAAGAACCCGTCCGACACCGGTTCCCAGCTCGCGCCGGCGTCCGTCGTCTTCCAGACGCCGCCCCCGGTCGCCCCGTGGAAGTGGACGTTCCGCTGCCCGCGGACCCCGGAGACCGCCGTGACGCGCCCGCCGCGGAACGGCCCGATGTTCCGGAAGCGCATTCCCGCGAAGCGGCTCTCGAAGGAGGGCTCCGCTTTCCCCGTCCTGTCCACCGCCTTCGTGCTGGCCGTTGCGGCGAGGGCCGGAAGGGCGTCCGAAGCGAGAAGGAACGCGAGGAAAGCCGGGGCGAAGCGCGCTGCGTTTCTCACGGGAGCCTCCGGACGGAGACGATACCGGAGCGCGGGAGCCGCACGGGCCCGCGCGGAATCCCGGCGCCCGGGGTCCGGCGTAGGAGAGGTGCGCGGGGCGAACGACGCTCCCGCGCCACGGAGACGCGACATGAACGGACTTTCGACGAGGCCCCGGACCGGAGAAGAGCTCGACCGCCGAATCCGGATGGAGTGGGCGGTCCGGCAGGTGCAGAGGGGCTTCAAGGACGTCCAGCAGGCCGCTCTCGCCGCCCGCGTCCCAGTGACTCACCTCGCGTCCGTCGTCGGAGCCGACGCCTGAGGCGTCGCAGCCGCCGCGCACCCGAGAGAGGGCGTTCCGGAAACGAAACGGGGGCGGCGACCCGAGCGGGTCGCCGCCCCCTGTTGCGATCCGGGGACCGGTCCTAGGGCTGAAGCTCGGAGGTCACGACGGCGCCGCCCATCTGCGGCAGCGTCGTGGAGGTCTTGACGACCTTGCGGCTCGCCGAGTCGACCCAGAGCGTCGTCGCCCCGGGCTCCCCCTCGGCCGAGGTGAGCTCGATCTTCCACGCCGAGAACGTCCCCGCGGCCACCTTCACCTCCTCGGTGCCGGCGACCTTCAGCTGCCGGAGCGTGGCCTTCTGCTTCTGGACGTCGAAGTTGCGATAGGTCGCCGCGTACCCGGCCGCGAGCGGAAGGCACGCGATCGAGTCGTACGTGGCGTTCCCGTCGGCGAAGAGCGGCCCGCCGAGGTCGGCCGAGATCGGCTTCGGCTCGGCCCCCATCGCCATCGTCCCGGTCGCCTTGCCGTCGGCGAACGCGAGGTCGATCGTGACCGGACCCTGACGGATGCTCCGCTTGACCGGAGCCAGCGTCCCCTTCGCGAGCGTCGTGACGTCGGTCGCCTCGCCCATCGGCATCTTCGCCGTGTCGGTAACGACCCAGGTCTCCCCGTCCGCCTTGATGACGCGCGTCGCCGAGACCTGCATGCTCTGGCCGCCGGCCGAGATCGTCCCGGCGTAGGCGTAGGTGCCGGGGACGGGCTCCGCGACCGGCTTCGGCGCGCCGACGGCGGCCGCGTCGACCTTCTTCGCAAGCGTGACCGTCTTCGGGTCGACGGTGATCTCCTTCAGCCGGGCGACCACCTCGGGCGTGCCGCCCTCCTGGAACCGGCCGCCGAGGTGCTTCGCGAGGAACGCCTCGGAGGCGGCCATCGCCGCCATGTTGTTGACGGGGCGCGCGAAGCCGTGACCCTCGTCGGGGGCGCAGATGTACTCCACCGGGAAGCCGCGGTCGCGGAGCGCGATGACGATCTGGTCCGACTCGGCCTTCTTCACGCGGGGGTCGTTCGCCCCCTGGATGACGAGGAGCGGCTTCACGATCTTCGCCGCGGAGTTGAGCGGCGAGGCGGCCTCGAGGAGCTTCTTCCCCTCGGGCGTGTTCGGGTTCCCCATCCGCTCGTGGAAGATGATCCGGATCGCCTCCCAGTACGGCGGGATCGTCTCGAGGAGCGTCAGGAGGTTCGACGGGCCGACGAGCGAGACGCCCGCGGCGTAGAGGTCGGGGGTGAAGGTGAGGCCGGCGAGGGTCGCGTAGCCGCCGTAGGAGCCGCCCATGATGGCGACCCTCTTCGGGTCGGCGATCCCTTCCTTCACGAGGTGCTTGACGCCCCACGTGATGTCGTCCTGCATCTTCAGGCCCCACTCCTTGTTGCCGGCGTTCAGGAACTTCTTCCCGTAGCCGGTGGAGCCGCGGAAGTTCGGGGCGAGGACGGCGTAGCCGCGGTTCGCGAACCACTGGGCGTAGTTGTTGAAGCCCCAGGAGTCGCGGGCCCACGGGCCGCCGTGCGGGAAGACGACGAGGGGAAGGCCCTTCGCCTGGACGCCCTTCGGGACGGTCAGGTAGGCGGGGATCATCAGCCCGTCGGACGACGGGTAGCTGATGGGCGTCATCGGCGCCATGTGCTCGCGCGGGAGGCGCTCGCGGGAGACGTACTCGACGGAGAGCTTCTTCGTCTTCCGGTCGAAGAGGTAGCGCGTCCCCGGGTCGACGTCGGAATAGGCCGTCACCATCCAGAGCTGGTCGTCGGCCGTGGAGCCGGCGGGGATCACCTCGCGGCCGGGAAGCTTCTTCTCGAGGAGCCGGTAGTCGGCCTCCCAGGCCTTGTCGCGGAAGTAGATCCGGGTCTTCTCGTCCTCGTAGGTCGTCGCGGCGAGCTCGTCGGTCGCCTCGGAGAAGATCGCGTTCCCGAAGTCGACGCGCCCCTTCGGGTCGGTCTCGACGGGCTCTTCCTTGCCGGTCGCCGGGTCGAACAGGAAGAGGGCGGCGAGGTCCGGCGCGCCCTTGTTCGACTCCATGTAGACCCGCTTGCCGTCCTTGTGGAAGCGGACCGGGCCGCAGCTCTCGAAGACGCTGCAGGAGTAGATCTTGACGAAGCCTTCGGGGTCGACCCGGAGCACCTCGGTGTCGCCGTTCTCGGCGATCCGCGCCGCGAGCCGAAGCTGCCCTTCGAGGTCGAAGACCCAGCCCGAGATCTTCTCGGTGTTCTTCTTCAGGAGCGTCCGCTCGCCCGTCGAGATCTTCACCTTGTAAACGTCGTGCCAGGCCGCGTCACGGTCGTTCAGGCCGACGAAGACGGTGTCGGGGTCCTTCTTCGGAACGGCGTAGATCTGGGCCCGGACGCCCTTGGCGTCGGACAGGTTCCGCGCGGGGGGGGCGTCCTTGCCGGCCTCCGCCTTCGCGGCCGGGTCGACGGCCCAGACGTTGAAGTTCTCATCGCCCTCGTTGTCCTTGACGAAGAGGATGTACTTCGAGTCCCGGCTCCAGAAGAAGCCGGCCACCGGGCGCTTCGGCTCGGCGGTGACGAGGCGCGCCTTGTCGTACGGCTCCCCCGTCTTCTTCACCCAGACGTTCCGGGTCTCCTTCCAGGGTTTCAGGAAGGCGGTCCACTTCCCGTCGGGGGAGAGCTGGGCGCCGCCGATCTCCGGATTGCCGAAGAAGAGCTCCCGGTCGAGGAGCGGCGGGAGCCCCTTCGGGGCGGGGGCGGCGGCGGACGCGGCCATCGGGACGGCGAGAGCCGACGCGAGCAGGAGCCGCGCGAGGCGCGGCCGGAAGGGCGAACAGGTCATCGTCGAGGCCTCCTTGAGCCGGTTGAGAAGGTGAAGCTGCACTCGATATCGAGGTACGTCACGGGGCGCCCGAAGTTCCAGTCGGAGACGGCGTCTCCGCGTTCGTGCCCGTTATGAGCCGGGCCGAGCGGGCCCAGGTCAGGTAGCTCCAGGCCCACTGGACGAGGACGAGGACCCGGTTGCCGAACTGGACGATGTAGAGAAGGTGGACGAAGAGCCAGGCGAGCCACGCCGGATACCCGCCGAAGCGAAGGCCGCCGATCTCGGCGACGGCCGAGGCGCGGCCGATCGTCGCGAGGCTCCCCTTGTCCACGTAGCGGAACGGGCGGCCGGGCCGCCCTTCGAGCCGCGCCCGGATCGTGCGCGCCACGTGCCGTCCCTGCTGCATCGCGACCGGCGCGACGCCCGGGAGCGGACGGCCGGAGGTCGGCTCGACGAGCGCGAGGTCGCCGATCACGAAGAGCTCCGGGCGCCCCGGCACCGTCAGGTCGGGCTCCACGACGACGCGCCCCGCCCGGTCCGTCCCGGCTCCGGCCGCCCGGGCGACGAGGCGGCCGAGCGGCGAGCCCTCGACGCCGGCCGCCCAGAGGACCGTCCGGGCGGGGACCTCCTCCACGACGTCGCCACGGCGGAGCGTGACGCCGCGAGGGTCGACTCCGGTCACGAGGCTGCCGGTGCGGAGCTCGATGCCGAGGCGGGCGACGTCGCGCGCGGCCCGGGCCGAGAGCGCGGGAGCGAACGACCCGAGGACGCGGTCCGTCCCTTCCACGAGGAGGATCCGGGCGTCGGCCGGGTCGATCCTCCGGAACTCGTCCCGGAGCGTGTGCCGCGCGATCTCGGCGAGCGCACCGGCCAGCTCGACCCCCGTCGGGCCCGCCCCGACGACGACGAACGTGAGGGCCTCCCGCCGCCGGGCCGGGTCCTCTTCCCGTTCCGCCTCCTCGAACGCGGCGAGGACGCGAGCGCGGATGCGCGTCGCGTCCTCGAGCGTCTTCAGGCCGGGGGCGAGGTCTTCCCACTCGGGACGGCCGAAGTAGGAGTGCCGCGCGCCGGTGGCCACGACGAGGACGTCGTACGGAAGCTCCCCGTCCGCGAGGAGGAGCCGGCGGCCCGCGACGTCGACGCCCGTCGCCTCGCCGAGGAGGACGCGGACGTTCTTCTGGCGCTTGAAGAGCGCCCGGAGGGGGGCGGCGATGTTCGCCGGCGAGAGCCCGCCGGTCGCCACCTGGTAGAGGAGCGGCTGGAAGAGGTGGAAGTTGCGCCGGTCCACGAGCGTCACCTCGACCGGGGCTCCGCGGAGGCCGCGGACGGCCGACAGGCCGCCGAAGCCGCCCCCGACGACGACGACCCGCAGTGGGCGCGCTTCGGCCGTCATCGCCCCTCCGGGCGATCCGAGAGGCGCTCCTCCTCCATCCCGAGGAGCAGGGCGAGCGCGCGGCGGCAGAGCTCCGTCGGCGCGGCGGCGAGGGCGCTCCGGGCCGCGTCGCCCGACTCCGTTCCGGAAGGCCTCGCGAGGCCGACCCCCACCGGCTCCCCGGGGCGAAGCCGCGCGCGGTCGCAGCCGCGTTCTTCGAGCGCGGAGAGGAGGGCGGGGAACGGGTCGAGCCCGCTCCCGAGGAGCGTGGCGAGGAGCGGCTCCGGGACGCAGCCCCTCGCGAGCGCGGCGTCGAGGTGGTCGAGGGCCAGCGCCTCGGCGCCTGCCGGGTCGAGCTCGAAGAGCGCCTCGAGCGGCGAGACGCCGAACGGGAGCGTCTCCTCCGCCAGGCGGGCGAGCTCCGCCCGCCCCGAATCTCCGAGCGGCCCGAAGAGCTCGGCGAGCTCCGACGCCGGCGTGCAGGCGGGACAGCGTTCGAGGAGCGCGTCCGCGAGCGGGCGGGCGGAGCCGGGGTCACCCGCCTTCGCGAGGAGCGAGGCGGCCTCGAGGCTCGCGGCGGGCCGGGCACGCGCCTCCCGGAGCGCTCTCCGGAGCGGCTCGCTCTGCCGGACCCGGTCGGCGTCGAGCGCCCGGCAGAAGGCACCTGCCTCGCCGTCGTCGCCGTCGAGCGGGACGCTCCCTCTTGCCCACGCTTCGGCGGCGACGCGGTCGGCCGCGCCCGGGTCGAGGCGGGCGAGGGCGTCGAGCCAGGTCGCGCGCTCGGCGAGGGGGACCCGGCCCGAGACGAGCTCCCGCTCCAGGTGGGCGGCGAGTCGAGCGGCGGGCGGCCGTGCCTTCTCGAGCGCGATCCGGCGGTAGGAGAAGGCGAGCCCCCTCTCGTCGAGCAGCTCGGCGATCTCCTCCTCGGACGCCGTCCCGCGGAGCGCCCGGCTGAGCTTCAGCTCCGCGCGAAGCTCGGGGGGGGCCGCCGGAGAGCGCGCGAGCTCGGCCAGCAGCACGACGCGCTCGCGGGAGACGATGGCCGGATCGTCCTCGCCGCCGAGGTCGAGGGCCGCGAAGCGGACGATCGCGAAGAGGTTGCAGTAGCGGTCCCGGCTCCCGTCGCCCTCCGCCTGGAGGACCGGCCACGCGCCGACGGAGCAGGCCGACGGGTCGGCCGAGGCGGCCCGAGCCTCCGCGAGGAGCTCGGCGAAGAGGCCGGCCCAGTCCCGGGGCGGGAGCGAGCGGTCGGTGAGGAGGCCGAGCGCGGCCAGCGCGCCGAGGTGCGGGCGGCGGAGGACCTCGGCGCGGAAACGGCGGGGGTCGAGAGGAAGGCCCGTCAGAGGCCCGAGCGCGAGGGCTCCGGCGCGGAGCGAGGCGTCGGGCGACTCGCGCGCCTCGAGCAACGTCTCCGCGAGGACGCCCCGGGCCCTCGAGTCCTTCGCCTCGTCGCTCCGGCCGAAGAGCGCCTCGGCGGGCGAGGGCGCCGCCTCGATCGCGGCCTCCGCGACGCGGGTGAGCGCGAGCAAGCCGGCGACCGACGGGGGCCCGGCGGCGCAGTCGAGGAGCGTCCGGGCGAAGAGGCGCGCCGGCGCGTGGTAGCGGAGCTCCTCGAACGAGGACGAGAAGGCGTCGTCGAGGCTTCCGGCGAGGAGCGCCTCGGCGAGCTCCGGCCGATCCGCGGCGATCCGGTCGATCCGGGCCCGGTCCACCGCCGTCACGAGCTCCGCGAGCTCGATCGTCCAGGCCTCGTCGGGAAGCTCGAACGAGTCTTCCGCGGTTCCGGAGGCCACCGCCTCGGCCACGGCGGGAAGCGCCCAGGCGGGCGCTTCGCCCGGGCCCTCGAGGAGGGCGAACGCGGCGGACCTTCGGAGCCAGGCGGACCCCCCGTCCTCGACGAGAGCGCGAAGGTCGCGGCGCAGGCCGGAACGCTCCTCCTTCTCGACGAGGTCGAGGAGCATCGCGACCGCCCGCGCGGCGAGCGGGGCGGAGGGGTCCCCGTCGGGGACCCGGGCGAGCCGCCCGAGCGCCCCGGCCGGGTCGCGACGCGCGAGCGCGACGTGGCTCCCTGCGGGCGCCCCCGGCAGGAGCGCGAGCTCGGCCCACTCCGCGCCGGAGGCTCGCGCCCCGAGCCGCTCCAGCCGCCGGAGCTGCTCGACGACCCGTGCGGCCGCCTCCGCGTCGGACCCCTCCTCGAGCGGGAATACGGCGCGGGAGACCTCGACGAATCGGTCGTCGAACCGCGCCGCCTCCATCCCGTCCAGACCGAGGAGGCCGCCGTCGGGGAGAGGGA